>JBDKIV010000138.1:0-31104 GCA_039796935.1 Actinomycetota bacterium | reverse complement strand
CGGACCGAGCGGCACGACGGCTCGCCAGGTAATAGGCGATCCAGCCCACCAGCGAGATGGTGAAGATCACCCAGGCGATGGACTGCGTTGCGATGGCCAGCATGGACTACGCGCCTTCTTTCGGGATGAACGTGTGAGGGAGGTGGCGGGTCATACGCAGTGCGGTCCTTCCGCTTCCTGACCGGTGGTGTTCGTACCGATCGGTCGGCCCGCGTAGACGGTTCCGGTGTCGATCACCACGTCGCCGCTGCCACTGACGGAGAGCGCGAACAGATCCATGCCGCGAGGTGCCGGGCCAGCCTTCTTCTCGCCGACGCGGTTGTACTGCGAGCCGTGGCAGGGGCACTCGAACCACTGGCTGCTGACGCAGTTCGGGACTCGGCAGCCGAGGTGTGGGCACTTCTGGTACAGCGCCGTGAGGCCCTGCTCCATGCCCGAGTAGATGACGGGCTGGTAGGCACCCTCGGCCTTCGGCAAGGCCCCCGACGGGTACTCGACGATCCATGCTCGCGCCTCGGCGGCATAGAAGAAGCCGCCGCTCGAGCGGATCGAGCTGATGATCTCGTCGCGCTTGCCCACGCGCACCTTGCCACCGAAGCCCCCCGTGGCGAACGGCCACAGGAATGCCACGAAACTGGCCGCCGCGAAGGTGCCGAGGCCAGCGCCCATGAGGGCGATGTTGGCCCGGTTGAAGAACTGGCGTCGGCTGACACCGACCGCCTCGGGATCGGGCGGGGTCCACTCGGCCGGGGCCATCGAACTCGCCTTGACGAGCGAGGTGGAACGTTCGGCCACGGCGGCCCGCTCGACCTCGCGACCCGACGCTGCCTGGGGCAGGTCGATCTCGGCGTCGCGGTCACGACGACGAGTCTCACGACTGAGCGCACCCGCACCCCGGACATCACTGCGCCGGGCGGCGGTGACGAGGACGATCGCACCGAGGACGACCACGACGCCGATCACGATGGCGATGACTGCTGCTGGACTCATGTCGACCTCAGAGCTCGAAGAACAGGCCGTCGCGCCACGGCAGGGTGAAGTTGAATCCAGGACCACGGAAGAACGAGCCGATCATGACGAGCACGGCCCAGAACATGAGGTGCACGGTCATGATCGAGATCGCGAACTTGCGATCCTCGGGCTTGTTCGACGGGTTCTTGTCGATGTAGGGGGCGAAAATCAACAAGATCAAGCCCACACCCGGGATCGTCACGCCGGCGACCATGGGGTGGAACATCGTCAGCAGTTCCTGCAGACCGAGGAAGTACCACGGGGCCTTCGACGGGTTCGGGGTCTGGTTGTTGTTGGCCAACTGCAAGAGCGGGGCGTTCACGAAGATCGAGAAGAAGAACGTGAACGCCGTGCACAGCAGCGCCGCGACGAACTCGACGGCGAGCAGGTGGGGCCACGTGTGGACCTTGTCGACCGGAGTCGCCTTGACCTCTTGGATGGAGCCGCTCTTGACGACGGTGAGCAGGCGCTGGGTGTTGCCACCCGGGCCGGCGCCGACAGGAACGCCGCCGCCGGTCGGCGCGGCCTGGACCACGCTGGCGATCTTCTCCTGCACCGCCACGCCACCGCCACTCGGGGCGTCGCCACCATCGGCCTTGGCCTTGGCGGCACGGCTGCGCTCGAGCAGGTGGGCGGGGATGCGCGGATCAGCCGGCGCAGCGGCGGCTGCCGGCGCTGCCTCGCCGCTCGCTGCAGCGTCGCTCGATGCCGCCTTCTCGCGTGCGGCTTGTGCACGCTTCAGGAGGTGCTCGGGGATCTCAGTCATGGGTGGGAACTCCCTCTTCCGTGACGGTGCGGAACGAGACGGTCGACGACATCACAGCGGCCCCGAGATGCCGCCGTCCTTGCGGACTCGCCAGAAGTGGATGGCCATGAAGATGACGATCACGAACGGCAACAGCAGCACGTGGAGCACATACCAGCGAAGCAGTGTCTCGGGACCGATCTCCTTGCCTCCGAGGAGCACGAAGCGGACCTCGGGGCCGACCACGGGCGTGTAGCCCATCATGTTGGTTCCCACCGCGACGGCCCACAGCGCCAACTGGTCCCACGGCAGCAGGTAACCGGTGAAGCTGAGCAGCAGCGTCAGCATCAACAGCACCACGCCGATGACCCAGTTGAACTCGCGGGGAGCCTTGTAGGCACCGTGGTAGAAGACCCGCGCCATGTGCAAGAACACGCTCAGCACCATGAGGTGGGCGCCCCATCGATGCATGTTTCGCACGAGCAACCCGAACGTGACCGAGGTCTGCAGGTTCGAGATGTCGTTCCAGGCCTGCGTTGCCTCGGGCCGGTAGAAGAACATCAAGAAGATGCCGGTGACGGTGAGGAGGATGAACAAGAAGAAGCTCAGCCCTCCGAGGCAGAGGGTGTAGCTCACCTTGACCGCGTGACGCTTCACCTTCACCGGGTGCAGGTGGTACAGCACCGAGTTCATCACGACGTACGAACGGTTTCGGGGGCTGTCGGTGTAGCCCTTGCGGAAGATCGAACCCGGCCGGAAGATGCTGTTCCAGACCTGGCTGCCTTGGGTGTCGTTGACGACCTTGTTGACGCGGTCCTTCACCGTGGGCCGGGGGCTCTCGTCGATGATCTTTGCCATCTGTGTCGGTTCCTTTAGCGGGCGGGCCGGGGCTCAGAGGCGCATGCCGTAGGCATAGCCGTGGTTGTTGGTACGGGTGTGGTGACTGCCGTTGATGTCCGGGGTCCCCACCTTGCCGAGGATGATGACGCCGGTCGGGCAGCGGTCGACGCACAGGGCGCAGCGAGTGCAGATGTCATCGTCGATGATGAACACGACGTTGTCGCTCGGGTCGACACCGGGTTGTTCGGTGCCGCTCGCCTCGGCGATCGCCGAGGGGTTGACCATGTGGATGCACTTCCACGGGCAGATGTCGACGCATCCCTCGCACATGATGCACTCGGTCTGGTCGATGTGGATGAACTGCTTGGGCTTGACGGCCTTGGTGAGGTAGTCGGCATCGACCTCGACGAGCTGGTACGCGTCGGTATAGGGCATCAGCGGTGGGTTCGCGTCGGTACGTGCCATCCGTCAGCCCTTCCTCGCCAGTGGCCGGCCGAACGTCGAGGTCGCGATTTCCGTGGACGTGCTCGCCTTGCCGCGGTTCTGCCACATGATCCAGAGGAAGATCACGAGACCGAAGTACCACACGTGGATGAGCACCACGATGATGTCGCGGATCGCCTCGTACTGCAGCGTCATCGGGAACCAGCCACCGTAGGCCTGCGGCTTCAGGAGATCGAACGGTCCGTACAGGATCTTGGCCCGAGTCCACCCGAGGTCTTTGTCGGCGTGGTCGATCCACTGGTGCGGCACGACGCCGAATGCGATGAACATGACGCCGAACGCATAGGTCGATCCGAGCATCGCCTCGCCCCAGGTGACCTTCTTGTCGGCCGGGCGACGCTTCGCGAAGGGGATCGCCAGCAGCGCGAGGCCCGTGGACAGGAAGAAGGAGAAGAGGAATGCCTGGTTCATCCCAGGCCAGCTCAGTACGTCGATTGCAAGCTGCACTCCGGTGCGCTCCTCTTCAGCTGCGGTGGGTACGACGACGGCCCTGCGGCCGCCACTTGTGAAACTCAGCACGAACACTAGTCACCCGACCCGGGGGTGACACCAGTTCGCTGGCGGATCAGTCACCGGACAGACGTCACGGCGGCCTCCCGGTGTGGGTCTATCACCTCCGGGTACCGAGTTCGCCAGGTCGTGCATTCGTGCACCGACCATTCTTCACAGATTCCGCTTTCACGACCGCCCCGGTCTATCGTGGTCCCTCGTGACCGAGATCCCCGAGCATCTCCTCAAGCGCAGCCAGGCCGCCAAGTCGAAAGCCACCGGTGCCCCCGCCCCGGCCGACGCCGGCGCCACCCCCAGCGCCGCCGCATCGCCCGTGCCTGCCGCTGCCGCCACGCCGGCAGCTCCGAAGGCCTCGAAGCCGGCGCCTGCCACGCCGCCGCCGCCCAAGCCGGACCCCCCGTTCCTGGCTGCAGCGAAGTCGCGCAAGAAGATCCCGTTCTGGGCGATGATGACGCTCAGCCTGCTGCCCGTCTGGCTCTTCATGTACGCGCGAGGTCTCACCCCCAAAGAGCAGAAGGTGTCGGGACCCCTCGGCGAAGGCGTGGCGCTGTACACGGCGAACTGCTCGGGTTGCCACGGCGCCGGAGGCGAAGGTGGCCTCGGGTACGCCTTCTCCGGCGGCGAGGTGTTGAAGACGTTCCCGCGCATCGAGGACCAACTTCGCTACGTGTACTTCGGCACGCAGCAGTACCAGGCGGCCGGAGTCTCGGTCTACGGCAACCCCGACCGCGAGGGCGGCCCGCACCTGACGGGCGCCCGTGGCGTCATGCCCAACTTCGGAGCCACGACGGGCGGGGCACTCACCGACGCGCAGATCCTCGCCGTGGTCTGCCACGAGCGCTACACGCTCGGCGGCGCAGACCCGACTGCGGACTACCTCGAGGAGTACGAGAACTGGTGTAGCCCGGAGTCCCCCGGCTGGGTGGACCTCGAAGAGGGTGCTGCCTCGTTCGCCGACATCGGAGATCTCATCGAGGGGAGCATCGGCGTCGGTGAGGCCCCTGCCGAGGGCTCCGGCGCCGAGATGCCCTGACCGTGAGCGCTCACGCCACCGCCGACGTCCTGATCGTCGGTGGCGGTCCGGCGGGGTGTGCCGCTGCCTACTGGCTCGCCTCGCGAGGCCACGACGTCACCGTGATCGAGCGGCGACGGTTTCCCCGGTCGAAGGCGTGCGGCGATGTGCTCAGCCCGAGAGCGGTCGCGCAGCTTCGCGACCTGGGCCTCGGTGGTTCGCTCCAGCGCTGGCATCGGCTCGACTCGGTCGTGATCACCGCCCATGGGGCGTCCCGCGAACTCGAGTGGCCGCGACACCCCGATCTCGCTCGATTCGGGGTCACCGCCCGCCGCCGCGATCTCGACGAGACGCTGGCCGAGCACGCTGCGGCCGCGGGCGCCCGGATCCTGTTCGGCCACGATGCCATCGAGCCGATCGTCGAGCGTGGGTTCGTCCGGGGGGCGACGATCCGCTCTGCCGATGGGGTGTCGTCGAGCGTCTCGGCGCCGTACGTCGTGGTCGCCGACGGGGCCAACAGCACCTTCGGCCGGGCCCTCGGCACCTTTCGTACTCGCGGTTGGCCCTTCGCCACGGCGATCCGCTCGTACTGGCCCTCCCCGCGCCACGACGACCATCGACTCGAGGTGTCGCTCGACCTCGTCGACCGCAGCGGCGACGCCATCCCCGGTTATGGCTGGGTGGCGCCCATCGGCGACGGCACGGTCAACGTCGGTGCGCTCGTGCTCTCCACCGCTCGCGACATCAAGAGCCTCAACGTCGCCCACCTCCTCGACGAGTTCGTCGACAGCATCGCCACCCGATGGGACCTCGATCCCGCAGCGGTGGCCGGCGTGGTTCGGGTGGGGCGCATCCCGATCGGCGGTTCGGTGCAGCCGACCGCAGGGCCGTCGTTCCTCGTGGTGGGCGACGCCGCCGGTGCTGCCAGTCCGTTCACCGGCATGGGTGTCGACGCGTCCTTCGAGACCGCCAGGATGGCCGCCGATGTCATCCACGAGGCGCTCACCGAGTCGGGGCCGACGGCACTCCAGCACTACCCCCGTCGTCTGGCCGAACGCTACGGCGAGCAGTACAAGACCGGCCGACTGTCGGCGCGTGCACTGGGCCGCCCGGCGGTCATGCGTCGCTACGCCGCGGCCGTCACCCACTCCGACACCCTGGCCGCAGCGACGCTCAGGACGATGCTCGGGATGCTGAGGCCGGGAGTACCGGCGGTTGCCGAGTCGGCGGCGCGGGCGGCATCGACGGTGCTCCGCCTGGCGCCCGACGCCTGAGTACCGAGGCGACGTACCCGACCGTCACTGAGGCAGTGTGGCCAGCAGCGCCGCCGGGGCGGCACGAAGTGCATCCGTCGCCGGACTGGCGGGCAATGCGCCGCACGACTCGACGGCCCGGTCTGCCCACTCGCGTGCGGTGACCAGTGCCGAGTCGACTCCTCCGTTCGCACGGACGATCTCGAGCGCCTTCTCTCGCTCGCTGGCCTCGAGCGGCCGCCCGAGGAGGTCGAGCAGCGAGGCGGCGGCGATGCCCCCGGACTGCAGGGTCCGCAACACGGGCAGGGTGTACACGCCCTCGACCATGTCGTGGCCGGCCGGCTTGCCGAGTTGATCGTCGGTCGCCGTGAGGTCGAGCAGGTCGTCGACGATCTGGAACACCATCCCGAACGCTTCGCCGTACTGGGTCAATGCATCGACCATGGCGCGGTCGAAACCGGCGACGAGGCCACCGATGCGAGCCGACGTCGCGTAGAGCGACGCGGTCTTGCCGGCGATCGACGCGAGGTACGACTGCTCGGGACGCGCCGCGTTGTAGGTGTGGCGGAGTTCTTCGATCTGGCCTTCGCACAGGCGGCCGATCGTGCGCGCGAGCAGCGCAGCCACCTCGGTCCCGAGTGATGCAGCGATCTCGGAGGCTCTCGACAGCAAGAAGTCGCCGGCGAGGATGGCCTGCAGGTTGCCCCACTTCGCATTGACCGTCTCGACGCCGCGACGCGTCGGCGCCTCGTCCATCACGTCGTCGTGATACAGCGAACCCGTCTGCACGAGCTCGCACGCGATGCCGCCCTGCACGGCGTCATCGGTGGACGGGCCACCCGCGATCTGCACGGCGACCAGCGTGAGGACCGGGCGGAGACGCTTGCCGCCGGCCACGATGAGGTGCGAGGCGATCTCGTTGAGATAGGGATCGCCCGTCCGGACCGACGCCACGAGGGCATCCTCGATCCGTTCGACGTCTGCCGCCATTCCTGGCAGGGAGAGGAACGGCAACGGCGCCATGCCGGTCAGGCTAGGTCAGACAGACCCGCGACCACGAACAGACCGCAGGTTTATTCCGGTGACCCGGGTCGCACGTGTCACGACCCGGCGAACGCGGAACACCTGGCACGACATGGCGGCCCAGATACCCGCCGGTACACTCTCCACATGTTTGAACGCTTCACCGATCGGGCTCGCCGAGTGGTCGTGCTGGCGCAAGAAGAAGCACGACTCCTCAACCACAGCTACATCGGAACCGAGCACATCCTCCTCGGGCTGATCCACGAGGGCGAGGGCGTCGCCGCCAAGTCGCTCGAGTCGCTCGGCATCTCGCTCGAAGCGGTGCGCAGCCAGGTCGAGGAGATCATCGGCCAGGGCGGCTCATCACCGTCGGGGCACATTCCCTTCACGCCCCGAGCGAAGAAGGTGCTCGAGCTGTCGCTGCGCGAGGCGCTGCAGCTCGGCCACAACTACATCGGGACCGAGCACATCCTCCTCGGGCTCATCCGCGAGGGCGAAGGTGTGGCAGCTCAGGTGCTCGTCAAGCTCGGCGCCGACCTCAGTCGTGTGCGCCAGCAGGTCATCCAGTTGCTGTCCGGCTATCAGGGCGGTCAGGGCAAGGGCGAACCTCCGGCGGCCACCGGTGCCGGTTCGTCCGCCGCCAAGGAAGACCAGGGCGACAAGGGCAACAGCCAGATCCTCGACCAGTTCGGGCGCAACCTCACGCAGCTGGCGCGCGAGAAGAAGCTCGATCCGATGATCGGCCGCGAGCGCGAGCTCGAGCGAGTGATGCAGATCCTCAGCCGTCGCACCAAGAACAACCCGGTACTCATCGGCGAACCCGGGGTCGGCAAGACGGCGATCGTCGAGGGCCTCGCCCAGAAGATCGTCAGCAACGACATCCCCGAGACGCTGCGCAACAAGCAGCTCTACACCCTCGATCTCGGTGCGCTCGTCGCCGGCAGTCGGTACCGCGGCGACTTCGAAGAGCGCCTCAAGAAGGTGCTGAAGGAGATCAAGACCCGCGGCGACATCGTGTTGTTCATCGACGAGATCCACACGCTGGTCGGGGCAGGCGCGGCCGAAGGTGCGATCGACGCCGCCTCGATCCTGAAGCCGATGCTCGCCCGCGGCGAGCTGCAGACGATCGGGGCCACGACGCTCGACGAGTACCGCAAGCACCTCGAAAAGGACGCTGCGCTCGAGCGTCGCTTCCAGCCGGTCAAGGTCGAAGAGCCGACGATCGCCCACACGATCGAGATCTTGAAGGGCGTACGCGACAAGTACGAGGCCCACCACCGGGTCACCATCACCGATCAGGCGATCGTCGCGGCCGCCAACCTGGCCGACCGCTACATCAGCGACCGCCATCTGCCGGACAAGGCGATCGACCTCATCGACGAAGCCGGTAGCCGTCTGCGGATCAAGCGGATGGGCACCCCACCGGATCTCAAAGAGATCGAGCTGAAGCTCATCGACGTGCAAGAAGCCAAGAAGCGCGCCGTCGAAGAGCAACGATTCGAAGAGGCCGGTCGTCTCCGCGACCAAGAGAAGTCGCTGCTCGACGAGAAGGCGACGAAGGAGGCCGAGGTCAAAGCGAGCGGCGTCGACCTGTTCGACGAGGTCGACGAAGAGGCGATCGCCGAGGTGCTCAGCATCTGGACCGGTATCCCGGTGTACAAGCTCACCGAAGAGGAGACGGCGAAGCTCCTCAACATGGAGGCCGAACTCCACAAGCGGATCATCGGCCAGGAAGACGCCATCCGGGCCGTCAGCCAGAGCGTTCGCCGCACTCGAGCCGGCCTGAAGGATCCGAAGCGGCCGAGCGGCTCGTTCATCTTCCTCGGCCCGACCGGTGTCGGCAAGACCGAGTTGGCCAAGACGCTCGCCGAGTTCTTGTTCGGTGACGAGAACTCGCTGATCGCGCTCGACATGAGCGAGTACATGGAAAAGCACACCGTCAGTCGTCTGGTGGGTTCGCCTCCCGGCTACGTCGGATACGAAGAAGGTGGCCAGCTCACCGAGGCGGTGCGGCGCAAGCCGTTCAGCGTGGTGCTCTTCGACGAGATCGAAAAGGCCCACCCGGACGTGTTCAACACGCTCCTGCAGATCCTCGAAGAGGGTCGCCTCACCGACAGCCAGGGCCGGACGGTCGACTTCCGCAACACCGTGCTGATCATGACCTCGAACCTCGGCTCGAGCGATCTGCGCAAGGGAAACGTGGGCTTCACCAAGGGCGACTCGGCGATGACCTACGAGCGGATGAAGGACAAGGTGATGGACGCCCTGAAGGGCCACTTCCGTCCCGAGTTCCTCAACCGTGTCGACGAGCTGATCGTCTTCCACGAGCTGGCCAAGGACGAGGTGATGCAGATGGTCGACATGATGACCAAGCGCCTCACGGTCCAGCTCGAGAGCCAGGGTCTCGGCATCGAACTCACCCAGAGCGCCAAGGAACTGCTCGCCGACAAGGGGTACGACCCGCAACTCGGCGCACGACCGCTGCGCCGGGCGATCCAGCGCATGATCGAAGACGCCCTCAGCGAGAAGATCCTGTACAAGGAGTTCCACGCCGGCCAGATCATCGTGGTCGACACCGAGGACGATCCCGATCGTCCGGGCCAGCAGCGGATCTCGTTCCGGGCAGTCGAGGGCTTCCAGCCTCCGGCGGCCGTCGAGCTGGCGGCAACCGGAGCCGACGTCGAGCCACCCGTCACCGAGTGAGCTGACCTGTCATGATCGCGGCGTGACTCGCCGCCTGTTGCCGCTGCTGCTCGCCGTCGTCGTGGTGACGATGGCGAGCTGCCGTGTGGACGTCGATGTCATGGTCGAGGTCGCGCAGAACGGGTCCGGGGTCGTGACGGTCGAGGTCACCACCGACGCAGCGGTGGTGAGCGCTGCGCCGGGCCTGGCCGACGACATCCGGGTGGACGACCTACGAGCTGCCGGATGGTCGGTCGACGGGCCGGCAGAGACCGCCGAGGGTGGGCTGTCGATGACGCTGACGCGGCCGTTCGCAACGCCCGAGCAGGCCACGGCCCTCCTGGCGACGATCAACGGCCCGAACGGACCACTTCGCACCTTGGCCCTGGCCCGCGACGCGACCGACGACCGAGTGAGGCTCACGCTCACCGGAGCGCTCGGCGTCGAGGGCGGTCTGCTGGCCTTCACCGACCCCGACCTGCTGGCTTCGCTCGGGGCCGCGCCGTATGCCGACGACATCGCCGCATCGGGCGTCGACCCGACGCAGATGGTCGGGATCGAGCTTCGAGTTGCCCTGGCCGGCGACGTGCAGTCGACGACGGGCGAGGTGACCGTCGAGGGATCCGAGACACCGGAACCTGCGGCCGACGATGCGGCCACGGCACGACCGTCAGCGCGTGAGGTGGTCGCGTGGGAGGTCCCGCTCGATGGCTCGCGGCTCGACGTGGGCACCGTCGCCGACGACTCGCTGCGGCGGGGGGCGCTCTGGTCGGCGCTGTCGGTACTCGCTCTGGTGGCCCTGACGGCTTGGGTCGTCGGTTCCGTGGTCGTGATCGGCTGGGTCGTTCGCGTTCGTCGACGACGAGGGCTCGGTGGCAGCCGACCGGACCGCCGCGCCACACCCCCTGCGTAGGGTTCGCCTCGTGGCAAAGCTCCGTCTCGTTCATCGCTGTTCCGACTGCGGCACCGCCCATCCGAAATGGGCCGGGCAATGTTCGGCCTGTTCGGCCTGGAACAGCCTCGTCGAGGACGTCGAAGGGCCCGATCTCGCCCCAGCGACCATCGCTCACCTCGGTCCTGCTGCACCGCCACGCCCGATCGACGAGGTCGATGCGTCACAGGGAGGACCGCTGCCCACCGGTCTCGCCGAACTCGACCGGGTGTTCGGGTCGGGCATCGTTCCCGGCTCGGCGGTCCTGGTCGGCGGAGAACCGGGCATCGGGAAGTCGACGCTGCTGTTGCAGTTGCTGGCCGCGTGGCCGGGACGGTCGCTGTACGTGAGTGCCGAAGAGAGCGCATCGCAGGTTCGTCTGCGTGCCGAGCGCCTCGGCGCGCTGCGGTCCGACCTGTGGCTGCAATCCGAGACCATGCTCCCGCACATCGTCACCGCGATCGACGAGGTCCGGCCGTCGCTCGTCGTGGTCGACAGCATCCAGACCGTGGCCGACCCCGAGCTCGGTTCGACGCCCGGCTCGGTCGTCCAAGTTCGCGGGTGCGCGTCGCGTCTGGTGCACGAGGCCAAGACCCGTGGCATCCCGATCGTCATGGTCGGCCATGTCACCAAAGACGGCGCCCTCGCCGGGCCGCGCACGCTCGAGCACCTCGTCGATGTCGTCGTGTCGTTCGAGGGTGACCGTCATCACTCGCTGCGGATGCTGCGGGCCGTCAAGAACCGATTCGGTCCGACCGACGAGCTCGGGCTGTTCGAGATGCTCGAGCAGGGCCTGGTCGGGGTCCCCGATGCAAGTCGGCTGTTCCTCGCCGATCGGCGCACGGGTGTTCCCGGCTCTGCCGTCCTGCCGACGCTCGAGGGCCAGCGGCCGCTGCTGGTCGAGGTGCAGGCGCTCACCAACCCAACGACATCACAGGCACCCCCGCGCCGCAGCGCCCAGGGGCTCGACCCGGGTCGGCTGGCCATGCTCCTCGCAGTGCTCGGACGACGGGCTCGTGTCCCCACGGCAAGTATCGAGGTGTACGCGTCGGCCGTCGGCGGTGTCCGGCTGGTCGAACCCGGAGCCGACCTCGCGATCTGCCTCGCGCTGGTCAGCGCGCTCGCCGGTCGCCCGCTGGCACCCGATCTGGTCGTCTTCGGCGAGATCGGCCTGGCCGGCGAAGTCCGCCAGGTGTCGCATGCCCGGCGTCGCCTGAACGAGGCAGAGCGACTGGGCTTCCGACGGGCGATCATTCCGGCCAACTCGCCCGACGGGGCCGAGGCGATGTCGGTCATCAAGGTGGCGACCCTCAGCGAAGCCCTGACGGCGGCTGGTCTCAACGGTCCCTAGACTTCGCACATGACGCTGCTCGGTCCGGCTGCAGACGCACTCCACGCCGCGCTCGCGACCGTTGCCCCCGGCACCCCACTTCGCGACGGACTCGACCGCGTCGTACGCGCCAAGATGGGTGCCCTGGTGGTGGTCGGTGACGGCCCAGAGGTGCTCGCCATCTGCAGCGGCGGTTTCCTGCTCGATGCTCCCTACAGCCCTCAGCGATTGAGTGAGTTGGCCAAGATGGACGGTGCCATCATCTTGAACAGCGACTGCACGCGGATCGCGAGGGCCAACGTTCATCTGGTGCCCGATCCGACCGTCGCCACCAGCGAGACGGGCACTCGGCATCGCACGGCCGAACGCGTGGCTCGCTCGCTCGATGTCCCCGTGGTCAGCGTGAGCGAGGAGATGAGCGTCATCAACCTCTACGCAGGCGGCACGAAGCACCAACTGCAAGACATCGGTCGGCTGCTCGATCGCGCCAACCAGGCGCTGCAGACGCTCGAGCGCTACAAGGCCCGGCTCGACGACGCGGTCGGAGCGCTCACCACCAACGAGCTCGAAGACGTCGTCACGGTTCGCGACGTGGCGGCAGTCGTCAGATGCGGCGACATGGTGCACCGCATCACCACCGAGCTCGAGACGATGATCGTCGAACTGGGTGTCGATGCCCGACTGCTCCGGCTGCAGCTGGACGAGTTGTACGGCGACATCGATCAGCAGATCGAGCTGGTCACGTCCGACTACCCGACGATCACCGGGCACTACGCGAGCAGCCAACTCGATGGCGACGCCCCTGCCTCGCCACGGGGTCTGCGGATCCTCACCCGGGTCCAGCGCATCAGCCCGATACTGGCCGAGGCCGTCGTCGAACGGTTCGGTGAGCTGTCCGCACTGCAGCGAGCCACGGTCGCAGAGATCGCCGACGTGCCCGGCGTGACCCTCGACGACGCCCACGCCATCAAGGAAGCCATCGATCGCCTCACCGAGTCGAGCATCCTCGACCAGTACAGCTGACCTCTGTCGACGACCGGGGTCACACCGGCCGGTAGACCGCCTTCAGCGTGGGCCGCGCATCGCCGTCGACCGCGACGAGCCCCTCGTCGACGAGCTTCACCACGTGCGCGAGGACACTACGGCCGGCAGGTTTGTGCAACTCGGCACGGACGTCGGCATACAGCAGCGCGACCATGTCGGCGATCGTCGACACACCCGATCGCACGGCCTGAACGACCTGGGCTTCCCGCTCCAGTCGGTGCGCGATGAACGCATCGAGGAATGCCCTGGTGTCGGTGACCGGGGCGCCGTGGGTCGGCCAGAACACGCGATCGTGGCGCCCGCGGACCACCTGCAGCGACCGGAGGTAGGCGGCCATGTCTCCGTCGGGTGGCGCGATGACGGTCGTGCTCCAGCCCATGACGTGGTCACCGGTGAAGAGGGCCTGCTCCTCGTGGAGCGCGAAGCACAGATGGTTCGAGGTGTGACCCGGCGTGTGCACGGCACGCAGCGTCCAGTCGCTCCCCGATGCGGCGATCTCGTCGTGCACGACCCTGCGGTCCGGGACGAACTCGAGGTCGATGCTCTCCTCGATCGTCGTCGACTCACCACGCTCGTCGCCGTCGACGGGTTCCAGCATCGACTCGTCCGCGTCGGGGTCGACGATCTGCGGGTGCGGCCCGAAGCCGATCGTCGGTGCGCCGGTCTCGCTGCGAAGCCAGGCCGCGAGCGGCGAATGATCGGCGTGGCAATGGGTGACCAGGATCGCCGTGACCCGACGTCCGCGGAGCGCCTCCCACAGCGCGTCGCGGTGCGCATCGAGCCGGGGCCCGGGGTCGATGACCGCCACATCGGTGCCGGCACCCACGATGTAGGTACCCGTGCCGTGGTAGGTGAACTTCGACGGGTTCTCGGCGATCACACGCCGGATCAGCGGTGACACCTCGACGGCGTCGCCGTAACGCGGTGAGTCGAGCGTGACGAAGGGGATGGCGGTCACGAGATCAACGATCGCACAGTGCCGACCGCGTGGCCATGCCCGCGGATCGGTTCGATCAGCGCGTCGCCGAGATGAGCGACCCTCACACCCATCCGTTCGAGTGCGGCGAGCATCACCGGCGGGCGGGCGCGATTCGCCCCGTCGGCCACCTTCATGGCGACGGCCCGGCCGTCGGGGAGCGCGGCGGCGTACACGCCTTCGGCACCGTCTTTGGCCATCAGCCCGGGCACCGCCCTCATCAGCGCCGTCACATCCCGTCGCGGTCCGCCGACCATCTCGGGGTGAGCGGTCATGGCGTGGTGCACAGCCTTCCCGGCGCTTCCAGCCTGTCCCGACGCGATTGCTGCGAAGGCGCGGGCCAGTCCGACGAGTGACATCGTGTGCGCCGGCGCGCCGCACCCGTCGACGCCCACGGGACAACCGTCGTCGCCGCTCAACTCGACGATGGTCGCGGTGATCGTCTGCTGCAGCGGATGGTCGATGGCGAGATACGAGCCATCGTGATCCCACCGATTGGCCACGCAGGTGGCGAGCATGCCCGCGTGCTTGCCGCTGCAGTTCATCTGGAGCGCGGTTCGCGCGCCTCCCGATCGCAGGATCTGCTCGGCCTCGACAGGATCGAGCGGCAGGTCGGCGGTGTTGCCCAGGTCGGCCACGGTGAGTCCGGCACCGTGCAGGATGCGCTCGGCGCCATCGCGATGCATCGGTGAACCGTCGTGGCTCGCGCACACGAGCGCCAGGAGTTCGGCGGGGAGATCGAGACCGGCTCGCACCATGGCGACCGCCTGCATCGGCTTGTTCGACGAGCGCGGGTACACGAGGGCATCAGGGTCACCCACCGACCAGTCGACCGCTCCCGTGCGATCGACGGCGACCACCGCACCGAAGTGCACCGACTCGTCGACCCCCGAGCGTGTCGTCACGGCGACCGGGGCGAAATCGTCAGGTCGGCTCATCGTCGGCGCCGCCGGCCGCCGGTGGACGGGCCGGATCCGGTGACGCCCGTCCGGGGATCTGGGTGAGCGGAGAACCGACCACGTCGTACCTCGGCCCGGCGTGACCGAGCAGAGCCTGCGCCATCGCTGCGGCCGGCAGCGCGAGTACCGCACCGACGACACCGAGCACGGCACCACCGGCGATCGCCGAGCCGAACGCGAGCGCAGGATGGAGCTCCATCGTTCGGGCGGTGATGCGCGGCGAGAAGAGGTAGTTCTCGATCTGCTGATACAGCAGGATGCCGATGCCGACGATCAGCGCCTCGATCGGAGAGTCGATCAACGTGACGAGGATGGGCAGCACCCCGGCCAGATACGTCCCGACCACCGGAAGGAACTGGCTCATGAACCCGACCCACAACGCGAGCGCCACCGGCGCCTGTGTACCGATCGACTGGAACAGGATCCAGTGGAACAGCGCCGACAGGCCGGCCAGCAGGACCCGCGAGTAGAGGTAGCCGCCGGTCTTGTCGATCGCCAACTCCCACGCCGACAAGAACCGGTGTTGGCGATCCTCACGCATCCGGCTGCAGATCGCATGGCGCAACTTTGGTCCGTCCGCGACCAGGTAGAAGGTGAACAGCAGCACGGTCAGGGCCTGGAACACCAGCCCGAGGGCTGCGGCCGACAGCCGCAGCGCCCGACCGCTCTGGTTGGTGATGAACTGCTGCACCGGCCCGTCGGGAGAGCGGATCTCGTCGATCACGTCGGCGGGATCGATGTTGGTGTCGAAGGTGTCGTTGATGAAGTCGACCGTCCGGGTGACGTAGGTCTCGGAGTTCCGGAGGAGGTCGGCGACCTGACTCGCCACCAGCGATCCGATCGCCACGACGAACACCAGGAACGCTGCGACGACGGCGAGCAGGATGACGATCGTCGCCGAACCGCGCCGCCATCCACGTGCCGACATCACCTTCACGGCCGGCTCGATCGCGAGCGACAGGAACAGCGACACGAGGAGCAGCAGCAGGAGGTTCCCGAGGCGCAGCACCGTCACCCGGAGCACGAGCGTGGCGAGATACCCGAGCCAGAACAGCACGATGCCGCGCCACAGCCAGCGCGGCATGCGAGTCGTGTCGTCGCCTGATGACGGTGGCCCGGTCTCGGACATCAGGTGGCAGCGTAGCGACGTAGCGCACCCGACACGGGCGACGCCAGGTCGCCGCGGCCGATCACGTCGACCGTGTCGAGACCGAGCCAGCCGGCCATCGAGACCAACTCGGCGGCGAGGGCCTCGCTCACGAGTCCGCTCGGCTCGCCCGGCTCGAGGAACGCCCCCTGGACGAGCAGGACCCGTCGCTGGCGATCGGCCTTCAGGTCGACCCGTGCCACGAGACGGTCTCCCAGCAGGAACGGCAACACGTAGTACCCGTACTGGCGTTTCGGCGCGGGCACGTAGATCTCGATCCGGTACCGGAACCCGAACAGGCGCTCGACCCTCGGCCGGCACCACACGACCGGGTCGAAGGGACTGAGGAGCGCCCGGGCATCGATGCGTCGCGGTGTGGACGTGTCGATGTGCACGTAGGCCGGTCGTTCCCACCCCTCGACACGGACCTGGCGGAGCCGGCCCGCTTCGACGAGTGCTGCGATCAAGGGCCGGCACGGTGCCATCCGCTGCCGGTGGTAGTCGACCAGGTCCTCGGCCGTCGCGACACCCAGATGGCGAGCGGCCAGCTCGAGCAGACCAGTCCGAGCCTCGAGCTCGGTCGGAGTGGGCAGGGCCAGCACCTCGGCGGGGATCACCCGCTCGGTCAGGTCGTACAGCCGTGCGAAATCGCTCGATCGACGGCGCGCACTCAACCGACCCGTCCAGAACAGGTACTCGAGCGCCACCTTGCCGTCGTCCCAGTCCCACCACGTCCCCTTCTTGCCGACCCGCTGTGACAGATCGGCCGACGTGAGCGGTCCGTCAGCAGCCACCCGCCGCTCGACCTCGTCGACGAAACCCGGCCGACGTCGGTCGAGCGCGTCGATACTGCGCCACCGGTGCGGCTGCGCCATCTGCCAGCGGTGCAGTGGATGATGTTCGGTCGGAACGTGACACGCCTCGTGGACCCAGTACTCGAACAGCTCGCCGTCACGGGTGGCATCCGCGATCAACGACCGCGGATGCGGCCCGAGGCGGGCGAACAATGGAAGCTCCTGGCTTCGTACGAGGACGTTGACCGAGTCGATCTGGATGACGCCCATCTGGTGCACCACCCGACGAAGATGCCTGCGGTCGACGCGGCCGATCGGTCGCGCTCGGCCGAAACCCTGCGCCGACAGAGCGACGCGGCGCGCCTCGGCCAGCGACAGGTCACCGGCCATGGTGATCCGGCAGGATCTCGGTCAGTCGGCGACGGTGATGGTGACGCTGTTGATCACCACGTCGGTCCGCGGCCGGTCGCTGCGATCCGTGTCGACGCTCTGCATGGCCTCGAGCACCTCGAGACCCTTCACGATCTGACCGAAGTGGTTGTACTGCGGGGGCAGGCCCACGCCGCTCGGGCCGCTGATGAGGAAGAACTGGCTGCCGTTGGTGTCCGGGCCGGCATTCGCCATCGCCACCGAACCCAACTGGTAGCGCTGCTTCACGGGCTCGTCCTCGAAGCGGTACCCGGGCCCGCCGCGGCCGGTTCCGGTCGGGTCGCCACCCTGGCAGACGAAGCCCTTGATGATCCGGTGGAAGATGACGCCGTCGTAGTAGTGGTGCGCTGCGAGGAACACGAAGTTGTTGACGGTCTTCGGCGCGTTGATCGCGTCGAGTGCGATCACGAGCGTGCCCATCGAGGTCTCCATCGTGGCCGTGTAGCGCTTCGACGTGTCGATCCCGAACTCGGGCGCCTGGTTGAACTGCTGTTGCGTGGGTGCGGAACCGTCGAGCGCGGGGAAGGGTGTAGCCATGGCAGCGAGGCTACCCGGCACGCCCGTCGGGAATGGCGGACGTCGTGGCCGAGGCCCGCTGGCTGGATAACCTCGCAGCAGTGAGCGACGAGGTGTCATCCCCTGTTCCGATCGATCTCGATTCGATCGAACGCGACCTCGCCGACGTCGAGACCGCCCTGGCACGCCTCGACGCCGGGACGTACTGGACCGACGAGGTCACCGGTGACACTCTGAGCGACGAGCTGCTCGCCGAGCGACCCACGTCGAGACGGGCCGGCGCCCCCGGGCGGCCAGGCGACTCCCCCACCGCAGGATGACCCGGCGGTCGAGCGGCCGGACCCGGTTCGGCGTTCGGGCGCGACGAACGCTGCGGGTGTGGCGGCTGACTGCCCGCAACGCTGCCCGCTTCCTCGTCCACCGGATCCGTCGACGCGCCGCCAACGAGGCAAGACGCGCCGACATGGACGATGCGTTCGCGCTCCGCACCGCCGACGATGTCGCTCGAGAACTCGGCAACATGAAGGGCGCCTTGATGAAGGCAGCCCAGCTCGCGAGCGTGATCATCGAGGCACTTCCCGAGGCCGCGCAGGAGTCCCTGTCATCGCTCTACTCCGACGCGCCGCCGATGAGCAGCGATCTCGCTGCGTCGGTGGTGACCGCCGAGCTGGGCCGGCCACCGACGTCGATCTTCCTCGACTGGGCGCACGCGCCGACCGCCGCGGCGAGCATCGGCCAGGTGCACCGAGCGGTCACCCGTGACGGCCGCGTCGTCGCGGTGAAGGTCCAGTACCCGGGCGCCTCCGATGCGATCGAGGCCGACCTCGCCAACGCCGACGGCCTGTACCGGTTGCTCAGCTCGTTCGCGCTGAAGGGTCTCGACACGCGAGCACTCGTCGACGAGCTCCGCGACCGGATGCGCGACGAGCTCGACTACCGGATCGAAGCAGCCAACATCACCGAGGTGCGCCGTCAGTTCGCCGGTCATCCGTTCGTGTCGGTGCCCGCTCTGGTCCCCGAACACAGCAGCCGCAGGGTGATCACGACGGAATGGGTCGACGGACAGCCCTGGAACACCTTTCTCGCCGCGGCGTCACCCGAGGCGCGTGAGCGGGCGGGTGAGTCGATCTGGCGATTCGCGCAGCATTCGATCCATCGGCTCGGCGCCTTCAACGGAGATCCGCACCCCGGCAACTACCTGTTCTCACCCGAAGGCGACGTGACCTTCATCGACTTCGGGATGGTCAAGCGCTGGGAACCGGGCGAGTGGGAACTGCTCGCGCCCAGCATGGACGCCATCATCGTGGATCGCGACCCCGACCGGCTCGTGGCGACCATGGAACGCAACGGCTTCCTCACCGCAGGGCACGGGCTCGATCCACAGGCCGTCTACGACTACGTGAGCAGCCCCTACCTGCCGTACCTCGTCGACACCTTCACCTTCGATCGCGAGTTCATGCGTCGAACCGTGCAACGCATCATCGACGTCAACGGGCCGTACGCCGACGTGATTGCGCGCACCAACCTCCCTGCATCGTTCCTGGTCCTCAATCGAGTGGTGTGGGGCATCAGCGCCCTGCTGGGCAAGCTCGGCGTGACGGCTCCATGGCGGGCGATGCTCCTCGAGTACCGCATCGATGCGCCGCCGGCGACGCCGCTCGGCGAGCTCGAAGCGGCCTGGCGACGCGGCCGCGACCACCCGCCCTCCTGACGCTCGGCTCGTACCGCGCCGACCTCGATCAGCCACTATGGTCACTGTCGCATTCATCGTTCCGTGGGGGAAACGTGGCAGATCCGCACAAGCCAAGAGCTCCGTTCGCTCCCTGGGACCGGCGCGAGTTGCCGGGAAGCTTCAGCGTCGAAGAGTCTGCCCGGCGGATCGGCAACTACAAGTGGGCCGAGATCAAGCTGTTCGAAGCGCTCGGCGGC
Source organism: Actinomycetota bacterium (assembly GCA_039796935.1). Lineage (GTDB taxonomy): Bacteria > Actinomycetota > Acidimicrobiia > Acidimicrobiales > Ilumatobacteraceae > VFMC01. The sequence goes on along the minus strand of JBDKIV010000138.1, from coordinate 11,469 downwards.
TGGGTCGCCACGGTCCCCGAACTCGATGTGAAGATGCGGCTCGGCACCCACTGCTACAAGCACGCGTGGCACGCAGAGCTCTGGCACAAGCGGCTGCCAGAGCTTCGCGAGATGAATCCGGACCGGCTCACGCAACCGGCCAACGACGCCATGGTGCGCTTCGTCGAGGCGCTCACCGAGCCGGAGGCACCCGAGCTCACGATCGAGAAGCTCGTGGGCGTCTACCGCGTGTTCATCCCTCACTTCGTCGCTGCCTACACCTACCACCGGAACCACACGAGCCAGATCACCGACGCCCCGACCATCCGCTCGCTCACCTTCATCCTGCAGGACGAGATCGATGACTGGCGCGACGGCGAGATGCTGCTCCAGTCGCTCGTCGAGACCCCCGACGAGGTCGACCGGGCAGCCGCTCACCAGGCAAGGCTCCAGAAGCTGATGCTCGAGGCCGGCGGCATCGCCGGTCCCGGCTCGATCGGCATGATGCCGGACGATCCCCACGCGGCCGACGGCGGCCACATCCCCGAAACCACCACCGGAGGCACGGCATGAGGAAGTACTTCCCCGTTGACGAACTGGCTCGAGACAGCCGCTTCAATCAGGTGAGCATGCAGGACCGCATGGCCGATCCGCGCAGCGCACTCGGCCGCGAGGAGTCCGGCCGCAAGTCGAACCGACTCGTGCCCAGCCGTCCCGACGCCAGCGCCGCAGCCCGAGCACTCATGCACGGGATCTTCGTCGGCGAGATCCAGGCGCTCGAAGGCGCCGGCCGGACCTGCCACGACTTCCGGACGGTCGGCGACTCGGCGCGGCGCGCCCAGGACGACGCTGCGGGCGTCGACTCGACCAGCGACGCCGTGCCGTTCGCACTCAAGCTCGACATGGCGCGCCAAGCCTGGGACGAGGCCCGACATGTCGAGATCAGCGTCAAGCTCAGCGACTGGATGGGCAGCGAGATCGGTGAGTTCGCCGAGAACACCGTGCTGTTCCAGGCGGCGTGCAGCACCGATCCGGTCCTGAGGCTCGCCGGTGTCAACCGTGCCCTCGAAGGCCTCGCCATCGATGTGTTCACCACCATGAAAGAGTTCGGCGACCTCGCCGGCGACCCGTACCTCGAGTTCTGCGAAGACTGGATGCTGGCCGACGAGGTGACCCACGTGAAGATGGGTAGCGACTGGCTGCGCCGGGTGACCGAGCACGACCCCGAGCGACGCAAGAAGGCGCTCGAGTTCCAGAACGTCGTCGACAAACTGTTCAGCTACGGCGGTACCCGTAGCGACAGCCAGGAGTCGCCGATCGGTCTCGCTCGGCGGTTCCGCGAACTCGCCGGATTCAGCGATGACGAGGTCGAGGAGATCGCCGACGTCAGCCTCGCGGCGCTCGAGGAGCGCAAGGCGGCGGTGGCGCGGATGCAGTCGGCCGCGCAACAACTCGCCGACGCATGACCGTCACCGTCTCACCCGAGACATTCCGCTTCGTCCACTTCGACGCAGCCACCATCAGCCACGCCGTCGACCGGCTCGCACGCGCCATCGGCCTCGATCGTGACGTTCACATCGAGATCGACGAGACGACGCCGTTGGCGCGCATCCACGCCGAACTCGGTGATGTCGTCACCCTCCGGGCAGAGAGCGGCGCCTTCGAGGACACCCGACGTCCGCAGCACTACAGCGAGACCGCCTCTGCGGTGTCGATCGGCAGGGTGCTCGTGCGCGCCCATGACCGGCTGTCGGGGCTGTTCGACGACGCCCCTGCCGACGAGGCGCTCTCGCTGGCGCAGGCATCGGCGTGGACCGCCTCGTGCATGGGTCGCCTGGCGCGACTCGGGGTGGCCGTCAACGAGCAGCGGTACCGCTACGACTTCCGCAATCGTCACGGATTCAGCGACGCCGCAGACGCAGCGTTCGACCGGCTGTGGCAGGCGAGCGGACTGACGTGGAGCGACATCGACACCATCAGCAACCACCTCACCAGCAGCGGAACACCATGAACACCACTCCGGAAGTCCGAACGACCGATGTCGAACTCGACGACGTGACGTTGCGAGTGCACGAGGCGGGCGACCCGGCCGACCCGACGGTGATCCTGAGCCATGGTTTCCCCGAACTGGCCTACTCGTGGCGACACCAACTCCCTGCGCTCGCAGCCGCCGGGTTTCATGTCATCGCCCCCGATCAGCGCGGGTACGGGCATTCATCGGCCCCGCGCTCGGTCGAGGCGTACGGCGTTCGCCAACTCACGGGTGACCTGATCGCACTGCTCGACCGCACCGGCAAGGACCAGGCGGTGTTCGTCGGGCACGACTGGGGTTCGCTCATCGTGTGGGAGACCGCTCGCCTTCACCCCGAGCGCGTCCGCTCGGTCGTCGGTGTGAGCGTCCCGCTGACACAGTGGCCCGGCAAACCGACCGACCTGATGCGGATGGTGTACACGGACAGGTTCTTCTACATCCTCTACTTCCAACAGGTCGGCCCGCCAGAGGCCGAACTCGAAGCCGACCCACGGCGGTCGATGGCCAGTTTCCTGTACAGCGCGTCGGGTGACTCGATGCGCACCCGGACGATGCCGACCGAACTCCCGCCCATGGAGGGCACCGGCTTTCTCGATGTGATGGGTGCAGACGTCCCGGCGCGGCCATATCCAGGCCCCGAAGGTCCGTGGCTCACCGAGGACGACCTCGAGGAGTACACACGCGAGTTCGCCCACTCGGGGTTCTTCGGACCGGTCAGCTACTACCGCAACCTCGACGCCAACTACGAGATCGTGCGCGACCTCGGCCCCGATCGCATCGCGATGCCCAGCTACTTCATCACCGGCGAGTTGGACGGCGTCAACCTCATGGACCCGACCGGGATCCAGCGGATGCAGGACACGCTGCCCGACTTCCGTGGCTACACGATCGTCCCGGGTGCCGGTCACTGGGTGCAGCAAGAGGCACCCGCCGCGTTCAACGCTGCCCTGCTCGCACACCTGCGCAGCCTCTGAGGCGGCGGGGCCGCTCCTGCGACCCTCGAGCCGCTTACCGCTGGTTCAGCTTGCTGAGCAACCGCAGCAGCTCGAGGTAGAGCCACACGAGCGTGATCACCAGCCCGAACGCTGCATACCACTCCATGCCCTTCGGCAACTTCGCCTGCGAGCCGCGCTCGATGAAGTCGAAATCGAGCGCCAGGTTCATCGCCGCGAGGCCGGCAGCGAGCACGCTGAACCCGATGCCGAGCCAGCTCGCCGAGTTGAAGAACGACACGTTGCCACCGAACAGGCTGAACACGAACGACACGAGATAGAACACGGCAAGACCGAGGGTCGCCCCGATGACGATGCGACGGAAGCGGTCGGTGACCTTGATGATCTGCGTCCGGTACAGCACCAGCATCACCAAGAAGACGCCGAGGGTGGCCCCGATGGCCTGCAGCACGATGCCGTCGTACGCTGCGTCGTACGCCTTCGAGATGGCCCCGACGAAGAAGCCCTCGGCGATCGCGTAGACCGGGCCGAGGATCTTCGACATCATCGGCTTGAAGTGCACGGCGATGGCGCACACGAAGCCGACCAGGATGCCGGCGATCGCCAGCATCGGCAGACCGACCGAGCCGTTGTCGTACACCGGGGTGCTGATCCAGCCGACCACCGCCGAGGCGAGCAGCAACGCGAGCAGGACGCCGGTGGCGGTGATGGTTCCGCCGACCGTCATCACACGTGGGTTCCACTCGGAGACCGGGCCGTCGTCGATGGGGGTTCTGGCCGGCCCGAGCACCTGTGTCGAGGGATCGGGTGCCGCCCAGCCGGCCTTCGAGGCTTCGGCGATCGCCTTGTCGTTCAGGAATGGGTTGGACATGTGCTCACGCTAGCGCTGAACGAGAACCAGGGTTGCGTCATGGGCGTCATCACGCCAGGTCGTGAGCGCTCGGGCCGTCCCACAGATCGATGTCGGGCTGCGCGCTCAGCAGGCCTGCGCACGACCTCGCCATCTCGACCATCACCGGACCGTCGAAGTGAGCCCGTTGAGCCGACGGCGAATCCCACTTCTCGATGATCAGGTATCGGCCGGGTCGGGTGACCGATGCGCAGAGATCGACGTTGCGGCACCCGTGCTCCATACGTGTCAGCACCACGTACTTGGCGAGCACCGCGGCGAGGGCCGCAGCGTCGCTCGCGTCGAATCGCATGGTGACGATCGCAAGGTCGGGCTCGGCGACGGGAACCTCGTGATCGAGCGGTCCCGACGGTTCACCAGGCTGCGACATGCCGAAATCGTACGACCGAGCGACCTGCGCTCGTGAACGCTGAAAGCGATACATGAGCTGACTGGATCACCAAACGTGATGCCCTCGTTCGGGGGCTTGACGGGTGTGGTGGACTGCACACCGTCGGTATCGTGAACTCTTCAGAGCGTCGGGGGTCTCCCGGCAGCTGGCACGTCGAGGAGCGTCTGTGGCGAAAGATCGCGTGGAACGAGACGAAGAAGATCTCGTCCGCCTGTACCTGTCCGACATCGGCCAGTACACGCTGCTCACCAAGGACGACGAGGTCCGTCTGGCCAAGCAGATCGAGGCGGGCAAGGCGGCAGTCGCAGAACTCGACGCCACGGGCAAGGACATCTCCGCCACGCGCAAGCGCGAGCTTCGCCGACTCGCTCGCGAGGGCGAGGATGCCGAGCGTGCATTCGTGCAGTCCAACCTCCGCCTCGTGGTGTCGATCGCCAAGAAGTACCAGGCGTCCGGCCTCCCGCTGCTCGATCTCATCCAAGAGGGCAACCTCGGCCTCATGCACGCCGTCGAGAAATTCGACTGGCGAAAGGGCTTCAAGTTCTCCACCTACGCCACGTGGTGGATCCGCCAGGCCATCACCCGCGGCATTGCCAACACCGGCCGAACCATCCGCCTACCGGTCCATGCGGGCGACACGCTCGCGCGGTTGCAGAAGGCCCGAAGCCGACTCGAGCTCAAGTACGGCCGACCTGCCACGCTGGCCGAACTCTCCAAGGAAGTGGAGATGCCCGAGGACAAGGTCACCGAAGCGCTCCGCTTCGCGGCCGAGCCCCTGTCGCTCAGCGAACCGCTGCGCGAGGACGGCGACGCCGAACTCGGCGACGTGGTCGAGGACCGCTCGGCCGAAAGCCCGTTCGAGGTGGCGGCGACTGCGCTGCTGCCCGACGAGATCGCTCGGCTCCTCGCTCCCCTCGACGAGCGCGAACGCGAGATCCTCAAGCTGCGATTCGGTCTCGACCGTGGCGAGCCCCGCACGCTCGAAGAGGTCGGTGAGCACTTCAATCTCACCCGAGAGCGCATCCGCCAGATCGAGGCCCGGGCGATGAGCAAGCTCCGTCACCCGAGTTCGGACACCGGCGCCCGCGACCTGCTCGCCGTCTGACGTCAGCCTCGGCGGTCACACACGACGGCGGCGCTGTCGCTCCATCAGGCTGCACCAGTCCCAGGTGGCTCCGCCCATGGCGGTGACCTCCGCGAGCATCTGGCCGACCATCGAGGTCACGGGCAGCGGCACATCCATGGCGGCTGCCTCGTCGAGCACCAGGCCGATGTCCTTGCGCATGAGTTGGGTCGAAAAGCCGTAGTCGTACTCGCCGTCGAGCATTCGTTCGGCCCGGTTCGCCATCTGCCACGACGCCGACGATCCCTGCAGCATCACGTGGATCACCCTGCGGACGTCGAGGCCGGCCGTCTCGGCGAAGTCGAGGCCCTCGGCGAGTGCCTGGCACAATCCGACGACACAGATCTGGTTCGTCATCTTCGTGATCTGGCCTGCCCCCGAGCCACCCATCAACGTGATCCGGGCCGCATACGCAGCGACGACCGGCTCGACCAGACCGAACGCCTCGTCGTCACCGCCCGCCATCACCGTGAGCGTGCCGTTGCGCGCACCGTCCACCCCACCCGACACCGGGGCGTCGAGGAAGTGGCCACCGACCTCACCGACGCGAGCCGCCATCTCGCGGGCGACCTCGGCCGACGTCGTGGAGTGGTCGACCCAGATGCAGCGGGGGGCGAGCACCGGCACGATCGCTTCGGCGACCGCGCGGACCTGCGGATCGGCGGGCAGCGAGGTGACGATCACCTCTCGATGACGCGCCGCATCGGCGGCTGTCGCGGCCGCCTCGCCACCGTGCTCGGCCACCCATGCCGCCGAGACACCGGCAGCCATGTCGAACACGGTCACCTCGTGACCCGCACGGTGCAGATGAGCGGCGATGTGCCAACCCATCCGACCGATCCCGATCACACCGATCCGGCTCATGCGGGCACACCCGGATTGCCGCGATCGGCCAACGTGAAACCGCCGGCCAGCCGGGCGTGAACTCGACCGCCGATGCCCATCGCCAGGATCAGCACCAACTCGTCCTGGCGAGGGCCGTCGGGAACGCCCACCTCGATCGCGTCGTAGTGGCTACCCACGTAGCTCCACTCGAGATGCGTGATCGGCACGTCGAGCCGAGCACCGACCGAGCCGATCTTCTTGGTCGACGGCACGATGGACGTGCCTTTGCCGAGCGCAGCGCGCATGCCGCCGCCCCCCGGTATGTGCCACATCGCGCCGTGTTCGATCTCGCCGGCAGCGCCGACGATGGCACCCTTGCCGTAGCCGTCGATCACCGACGGATCACCGCCCAGGTGATCGATGAGCATGCGACCCAGCCGCTCGCCGAGCGCACGCAACTCGTCGACCGCCGCGCTCAGGTCGTCGACATAGGTCCCGACGTACGGATTGGTCACCACAGCGGCAACCGCCCCTTTTCGGACGGGGCCGCCGGTCGGGCCGAGATCGTGCTCGATCTCTTCGACGGTCGTGACGATCTTGCGGACGCTGAACAGCATGAGCCGATTGTGGCAGGCGGCTGCACCTATCGTGCGGGCATGTCCAGCACCGCTGACACACCGATCGGGGTGTTCCTCTCGAAGTCCGTCTGGGACGACTTCGGCGAGCCGTTGCGCGCCGTCGACGGGATCGAGCCGCTCGTGTTCGTCCCGGGCGAACACGTCGACCGGCACACGATCGAACGGATCGAGGTCGCCAGCTTGTCGTCGGACCTGTGGCCGGATTGGTCGGCGCCGTACATGCGGGTCTGTCTCGATGCACCCAACCTCCGCTGGATGCACTCCTTCAGCGCCGGGGTCGACCACCCGGTCTGGCAGATGTTCCTCGACCGTGGTGTCCGGCTGACCAACTCCTCCGGCGCCGGTGGCACCTCGATCGCCCATCACGTGATCCTGCAATTGCTGGCCATGCGCCGAGACCTTCCTGCGATGCTGCGCGCCCAGGCGCGTCACGAGTGGACCCAGCGCAACGTCGGAGACGTCGAAAACACCCTCATCGGGGTGCTCGGCATGGGACCGATCGGTTCCGAGACGGCACGGATCGCCGCAGCCTTCGGAGTTCGGGTGATCGGCATGCGTCGTCGCGTGACCGGCGACGAACCGTGCGAGACATGGACGCTCGACCGTCTGCACGAGTTGCTCCCGATGGTCGATGCCCTCGTTCTCGCCCTGCCGCTCACCCCCGACACTCGTCGGCTGATCGGCCCCGCCGAGTTCGCCCTCCTGCGACCCGGCGCACACTTCGTCAATGTCGGTCGCGGTGAACTGGTCGACGAACCCGCCCTGATCGAGGCGCTTCGCTCGGGCCGAGTCGGGTACGCGTCGCTCGACGTCACCGAGGTCGAACCGCTCGATCGCGACAGCGCCCTGTGGGACATGCCGAACGTCATCATCACTCCGCACTCGTCGGGTTCGACACGATCGAACCGCGAGCGAGCGATGGGCATCTTCCTCGACAACCTCCGACGATTCGCCGACGACACGCCACTGCACAACGAGATCGAACGCGCCTGACCCCACGCGGCTCCTCGCTAGTGTCGGCCCATGCCGCTGACCGAGACCGAGATGAACGACCTGGGCGACCGACTGGTCGCTGCGATCGCTGCGGGCGACGCACAGACCGTGCGGTCGATCTATGCGCCCGATGCGACCATCTGGCACAACTTCGATCAGCGCGACCAGTCCGTCGACGAGAATCTCGCCACCCTCACCGATCTCCATCGCCGGGCATCGAACCTTCGCTACACCGAGATCCGGCGTGCGGTGACGAGTGACGGCTTCGTCCAACAACACGTCCTCACGGGGGATGCCCGGGGCGGCGCGCTCTCGATGCCGGCGATGATCCGCTTCTACGTGACGGCGGGGCGCATCACGCGACTCGAGGAGTACCTCGACACACGACATGCCATGGTCCTCTACACCGACGCGTCGGCGTGACCGCATGAACCGGAGGTTCCGGCAGGTCGATGTGTTCGGCAACGACCCGTGCACCGGCAATCCGGTGGCGGTAGTGCTCGATGCCGAGGGCCTCGACGACCAGACGATGCGGCGGTTCTCCGTGTGGTCCAACCTGTCCGAGTGCACCTTCGTGCTCGCCCCGACCCACCCCGACGCCGACTACCGGGTCCGGATCTTCAGCCTCAACACCGAGTTGCCCTTCGCCGGACACCCGACGCTCGGCACCGCACGGGCATGGCTCGACGCGGGCGGCGAACCGCGCGATCACTCGCTGGTGGTCCAGGAGTGTCCGGCCGGATTGATCGAGGTCCGGATCGAACCGGACCGTCTCGCGTTCGCCGCGCCACCGCGTCTGCGGTCGGGCCCGGTCGACGCCGACCTCCTCGCCGCCGTCATCGACGTGCTCGGAGTTCCCACCGAGCAGGTGATCGACGCAGAGTGGCTCGACAACGGACCCGGTTGGGTGGGCGTCCTCCTCGACCACGCGCGCACCGTGGTCCAGTTGCGCCCGGACGCATCAGCGCACCCTGGCCGGTGGGACATCGGCGTGATCGGGGCTCACGACCCCGACGCCGACACGGCGTTCGAGGTGCGCGCCTTCTTCACCGACGGTTCGGCACCGCTGCGCGAAGACCCGGTGACCGGAAGCCTGAACGCTGCGGCAGCCCAGTGGTTGATCGCGAGCGGCCGCACGTCGGCGCCCTACGTGGCGGCCCAGGGCACCGCGATCGGCCGGGAGGGCCGCGTGCACGTGTCGAGTTCCGCGGACCGCCTCTGGGTCGGTGGCCGGGCCAAGATCGTCGCCTCGGGGACCATCACCCTCTGAGCCGCCCGACGCTGCACCGACGGCGGGTCTGACAGCGGAATACGAACGCCTTCATACTCACGTTCCTCGGTCGAGGGTGCGGCACCTACACGCAAGGCGAGCGTGGTATGTGTGCGCTGAGCGCTCTTGCCGAACGCGTCCCGAGCGGGCATGTGGGGCTGGGAGCGGGGGGTTGCCTTTCGCCCGAGCTGATAGCAGAATGCAAGCATGCCCAGTGTGCTGGTGAGAGACCTTCCGGAAGACGTCCACGCGAACCTTCAGCGACGAGCCGAGGCCGAGGGTAAGTCGCTGCAGCAGTACCTGGCGACCGAACTGACCAGGCTTGCCAGCACCCCGACTCTCAGTGACGTGCTCGACCGGATCGGCCGTCGGCGGGGCGGCAAGGTCGGATTCGACACCGCTGTGCGGGATCTCGACGAAGAGCGCGGGCGGAGTTGATCGTCGTCGACGCGTCGGTCATGGCCAATCTCGTCGGTGACGACGGCCCGGCTGGAAGGACTGCCAGGACGCGAGTAGCTGGCGAGACCCATCTCGCCGCGCCCGATCTCGTCGACGTCGAGACAGTCGCCGTGCTCCGCAAGCGATGGCGAGCAGGCGACCTCTCAGCACGACGATTCGCAGCAGCAGTCGACGACCTCCTGGCACTCCCGCTGGATCGCTTTCCGACGGGTCCGTTGATGATCCGTGCCTATCAACTGCGCGCGAACGTCACTCCCTACGACGCTGCCTACGTCGCGCTCGCCGAGTCTCTCGGCTACCCGCTTCTCACCGCGGACAGCAGGCTCTCGCGGTCACCAGGCGTCCGTTGCCACGTCGAACTCCTCGCAATCATCGGCGACCTCCCTGCCGGCGACTGACCGCACCAATCTGGAGGGCTCGGAACGAGCCGGAAGAGTCGCAGGCCTACGCACAGAGTTTGTCGGGATCGCCCCCGGGTTCATCGGCCGGTACGTCACCGCTCTGATCGTCACCTCTCGGGCGTCGCCGCCGCGTATGCCGACGAGCGGTCCGGTTGTCGCATCCGCCGTCGCAGCGATTGGCTCGCTCTCGTCCGTGCAGCGCGAGCTGTCCACGCACCGATCGCCAGCACTCCAACGAGGGACACTCGACCAGGCTCCGACCTTCCTCGAGATCGACGAGGAAGTCGATGTCGCTCGTCTCCGTGGCCTCGCCACGTGCGACCGAGCCGAACACGCGCACCCTCGAGGCGCTACGAGCAAGCGCGACATCGAGTCTCTCGCTCCTGCGACTCCGCAGCTACGTCAGCATCGGCAGGGCCACGTCGTCAGGATAGATCGCTGCCGACGAGCACGGACAGGAGGCCACTCTGCGGATCGCCTGGACGAAACAACACGAACCGGTACCAGTCGGGATGAATCATCACAGTGTGAGCACCCGTGTGAGATCCAGCGTGAACACCGCTGTAAACATCAGAGTGACGAACCGGGCGACGTCGGCGAGATCGAAGAACTCGCCCTCGCACTCCGCCTGCGCCCTCCCACCCGCACGGTCCCGATCGAGCGCCTGCAACTCGCGCCGGTGGGTGGGGAGCTGCACCACGCTCGGGCCGAGCAGCTGCCAGCCCGCCGTGCCGCGGGTCTTCGTCGGCCCGAGCACCATCCCCTCGGCGTCGGCATAGGTGGACCCGCGCCGCGGGTGCACCGTGCCGGCCTCGACGTCGAGGTCCTGCCACGCGAGACCGAGCGTTTCACTCACCCGCCAGCCGTGCAGTTGGCAGAACGCCACCACCGCCACGAACCGCTCGTCGCATGCGTCGAGCAGCTTCACAACCTCCACCGGTGTCAGCGTCGGTCGCATCACCTTCGGCACACGCGGGCGCCGCACATTCTTCGCCACGTTGGCCTCCGCAAGCCCGAGGCTCGCCGCCTCGTCGTGGTTGTCGCCGAGAGGCCCTCGGCGAGCAGGCCACAGCGAGCAGTCTCCTCGGCGGCGGCGATGTGGCGACTGCGCGAAGCGACCGCCGCCGCCCGCGTCTTGCCCGTCGGCCGACCGACCTTGCCGTCGGGCTTGCGCCAGGGCGCCACCCGCGTGGCGGAGGTGGACGGGCCTCCGCCCGCAAGCGCGTCACCCAGCTCAGCCTGTTCACACCCTCCGGCCAGGTGCCAGAAGAGCGTTACCGTGAGAGCCAAGTGGTGCCCGGGCGCCCTTCGCAGGCGCCCAGTTGCCCGTAGAGATCCGTTGATCTGCGCGCCCACCGCCCTTGCAGACAGCGCACATACCGGGCATTACGAGCGCTCGCGACGCAAGCACGCCCGACCGAATCTGGCGACGAGCAAGGTGACGTCGTGAACGTCGTTCGGGATCGGGCTCGGGCAGCGGCATGAGGGCCGAAGT
>JBDKIV010000137.1:0-5040 GCA_039796935.1 Actinomycetota bacterium | reverse complement strand
CGCCGACACCGCAGGCAGTTCGGTCAGCGGGATCTCGTGGACTCCTCCGTCGATGTTGAACCCGTGCGGCACCGGCCGAGACTACGGTTGCCGACGTGACTCGGCCAGTGCACGTAGCGGTCCTCGGCGGTGGATCGTGGGGGACGACGGTGGCATCGCTCGCGGCCGGGCATGCCTCGACCACGCTGTGGATGCGTGATCCGCTGACGGCTGCTCAGGTGAACGAGCAGCATCGCAACCTCCGCTATCTGCCCGACCACGACCTGCACCCCGAGTTGCGTGCGACGTCGGTGCTCGACGAGGCGGTCCGTGATGCCGATGTGATCGTGATCGGTGTCCCGTCGCATGCCGTGCGCTCGACGCTCGTCGAGATCGCCCCGCTGGTGCGTGCCTGGGTGCCGATCGTCAGTCTCACCAAGGGCCTCGAGCAGGGCACGCAGTTGCGGATGACGGAGGTGATCGAGCAGGAGTTGCCCGGTCACCCGGCAGGCGTGCTGGCGGGGCCGAATCTCGCGAAGGAGGTGCTCGCCGGGTTCGCGGCCGCCTCGGTGATCGCGATGCCCGACGCGCACGTGGCCACATCGCTGCAGCGGATCTTCACCAGCACACGGTTCCGGGTCTACACCAATCACGACGTCGTCGGTTGCGAGCTCGGTGGGGCCCTGAAGAACGTGATCGCCATCGCCGCCGGCATGGCCGAGGGGTTGAGTGTCGGCGACAACACCAAGGCCATGGTGGTCACTCGCGGGCTCGCCGAGATGACACGGCTCGGGGTGGCGATGGGTGGCGATGCACGCACCTTCGCCGGTCTCACCGGCCTCGGCGACCTGATGGCCACGTGCAGCAGCCCGCTCAGCAGGAACCGGACGGTCGGTGTCGAGCTCGCCAAGGGCCGCTCGATCGACGAGGTCGTGGCCGGCATGCGGATGGTGGCCGAGGGCGTCAAGACCAGTCAGGTGATGGTCGAGCTCGGTGAGCGCTTCGGTGTCGAAGTGCCCATCGCCCACGAGGTGGCGGCCGTGGTGTCGGGTGCCCGGTCGGCCGACGAGGCGTATCGGGGTCTCGGCAAGGTGGCGCCCACGAGCGAACTCGACGGGACGGTCTGACGAGGACGGTTCGTCGAGCTGCTCCGTCGAGCTGTTCCGTCGTCCGGGGGTCCGAGTGCTCAGGCGTTCAGCAGCGAGCGGAACACCACGGCCCCGAGTGCGCCGGGTCGGCGGAGCTCGGCCAGCGCTGCGAGTTGGGCCTCGATCGCGGCACGGTCGGCCTGGTGCTCGATGGAGTCGAGGTCGGGCTGTCCGAACTCGGCGTCCACCGCTGCGGCGGCGATCACCCGCTCGGCATGGGCACGATTGGCCGGGTCGACGAACATGACGACGACCCCGGACGCTCCGGCGCGGCCGGTCCGGCCCGCCCGGTGCACGTAGTCCTTCGGATCGGCCGGCGGGTCGTACTGCACCACGCAGGCGATACCGTCCACGTGGATGCCGCGTGCAGCGACGTCGGTGCACACCAGGACGTGGACCAACCCGTTGCGCAGGTCGGCCAGTGCTCGCTCGCGGACTGCCTGTGAGTTGCCGCCGTGCAGCACGGCGGTGCGGATCTGTGCGTCGCCGAGCCGCGCCCCGATGCGTTGGGCACCGTGACGGGTTCGGCTGAAGACGATGGTCGGCCCCGCTCGTTTCACCAGTCGCGCCAGCAGGGGCGGCCGCTGTGCATCCGGCAGGGTCCAGACGAGGTGGCGGACCGTCTGTGTGCCCGGCTCGACGTCGCCGTCGATGTCGCCGTCGATGTCGTCGCTGTCGTCGTCGCCACCGCCGGCGTCGCAGCGGACCGGCTCGTCGAGATAGCGATCGACCACCACGTGGACGTCGTCGTCGAGGGTTGCCGAACAGAGGATCATCTGTCGGTCGTCGGGCGTCTGGTCGAGGAGCCGGCACAGATCGGGCAGGAAGCCGAGGTCGGCCAGGCGATCGGCTTCGTCGACGACGACGACCATGATGTCGTCGAGACCGGCAAGGCCCTGGTCGATCAGGTCGAGCAGCCGACCCGGCGTGGCGACGGCGAGGTCGATGCCCTGCTCGAGCTGCTCGATCTGTGGCGCGAAGGGGAGCCCGCCGTAAAGCGCTCCGACTCGAACGCCACAGCGAGCGCCGAGTTCCAGCAGATCATCGGTGATCTGTCTGGCCAGCTCTCGGGTCGGGGCCAGGACGAGGCCCCTCGGCTTGCCGGGTCGAGCAGCGCCGCTGTCGGCGAGGCGCTGCAGCACGGGAAGCCCGAAGGCGAGCGTCTTGCCCGATCCTGTGGGCGCCTGGGCGGCGACGTCACGCTCGGCGAGGATGTGAGGGATCACCTCTGCCTGGATCGGAAAGCTCCGTTCGATCCCCTGTCGGCGCAGGGCCGACACCAAGGGATCGCGCAGGCCGAGCGAGTCGAAGGCGACGAGGCGGTCGATCTGCACGACACGAATGCTACCCTGTGGGGTATGTGCATGGCTGTTGAGTGCCCCACCTGCCACCGTCCCACCTTCGCTGGTTGCGGCCAGCACATCGAAGAGGTGCTCGGTCACGTCCCGCCGTCCGAGCGCTGTCACTGCGCCGACGTGCCTGCAGGCGCACAGAGCTGACCCGTCGTATCAGCGAACGGGTGGGTGCTCGGGGTAGCCGGCAAGTCGCACGGCGAGCTCGGCCCGGTACTCGGCCACGCTGGCCAGCTTGACGTCTTCGTAGCCCCGAACCCGATCGGGGAGCGAGGCGATCCGCACGGCCTCGTCGGCGACGTCGGCTCGGTGGCCCGAGATCAGCCGGTCGACGACATGCAGGTACTCGTCGACGAGTGACCGCTCGAGGCGTCGAACCGAGGTGCGGCCGAACGGGTCGAACGGTGTGCCGCGCAGCCGCCGTCCGGCTCGCAGCGCCACGAACAGCGGCCGGCTCCACGCCCCCAGCCGAATCTTGTGATCGAGGCCCATCGAAGCCAGCATCGGCGGGTGGAGGTTCCACGCGACCTTCGCCCCGGGTCCGGCCACGGCCTCGGCCGCTGCTCGCGAGCTGGGCGAGAGCAGTAGGCGCGCCACCTCGTACTCGTCCTTGTAGGCCGTCAGTTTGTGCAGGTTGATCGCGACCGCCCGGGTCAGGCGATCGTCGCCGAGCACCTCGACCCGGTCGACGACGGCTCGGAATCGGCGTGCGCACCGGTCGCCGCCGAAGTCGACGAGGTCACGGTGCAGACGGTCGACCAGATCGGCGAGCGGTTCCACATCGATGCCCCGGTCGTGGCCGGAGACCCGATCGGCGTCGAGTCGGCCGAGACGGAAGGCGGCGATGTTGCGGTCGACGGCCACACCGTTGAGCGAGATCGCCTCTTCGATCGCGCTCGGGTCGACCGGAATGGTGCCTCGCTGGACGGCGACCCCGAGCAGATGGATGTTGGCCGTCGCCGGATCACCGAGTGCTGTCGTCGTGGCGTCGATCGAGTCGACGGTCACCAGGGATGCGCTCGACCGACGCAGCCGCTCGAGCGCATCGGCGCGCGGGAACGGCGTCTCGGGATGGCGGACCATCGACCCGGTCGCGACCGCAGCATCGGATGCGATCACCGTGGTCCGAGCGGGGTCGGTCCCGGCGATGTGGGTGTCGCTGGCGGCCACCAGCAGGTCGAACGCCACGAGCGTGTCGACGGTACCGGCACCGGCACGGTTGGAACCGACGGGCTCGGTGATGCTCAGTCGGATGTCGCTGACCACGGGTCCGGCCTTCTGCGACAGCCCGGTCTGGTCGAGACCGCGCACGTGGTACCCGTCGAGCATCGCAGCGGTGCCGAGGACCTGGCTGACGGTGACCACACCGGTGCCGCCGATCCCGCTCAGCCGTACGGTGCAGTCCCTGCGTGCCATCGGTGGTGCCGTCAGCGTGGCCGCTCGGTCGGCGATCTCGCGCATGACGCGACTCGTGTCGCGGAGCGATCGGCCCGAGTCGGGTCGGCGGCGACGGCGCGAGCGTCGCGGCGTGACCGTGAGGAACGAGGGGCAGTTGCCGTTCAGGCAGCTCGCATCGAAGTTGCAGCTCGCCTGGTCGATCGCGGTCTTGCGACCGTAGGGCGTGTCGATCGGCTGGAGGCTGAGGCAGTTGCTCGCTCGGCCGCAGTCGCCGCATCCCTCGCAGACCCGCGGGTCGATCACCAGCCGCCACGGCGGCGTGGCTTCGTTGCCCCGCTTGCGGTCGCGCCGCAACTCGGCCGCACACCGCTGATCGTGGATGAGCACGGTCGTGCCGGGAACCGCGGCGAGGGACTCTTGCGCCTCGATGATCCGGCTGCGGTCCCAGACGTCGACGCCATCGGGCATGGTGACGCCCCGATACCTCGACGTGTCCTCGGTGGTGACGAGGACACGTCGAACACCCTCGGTGACGAACACCTGCGCAAGGCTGGGCACGTCGAGCTGACCGACGGCATCCTGGCCACCGGTCATCGACACCGCACCGTTGTACAGCACCTTGAAGGTGATGTTCGCCCCATTGGCCACCGAGGCGCGCACGGCCGACATCCCCGAGTGGAACAGTGTTCCGTCGCCGATGTTCTGGATGAGGTGCGGCGTGTCGACGAACGGCGCCATCCCGAACCATTGGGCGCCCTCGTTGCCCATCGCGGTGACCGACACCACGTCACCGAAGCGTCCCTGCTCCATCAACATCACCATCGTGTGGCAGCCGATCCCTCCGCCGACCAGCGCGTGCTCGGGTGCCTGGGTACTCGTGTTGTGCGGGCAGCCCGAGCAGAAGTAGGGCGTGCGAGTGACCGACAGCGGTATCAGCCGCCGTTGCGCAACAGGGGCCGGAAGGGGCGCGAGGCGATCGTCGGGAATCCTCTGCCGTAGTCGTTCGCGGAGGTGGCTGGCGATCACGTCAGCGGTCAGCGAGCCGGTGTCGGGCAGGAGCGGCGACCCCGATGGCGTGCGCTTTCCGACCACCTGCGGCTGCGAGGAGTGTCCGTACAGCGACTCCTTGACGAGACCCTCGAGCGTGGGATGCTTGTCCTCGA
>JBDKIV010000136.1:0-2564 GCA_039796935.1 Actinomycetota bacterium | reverse complement strand
GCGGATCGCCGTGGATGGTTGAGCGGACCCTCCGAGTCTCGCTCGCCGCGCGCGTCGTCCTACAGTCGCCATCGGCAGCGAGGCCGTGCGTAGGGGGATGAGATGGAGCAGTTCGCGGGTCGGATCGCAGTGGTCACCGGTGGCGGTACCGGCATGGGCCGTGAACTGGTGCGACAGCTGGCGGCCGATGGCTGTCACGTGTCGACCTGCGATGTGTCGGCTGACGACATGGCCCGAACGGTCGAGCTGGCGCTGGCCGACGCGCCTGCAGGTACCCGCGTCACGCAGTTCGTCGCCGATGTGTCGAACGAGGCGCAGATCGAGGCGTTCGCCGCGCACGTCGCCGAGGCACATGGCGCAGACCACATCGAGTTGCTCTTCAACAATGCCGGAATCGGTGGCGGGGGCAGTTTCGTCACCGACCCGCGTCACGAATGGGAGAAGACGTTCGATGTCTGCTGGGGCGGTGTGTACCTGTGCACGCGGGCATTCCTACCGATGCTGCTGGCCGCCGAGGCAGGTCATGTGGTCAACACCAGCAGTGTGAACGGTTTCTGGGCATCGCTCGGACCCGGCGTCCCGCACACCGCCTACAGCGCAGCCAAGTTCGCGGTGAAGGGGTTCACCGAGGCCCTCATTGCCGACTTCGCCGTCAATGCGCCGCATCTTCGTGCATCCGTCGTGATGCCCGGCCACATCGGCACGTCGATCGTGCTGAACTCCCAGCGAGCGTTCGGCCGCGAGCCGAAGGAACTGACCGCCGAGCAACTGGCCGACATGCGCGAGCGGATGGCGCGTCGCGGTCTCGATCTCAGTGGCGCCAGCGACGACGATCTGCGCGTCGGCCTGCAGGCCCAGGCCGAAGCGTTTCGGGACGACGCTCCGACCACGGCCAGTGACGCTGCAGCCGAGATCCTGGCCGGCGTCCGGGCGGGTGAGTGGAGGATCCTGCTCGGCGACGACGCCCGTCGACTCGATCGCCTCGTGCGCGAACACGCCGAGACCGCGTACGACCCGTCGTTCGCACAACTGCTGCAGCGTGACGGCGTGTTCCGTTTCGCTCGCTGACCTCACCCGGGCCCGGCCGTCCACCGAGACCGGTGGCGCAGTCGGTTCAGGTCAGTGCTCGTCGGCTTCGTCGAGTGCGCCGGCGTCCACTGCGTCGATGAACGCCTCGACGTCGTCGGGTTCGCCGGCGACGAGCCAGATGACGAGTTCTTCGTTGCCGTCGTCGTCGGTGACCGGGCAGGGGAAGAGCGCCTCGACCGGGTAGCGATCGACGTCGATGTCTTCGTCGTCGGGCTGGACCGGCGAGATCAGAGCGACCTCGACCTCGGTGTCGGGGTCCTGCTCGCTCAGGTAGTCGATGAGTTCACGAACGTTCATGTGCGGTCCTTCGAGGTGCTCGGTGTGATGGCGGTGGAATGGCGGCCGATGGCGTGAGGCGGTCGGGGGAACTCAGGTGTCGAGCCAGCGCGCTGCGTTCTCGAGGAGATAGAGGCTCACGTCGCGACAGCGGATGAGGGTGTCGCAGAAGGCCTCCTCGTTGGCCGTGTAGACATCGGCGAGCTCGACGGGGATCCGAGCCACCAGCGACAGGCTGCGTTCGGGGGCATCGGTGACGCTGGCGAACGAATCGATCGCCGACACCTCGACGGGGAGGTCGACCCCACCGACACCGGCGATGTCGGTGGCCAGCACCAGCAGGTCGGGAGCGTGAGCCAGGGGAGGGAGCGTCCACGTGAACAGCAACGGGAACGTGAACCCGACCGGCGGGTCGTCCTCGGGGTCGTCCATCTTCATGACCTCGTCCTCGAAGCCGAGCAGCGCCCGTGGGTCGACTTCGAGCGACAGGTGGAGGTCGATCGGCCCGTTGCAGGCCTCCTCGGGGTGGAGGTCGACTTCCCAGAGTTGGCGGAGTGAGTAGGTCTCGACGAAGTGGCGCTCGTCGTGGACGTGGAAACCGTGGTCGATCGCATGGTTCTTCAGGTCTGCCACGAATCCGGCGACGTCGATGACTGCCACGCTGGTCCTTTCGATGTGGCCGCACCACGAGGCAGTGCACGGCCGTACGTCGACACTACCGTGAGCGGCCGTGGTCGCCGATCGTCTCGCCCTCCTCAGCGATGCTGCCGATGCGGTGGCGCGTTCGCTCGCCGGGCCGATCGACCGTGGCCTGTCCGGTATGCGGCCCGGTCAGTACGTGCTCGACGTGTCTGCCGACGCGGCGGCGCTCGAGGTGCTGCTCGGGGCAGGAGTCGGTGTGCTGTCCGAGGAGAGCGGGCTCCAGCGCAACGGGAGTGATCTGGTGGTGATCATCGATCCGGTCGACGGCTCGACCAACGCCAGTCGAGGGGTTCCGTGGTTCGCCACATCGTTGTGCCTGGTCGATCGTGACGGCCCGGCGACGGCACTGGTGGTCAACCTGGCAACCGGGGTCCGGTACTGGGCCGAGCGAGGTGCCGGGGCGTGGTCGGACGGCACCCGGCTGCGAGGTTCTGGGTGTGGCCGGATCGGCGATGCGGTCATCGGGATGAACGGAGTGCCTCCGTCCCCACTCGGTT
>JBDKIV010000135.1:0-11260 GCA_039796935.1 Actinomycetota bacterium | reverse complement strand
CGGCGGCAGCGACGGAGTCGCCAGCCGGCGAGGATGGTGCGGGCACTGCCGCGGGTTGCGTGAGGTCAGTCAAGGCGGATCCTCGGGTCGAGCCAGGCGTACGAGAGATCGGCGATCAGGTTGAAGAAGATCACCACGAGCGTGAAGAAGAACATCCAAGGCATGAGCTGCGGGAAGTCACCGTTGTCGTAGGCCGACAAGAAGAAGTCGCCGAGACCTGGGTACGAAAAGATCCGCTCGGTGATGATGAGACCGCCGAGGATCGCGCCGAAGTCGATCGCTGCGACCGTGGCGATCGGGATGAGCGCGTTTCGCAGCGCGTGCCTCACCAGCACCCGACGTTCGCTGATCCCCTTCGAGCGGGCGGTCCGCATGTACTCGCTGTTCAACACCTCGAGCAACGACGCTCGCATGTAGCGCGTGTAGACCGCCACGACCTGGATGACGACGACCGTCACGGGAAGCACCATGTGCTTGAGCATCAGGGTGAGGTTGAAGCCCTGATTGCCGGGCGGGTAGACGCCCGATGTCGGGAACAGGGTGTCGCCGAACCACCGGCTCCAGTAGACCGCGAACAGCAACTGGAGCAGGAGCGCCGAGACGTATGGCGGGGTCGACACGGCGACGAACGCTCCGCTGTTGACCACGCCGTCGCGAAGACCGCCGGGACGCAACGCCACGTAGATCCCGAGCAGCAGACCGAGCGAGATCCCGATGACGCTCGCCGTGATACCGAGCCGCAGGGTGTTGAACATCGCATCCTTGAACTCGGGCCACACCTCTCGACTGCCCTTGATGCTGCGCGGCCAGTCGCCGGTGACGAAGCCGGTGAGCCACTGCCAGTAGCCACGTAGATAGCCGCCAAAACCCTCGTACAGGCCGTTCGCGTCGATGTACTGCTGGATCTTCTTCGGAGAGGCGCGTTGGTTGACCCGGACGTAACTGGCCACCGGGTCGGTGCCGATGCGCAGCGCCACATAGACGAGGAAGGTGGCGATGATGACCATCGGCACTGCCCAGATCAGGCGCCTCAGCACGAATCTCAACATGGAACGCCCCTCCGGAGCGGGTAACACATGGGGCCGGCCTCGCGGCCGGCCCCATGCTCGGGTACTACACGATGCTGGTCAGCCTCAGAGGACTTCGACCACGGGCTCTTCGGTCACCAGGTCGGTGATCTCGAGCAGACCGTCATTGGTGGTCGCCCACACGCCGGGGAGGATCGGGAACGAGGTCGTCCAGACCATCCACGACGAGTTCGCGCACTCGGTGACGGGGTTGAGGCACTCGGGCCACTGCTCGGCACCGATGATGATCTGGCCGTCGCCGTCGACGTCTTCCCACTCATCGAAGTTGATGAAGGCGGTGTAGTTGTTGAGGTCGCCGTCGACCGGGCCGCCGACCTTGTCGGTCCGCCAGAAGCCGGCCTTCGGGAACTGGAACAGCGGCATCATCACATAGTCGCCGGCCATCGCCGTGAGGGCGGACTTGACGAGTTCTGCACGGGCAGCCTCATCGACGGTGATGTCGGCCTCTTCGAGGGCTGCCGAAGCGTCCTCGTTGCACCAGCCGGTGCTGTTCTGGCCCTGCTGTCCGTTGGCCTCGTTCGGGATCTGCGCGCAGGTGAACGACGACGTCAGGTAGGCAGGGTCCGGCGGAGCGGTGCTGATGTACATGGCCAGGTCGTAGTCGAGTGCTGGCAGGCGCTGCTGGAAGTAGCAGGCAGCGTCGCAGTTGTCGGCGATGACGTTGAAGCCGGCCTCGCGCAGCAGCGGGATGAGGTAGGCCTGGGTGTTCTCACGACGGACGTTGCCGGTGTTGATGATCCAGCGGATCTCGGGCGCCACGCCGTCCTTGGCCCAGAGGCCCTCGGCGTCCTTCGCCCAGCCTGCACCCTCGAGCAGCGCAGCCGCGCCCTCGAGATCCTGGGCCTGGTCGGCCCAGGCGTCGTTGCAGTACGGACCCGGGACGATCGGGCCACAGTTGAGCAGCGAACCCTTGCCTTCCGACAGCGGGACGTAGATCTGCTCGAAGAGTGCGTCACGATCGATCGACTTCACGAACGCTTCGCGAAGCACGGGATCGGAGAACGGGCCACCGCGCTCGGGGTCGGCCTGCAGGTACAGCGCCTCGTAGTCACCGCCGAACTCGATCTTGCTGGTGACGTTCGCGTCGGCGAGCGCATCGCTGATGCCGGCATAGAACTGCGGGTAGATGAAGTCGACTTCACCGGCCAGCAGCGCAGCGTTCTGCGTGTCGGCGTCGGCGAGCGGCACCATCACCACACGGTCGACCTTCGGAGCCTCGCCCCAGTAGTTCTCGTTCGGCACGTAGACCAACTGGCTCGGGCTCCACGACTCCATCACCCACGGGCGGCCCGAGGTGGTGTTGAGGTCGGCGAAGTCGGTGGAGATGTCGTTGCAGTCCTCGACCGCGGCCGCCTTGATGAGACCACCGAACAGGAGCTTGTACGGGGCGTAGAGCTCGGAGAACTCGATGACGACCTGCTGGTCGCTCTCGCCCGCGCTGATGCTCGACACCTTGTCGTAGCCGGTGGTCGAGATCGACCCGGGCGTGTTGAGCGTGGCGTCGAGCGTGCACTGGAAGTCGGCGACCGTGATCGGCGACCCGTCTTCCCACACCGCGTCGGGGTTGAGGTTGATGGTGATGCGCATCGCCGCATCCGAGGCCGGGGGCTCGGTGTCGGCGGTGGTCTCTGCGGTCGTCTCGGCCGTGGTCTCTGCAGTCGTCTCGGCCGTTGTCTCGGCCGTCGTGTCTGCAGTGCCGTCCCCGTCGTCGCTGCCACAGGCGGCAGCGAGGAGCGAGAGACTCACGGCGAGTGCAGCGAACTTGGCGCTACGCCTCGGTGTGTTCACGTGATGTCCTCCTGGATTGGTTCGAAGGGAGATGTCCTTCGACGGTCGTCTTGGGAATGCTCCCGAGTCCTCCTGCCGAAATCTCTCGTCGTCCTCCCCGAACGACGAGAGCGCAGACACGGTACCACCTGCAGTTACCGGTCGGTAGCAATCATGTGTTCACCTCGTGGGCGACCGGTGGACACCTGCCGGACGTTCCCAAGCCGGCCTGGGCCGGTCGGGGCCGGTCGGGGCCGTATCAGCCACCGAGTTTGACGATCCGGGCGAATTCGTCGGCGTCGAGACTCGCCCCTCCGACGAGGGCCCCGTCGACGTCAGCTCCACTCATCAACTCGGCGATCGTCCCCGCCTTGACCGAACCACCGTATTGAATTCTCACGCTGGCCGCTGCCGCAGCGCCGGCGATCTCGGACACGGCAGCGCGAATCGACGCACACACGGACTGCGCATCGTCGGCCGTTGCGTTGCGTCCGGTCCCGATCGCCCAGATCGGCTCGTAGGCGATGACCATCGCTCCGATCTGCGCCGCGCTGCGTCCGGCCAGACCGGCTCGGACCTGACCGAGGACCTTGTCGGACGTCTGGCCCGACTCTCGTTCGGCGAGCGTCTCGCCGACACACATGATCGGTGTCATCCCGTGCTTCATGATCGCCGCCACCTTCTGGGCCACCATCTCGTCGGTCTCGCCGAACAGTTCCCGCCGCTCGCTGTGGCCGCAGATCACGTACTCGACGGCGAGCTTCGAGAGGAACACCGGTGAGACCTCGCCGGTGAAGGCCCCCCTGTCCTCCCAGTGGCAGTGCTGGGCCCCGAGCGCGAAGGGAAGCTTCTCGGAGTCGATCAGCGTCTGCACGCTGCGAATGTCGGTGAAGGGAGGATGGATGCTGACGTCGACGTCGAAGACATCGTCCTTCGACACCAGATAGGCGAGCTTCTGGACGAGTTGGATGGCTTCGAAGTGGTTGTGGTTCATCTTCCAGTTGCCGGAGATGAGCGGGCGGCGGGGGGTGTCAACCATGGGCGTTCGGTGCCTTCCTCAGTGCGGCCAGACCGGGGAGGTCCCCGAGTTCGAGCAGTTCGAGCGATGCGCCTCCACCCGTCGACACGTGGTCGACCTCGTCGTCCAGCCGGAACTGGGCGAGCGCGGCGGCCGAGTCGCCGCCACCCACGACCGTGAATGCCTTGGTGTCGGCCATCGCTTGGGCAACGGTTCGGGTGCCGGCCTCGAACCGGGCGTCCTCGAACATGCCCATCGGGCCGTTCCAGAACACGGTCCGCGCATCCATGATGATGTCGCTGAAGGCCGCTGCGCTACCGGGCCCGATGTCGAATCCCTTGGCCCCGTCCGGCAGCCGGACACCGAAGGTGGCGAACTCACCCGACGCATCGAGGCCGACGATGTCCTCGGGCAGATGGATCGTCTTGCCGCGCTCCGACGACGACTCGAGCAACCGTCGGCAGGTGTCGACCTGGTCCGGTTCCCACAGTGACGCGCCGATCGGACAGCCGCGGGCAGCGAGGAAGGTGAAACACATCGCGCCACCGATGACCAGCTCGTCGACCACGTCGAGGAGCGCCTCGACCACGCCCAGTTTGTCGGAGATCTTCGAGCCGCCCAGCACGGCGACGAAGGGGTGCCGCGGGTTCTCGCGAAGCCCGAGGAGCACCTCGACCTCTCGCTGGAGCAGCAGACCCATCGCCGACGGCAGCGTCGCCGGCGGCCCCACGATGGACGCGTGGGCCCGGTGACACGCGCCGAACGCGTCGTCGACGTAGGCATCGACACCATCGACGAGACGAGCCACGAACGCGGGATCGTTGGCCTCTTCCCCGGCGTCGAAGCGAAGGTTCTCGAGCAGTTCGACACCCGGGGCCAACTCGGCCAGTCGAGTCCGCACCGGCTCCATCGAGTACTTCGGATCGGGCGCACCCTTCGGCCGACCGAGGTGTGAAGCCGTCACCACGCTGGCGCCACGGTCGGTCAGCCACGACAAGGTCGGGAGCGCGGCCCTGATACGGAAGTCGTCCGTGATCACTCCCCCGTCCATCGGCACGTTGAAATCGGTACGGACGAGCACGCGCTTGCCGCTGACGTCCCCGAGGTCGTCGAGCGTGGGGATCCTGCCGTGCATGACGCTCACTTCTTGCGCTTCGCGGCCTTGCCGCCGGCGAACAGCGTGGTGTCGACCAGGCGGTTCGAATAGCCCCATTCGTTGTCGTACCAGGCCAGGACCTTGACCATCGTGCCCATGCTGGCGGTGAGGCCCGCATCGAAGATGCTGCTGTGCGGATCACCGACGATGTCGCTCGACACGATCGGATCCTCGGTGTAGCGGAGAACGCCCTTCAGCGGACCCTTCGCCGCCTTCTTGAACGCGGCGTTGATCTGCTCGACCGTCGCCGAGGTCGCCAGATTGGCGGTGAAGTCGACGATCGATCCGGTGGGCACCGGCACTCGCAGCGACGTACCGTCGAGCTTGCCCTTCATCGACTCGAGGACGAGGCTCGTGGCACGCGCCGCACCGGTGCTGGTCGGCACGATGTTGATCGCTGCGCCACGGGCTCGGCGCAGGTCCTTGTGCGGGCCGTCGACCAGCTGCTGATCGCCGGTGTAGGCATGAACGGTCTGCATGAGTCCCTGCTCGACGCCGAACGCGTCGTCGAGCACCTTCACCAGGGGAACGAAGCAGTTGGTCGTGCAACTCGCGTTCGAGATCACCCGGTGCTTCGAGACGTCGAACTCCTTGTGGTTGATCCCGTAGACGAAGGTTGCGTCGGCGTTGTCGCACGGTGCAGACACGATCACCAACGGGGCCCCGGCGTCGAGGTGGGCAGCGGCCGTGTCGCGTTTGGTGAACAGGCCGGTCGATTCGATGACCACGTCGACGCCCAGCTCGCCCCAGGGAAGCTGCTTCGGGTCACGCTCGGACAGCACCGAGAGTTCATCGCCGTCGACGGTGATGCCTCCCTTCGAGACCTTCACCGTCGACGCGAGCGTGCCGAGTACCGAGTCGTACTTCAGGAGGTGGGCCATCGTGTCGAGCGAACCGAGGTCGTTCACGGCAACGATGTCGATGTCGACACCTCGTTGCTTGACCGCCCGGAAGAAGTTCCGACCGATGCGGCCAAAGCCGTTGATACCTACCCGAACCGTCATGACGTCACTGTCCTTTCGAGGATGCTGTGTGGTGCCGGCCGCAGCGGGCCACCGTTGCGACACTAGTCAACCCGCTCACCGAGGTCCCTATGAGTCACCCTCGGGCGCTGGGCTTTGCTGCGGAGCCAGTCGGCGATCACCTCGGCCAGCACGACCGACCGATGCCGACCGCCCGTGCAGCCGATGGCGATCGAGAGGTAGCTCTTGCCCTCCGCTGCATATGCGGGCAGAAGGAGGTCGAGCAGATGCTCGAATCGCGACACGAACTCGGCCGTTGCCGGCTGGCCGAGGACGAACTCGCGAACGGCATCGTCGAGGCCGGTGAGTGGGCGAAGTTCGTCGACCCAATGCGGATTGGGCAGGAACCGAACATCCATCACGAGGTCGACATCGAGCGGCAAGCCGTACTTGTACCCGAACGACATGACGGCAACCTGCATGTCTGCGCCGTCACTCTCGTCACCGAAGGTGTCGTAGATGAGCGACTTCAACTGGTGCACGTTCAGATCGGACGTGTCGACCACCATGTCGGCTTCGGCCTTGACCGGCTCGAGCGATTCCCGTTCACGTTCGATGGTCTCGGCCATGCCGGAGCGACCGTCGTCGAGCGGGTGCTTTCGGCGACTGCTCCCGTAGCGCTTGACGAGTTCGGCAGTCGACGCATCGAGGAACAGGACACGGACGCGATGACTCCGCCGGATGCGACGCAGCGCCTGGACCACGTCGTCGGGCTGGGCCGTCGGACCGACGACCAGACCCAGCTTCGACATGGCCTCGGGCGCCGAACCCAGTTCGACGATCTTGTCGAGCAGTTCGATCGGGAGGTTGTCGACGACGAACCATCCGAGATCCTCGAGATCGTCCGCAGCCTGCGAACGCCCTGCGCCCGACAACCCGGTGATGACGAGCACCTCGGTCACGCCGGAGCGACCTTGCGGGTCCGCAGGTACAGCAGCCGCGGGATCGTGCTCGCCGCGGCGTACTCCTCTGCCCGTGCGAGGAAACCGGCCGGAGGACTCGGCTCGACCATCCGCTCGATCAACAGGCCGTTCGACGCGAGCGCGTTGACGTACCGGCTGAGCGGACGATGGATGAACGGGATGAACACGTTCTTCTCGACCTCTTCGACGGTCTCGTCCTCGACCAGGTACGGCCCGATCCGCCAGTACTGCTCGGGCGGGTCGAGGAACTGATCGTCGATCCACCCGCTGTTCGGGGTCTGCAAGAGCGGATGGTTCAAGAAGAAGCAGAACCGCCCGCCGTCGACGAGCACCCGAGCGACCTCGGCGATCGCGTCGTCCACATCGCGAATGTGCTCGAACACCAGACATGCGACGACGGCGTCGAAGCTCGACGAAGCGAACGGGAGCGTTCCGGCACCCGCTCGCGCGAAGCAGCCACCACCCCGCTCGGCCGCGACCCGGACCTGGTTCCATGTCGGATCGATCCCGATGACGGTGGTCGCACCGAGCGACGTGGCCAGACGGCTCACCTGGCCGTCGCCGCAACCGACGTCGAGGACACGGCCCGCACCCTTCAGTTCGGCGGCGGCGAGCGGAAGGATCTGCTCTTCGTACTCCGGGTCGGCGCCGGCGGTGAACCCGTCGATCCACCAATCGGCATGCGTCTCCCACAGGTCCTCGGTCACAGGTCGCAGCGTACGACCCCGTAGGGTCGACGCATGGACTTCTGTATCTGGCCGTCGAACGAACGCTCGTGGGACGAGACGGTGCGACTTGCATCGTGGATCGACCAGAACGGCCTGAGCGGCATCTGGTACGCCGACCACTTCATGCCCAACACCGAGTCCGAGGCCCCCGGCATCGGTCCGGCATACGAATGCTGGACCGTGCTCGCAGCGCTCGGGGCCGTGGTCCCGCGCATCACCCTCACCTCGATGGTCTCGCCGGTCACGATCCACCATCCCGTGGTCCTCGCCAAGCGTGCGGCAACCGTCGACCACATCACCGGCGGTCGAGCGGTGCTCGGCGTGGGGGCCGGTTGGCAGATCAACGAGCACGTCGCGTACGGCTTCGAACTGCCCGAACCGGGCGAGCGTGTCAGCCGGTTCGAGCGAGCCATCGAACAGATCCACGGGTTGCTGCACGACGACGCCGTTCCCTTCGACCCCCGCCCTCACGCACTGCCCTTGCTCGTGGGGACCAAGAGCCCGCGAATGATGCGCATCACCGCCCGGTGGGCCGACGTCTGGAATGCCTGGGGCGACCCCGACCACCTGGCAGACCTGACCGAGATGTTCCTCCGCGCCTGCGACTCGGTCGGACGTGACCCGCAGACGGTTCGCCGATCGGCCCAGGCCCTCGTGTTCCTGACCGAGTCCGAGTCGGCTGCCACCAAGCTGCGCGAGCGTGCGCCGGCCGGCCGTTCGATCGTGGGCGGCGCGAGCGAGCTGGTCGACATCGTGGCGCGCTACGCCGCGGCAGGCGTCCACGAGTTCGCGATTCCGGACTTCACGCTCGGGGCCTCACCCGAGCAGCGTTGGGACACGCTGCAGCGCCTTCACGCCGAGGTCATCGTTCCGCTCATGTGAGTCGGTCGGAGTCGACGACCGCCATGACCCCGACGCGCGGCTCACTCCGGTGACGTCCCAGGGTGGAACTTGAGGTGGATCGCCTCGGCCACCGAGTCGGGAAGGAATGACAGCGCCTTCAGGTCGTCGAGCGACGCTCGCTTGACGGCGTTCACGCCGCCGAGCGCCTGCACCAGTCGCTTCTTGCGGGCTTCACCGAGTCCCAGGATCCCGTCGAGCGAGCTCGTGGTCATCCGCTTGGCGCGCAGTTCGCGGTGGAAACTGTTGGCGAAGCGGTGCGCCTCGTCACGAATCCGCTGGAGCATGAACAGCGCCTCGCTGCCGCGGGGAACGGCGACCGGGGCACTGCGGCCGGGCAGATAGACCTCTTCGAAGCGTTTGGCCAGCGACGCGATCGGGATCTCGTCGGTCAACCCGAGGCGCTCGACCACACGCTGAGCCACTGCCAACTGCCCCTTGCCCCCGTCGACGAGCAGCAACTGCGGTGGATAGGCGAACTTCCCCGGTCGGTCGCCACGCTCGCCGATCGGCAGGTCACGCTCGGCCACATAGGCGCTGAGCCTGCGGGTGAGCACCTCGTCCATGGCTGCGTAGTCATCGTTTCCGGCCACCTGCTTCACCTTGAACCGGCGGTACTCGCGCTTGTTCGGCAGGCCATCCTCGAGCACGACCATCGAGCCGACGTAGTCGGTCCCCTGCAGGTGCGCCATGTCGTAGCACTCGATCCGCAACGGTGCCTCGGGCAGATCGAGCAAGTCCTGCAGTTCGGTCAGCGCGCGGCTTCGAGCATTGTGGTCACCCGCCCGGCGGAGCCGGTGCCTGACGAACTCCTCCTTGGCGTTCCGTGTGACCGTCTCGTGCAGATCACGCTTGTCGCCGCGCATCGGCACACGTACCTGGACCTTCGAACCCCTGAGGTGGCTCAACCATTCCTCGTACGTCGCCACGTCGTCGCTCTCGACCGGGACGAGCACCTGCTTCGGCACCCCGAGCGGCGGCTCGTCGCCGTACATCTCCTCGAGGATCCGGTCGATCAGTTCGCCGGGGGCGAGTTCCTCGACCTTGTCGAGAATGAAGCCTTTGCGCCCGACCACCCTCCCCTTGCGGACGAAGAAGACCTGCACCGCTGCCTCGAGCTCGTCGTCGGCCAGGCCGATGACATCGAGGTCCTCGCTCCGCTCGGCAACCATCTGCTGCTTCTCGCTGGCGCGCTGCACCGAGGCGAGGCGATCTCGAAGCCGAGCCGCACGCTCGTACTCCAGCTGCGCGGCAGCCGAGCGCATGTCGGCCTCGAGCCGCCCGACGATCTCGTCGGTGTCACCGTCGAGGAACGAACAGAGTTCGTGGACCAGCTGCCGATAGGGCATCTCGTCGATCTCGCCGACGCACGGCCCGCTGCACTTCTCGATGTGGAACAGCAGGCACGGGCGGCCGAGCCGCTGGTGCTCGTTGAACTTGCCCGGGCTACAGGTCCTGATCGGAAAGCTGCGCAGCAACAGATCGAGCGTCTCCCTGATCGCATACGCGTGGGCGTACGGACCGAAGTAGCGGGTCCCGCCGCGTTTGCGACCGCGCATCACCACGGCCCGCGGATACTGGTCGTCCATCGTGACGGCGAGGAACGGGTAACTCTTGTCGTCTCGGAGACGGACGTTGAACCGCGGCCGGTGCTGCTTGATGAGGCTGTACTCGAGCATGAGCGCCTCGACCTCGTTGCGCACCTCGATCCATTCGACGGTCTCGGCGGTGGCGACCATCTGCGCCGTGCGCGGATGCAGGTTTCGAGGGTCCTGGAAATAGTTGGAGAGCCGCTGACGAAGGCTCGACGCCTTTCCCACGTAGATCACGCGACCGCTCGAATCCTTGAACTGGTACGAACCCGGCGTGTCCGGGATGGTGCCTGCTGGTGGCCGGGCGATCATCGCCGCCAGGCTAGGGCTGGGCTAGGTCACCCACCCACCCGCCCGGCCGGGTAGGGTTCCTCGGGTGCCTGGACGTTTCGAGTTGTCCTTCCCGGGGCGGCGGGACCGCGACGATCCGTGGTTCCGTGTCGGCACCCTCGACATCACCACGAGTCGCCTGACCGCGCTGCTCGCCGGCCTGTCGATGATCATCTGGGCGATCAGCCCGGGCCTCATGCGGTCATTCGTCCTCTTCCCCGGCAGCGTGCTCGACGGGCAGATCTGGCGGGTCGTCACCTGGCCGCTGTACAACGAGCCCGACATCTGGACGCTGGCGACGATCGCCATGCTGTGGATCTTCGGTGGCGAACTGGAGCGGACCATCGGCCGAACCCGTTTCGCGCTCCTCCTGGTGATGCTCGCCGTCATCCCCGGCGTCGTCGGCACCCTGCTCGGCATCGTGATGTTCGGGATCCGTTCGGTCGAAATCGCCGTGTTCTGCCTGTTCGCGGCGGAGCACCCGAACGTCCGCTTCTTCTTCGGGATCCCCGCCTGGGTCTTCGCCTCGGTCATCATCGGTATCGAGATGCTGCAACTGATCGGCTTCCGTCAACCCGAACAGATCGTCCTGCTGCTGGTCGCCCTCGCCACGGCCGCGCTCGCCGGCAAGCGGTACGGGTTGCTGTCCGAGTACGCCTTCATCCCGACCCTCGGCGGCGCCACCGGTTCTCGCACGACGGGTCGGCGTCGCTCGAGAGGGACCGCAAAGCGCAAG
>JBDKIV010000134.1:0-11961 GCA_039796935.1 Actinomycetota bacterium | reverse complement strand
ACAAGGAGAGCACCGTATGAAGTGTCCGATCGACACCACCGTCGACCTCGTCATCGCCGACCGTCAAGGCATCGAGATCGATTACTGCCCCACCTGTCGGGGCGTCTGGCTCGACAGGGGCGAACTCGACAAGATCATCGAGCGGACGGCCGCCGCGCAGCCGCGACGCACAGACGACGATGATGACGACGACCGTCGCCGGTACAGCCAGCCTCAGCCCTACAAGAAGAAGCGATCGTCGTTCCTCGGCGAGATCTTCGACTTCTGACCGTCACCAACGCTGTTCGAAAGGCAACTGCACTCATGTTCAAGAACACCATGAAGACAGGCGTCCTACTCGCCGGTCTCGGCGGTCTCATCGTCGCCGTGGCCGGCCTCTTGGGCGGTGGCAGCTCGGGCGCCCTCACCATTGGACTACTCCTCGCCTTCGTGATGGTTGGCGGTTCGTATTGGTTCAGCGACAAGCTGGCGCTCCGCTCGGCCAATGCCCGGGTGATCACCGAAGCCGATCATCCGGAGTTCTACGGAATGGTCCAGCGTCTCTCGGTGAGGGCCGGTCTGCCGATGCCGCGGGTCGCGCTCTCGCCGAGCGAGCACCCGAATGCGTTCGCCACCGGCCGAGGCCCGAACAACGCCGTGGTGTGCGCCACGACGGGTCTGCTCACATCGATGCCGGCGGCCGAGGTCGAAGCGGTCATGGCGCACGAGTTGATGCACGTGAAGCACCGCGACATCCTCATCGGGTCCGTGGCGGCAGCGATCGCCACCGCCATCAGCTACGTCGCCCAGATGGCGATGTTCGCGTCGATGTTCGGGGGCGGCTCGAACGACGAGGATCGACCGAATCCGATTGCGGTGCTCGCCATGTCACTGCTCGCCCCGATCGCCGCCACCCTCATCCAGATGGCGGTCTCGCGCTCTCGCGAGTACGAAGCCGACCGTGGTGCCGCCGAGCTGCTCGGCAGCGGTCAGCAACTCGCCAATGCGCTCGAACGGATCGAGGTGCTCGCCGCCCGACGGCCGATGATGGTCGCACCGGCTCAGGCTCAGGCATACATCCACAACCCGTTGGCCGAGGCGCACGGGGGCCGTCAGGGCGAGTCGATGGCACGCCTGTTCTCGACCCATCCGCCGACCGCCGAGCGCATCCGTCGGCTCCGGGCTCTGTGAGCGCACGCTACGGTGTGACCGAATCAAGGTGGCAGTGGTGGAAGAGCAAGACGGAGTTGCAGCGAATTCGACGTGGTCGTTCATGACGAACCACGCCCAGGTGTTGGTGTGCATCGCTCGGGACCCATCGATGCGTCTTCGAGACGTCGCCGCCATGGTCGGCATCACCGAACGGGCCGCGCAGAGCATCGTGACCGAGCTGGCGGCCGATGGGTACCTGTCTCGGTCGCGGGTGGGGCGACGCAATCACTACCGGATCCATCCCGACGCGACGATGCGCCCGCACGATCACCTCACCGTCGGCGCACTGCTCGAGTTCTTGGAGTCGACGTCCGAACCAGGTTCGTACCGATCGAAGGCCGACGCGTCGGCGAACTGAGGCCCCGCCCGACCGGGCCGGTCAGAGGGCGAACAGATCGTCCAGCGAACCCCGTGCCGACACCTCGGCGCCATCGCCGTCGTCGCTCGGCGCATACGCCGCGTAGCCGGTCTGCTCGAGTTGGTCGGCCAGTTCGGGACCGCCGCTGGCGACGATCCGTCCCTTCACCAAGATGTGGATCACGTCGGCGCGGAGCGCCTCGAGCAGACGGTTGTAGTGAGTGATCACCAGAGCACCGAGACCCGAATCGTTGGTGAGCGCCTCGACTCGCCGGGCGCAGTCCCGCAGTGCGTCGATGTCGAGGCCCGAGTCGAGTTCGTCGAGGATCGCGATCCTCGGTTGGAGCACGGCGAGTTGCAGGGTCTCGTTCCGCTTCTTCTCGCCGCCCGACAGGTCGACGTTGAGCGAGCGATGCAGCAGCTCCCGGTTGAACCCGATCCGTTCGGCCTCGGCGTCGAGCAGCGCATCGAGACCCTCGACCGATCGGCCGCGGGCGAGCAGTGCCTGTTCCATCACGTGATCGAGACCGACGCCGGGCACCTCGCTCGGGTACTGCATCACCAGGTGAAGACCGGCCTGGGCTCGCTGCCACGCCGGGAGCGCCAGCATGTCCACGCCGTCGAGGGTGACCGACCCGCTGAGGACCTCGTAGCCGGGCTTGCCCATCACGACCGAGGACAACGTGGTCTTGCCGGCCCCGTTCGGGCCCATCACCACATGTACCTCGCCGCTCGACACGGTCAGGTCGATCCCGTTGAGGATCTTCTTCCCTGCGACCGATGCATGCAGATCGGTGATCGTCAGTGTGCTCATGAGCGTGATCCGTTCTCGATGTCGATGACGACCTGGCCGTCGTCGACCCGTGCGACGAAGACGGGGACCGGTCGGGTTGCCGGAAGGCTCTGGGGTTCACCGGTGACGAGACTGAACGTGCTCCCGTGCTTCCAGCACTCGATCTCCCGGTCGTCACAGAACAGTTCGCCCTCACTGAGCGAGACGTCGGCGTGGCTGCAGGTGTCACCGAGTGCGTACACATCATCACCGATGCGGACCACCGCGACAGCGGTACCGTCGACCACGAAACGGGTCGCAGAGTTCGGGGCGAGGTCGTCGAATCGGCAGACGGGCCGAGCAGTCATGACGTCTTCCTCTCGAGTTTGGCGCTCACCTGCTGGCGAAGCTGCGATGCGAGCGGCCCGACCGGCAACTGCTCGAGCACCTCGTCGAAGAACCCCAGCACGACGAGACGTTCGGCGATGTGCGGCGGGATTCCCCGGCTCTCGAGATAGAAACGCTGGTCGTCGTCGATCGGGCCGACGGTGCTTGCATGGCTGCACTTGACGTCATTGGTCTCGATGTCGAGATTGGGCACGCTCTCGGCCCACGCACCCGAGCTGAGCGTGAGATTGCGGTTGGTCTGGAAGGCGGCCGAGCCCTTTGCATCGTGACGGATCTTGATGAGACCGGTGTACACACTCTTCGCCCGACCCTGTACGGCACCCTTGAAGAGCAGGTCGCTGTGCGTCTTCGGCGCAGCGTGGTCCTGCATGGTCCGGAAGTCGTGCATCTGGTCGCCGTCGGCGTAGTACAGCGCGATCTGTCGGGTGCTCGCACCCTGTCCCACGACGCGCGCTTCGGTGCGCACTCGCGCGTAGTCGCCACCGAGTGCGACGGTGGCGAGCAACGTGTTGGAGTCACGCGCCCCGATCGCCCGTTGATGAGCAAGGCTCCACGTGCTCGTGCCCAGGGTGTTGACGCCGAGGTACCGGACACGGCCGGCCTGGGCGACATCGACCTCGAGGCGCGGGACGCAGAGCGCCCTCAGCCCATCGGGCGACTCGAACTGCTCGACGACGGTCACCTCGCTGTCGGCGCCGGCGTCGATGACGAGCCGGGGAAAGCAGGCCAGTCCCTCACGGTCGATGCGGTGGGTCACGAGGACCGGCTCGGAGACGACTCGACCGGCCGGCACGCTGATGACGATGACGTCCATGAACGCTCGGTTCAACTCGTGGAACACGTCGACGGCGGGTTCGGTGTCGGGCCGACCGAGCGGTGCTCCTTGCGCCACCGAGACGCCGCTCGGCGCCTGCACGGTGGTGACGGCGCGGCCCGGTACGAACTGCCCGAGGTCGAGCTCGGCGATGCGGCTGTATCGCCACACCTCCTCGTCCGGCGACGGGACGGTGAGATCGGCAGCGCGAGCGGCAGCGGCGAGGCGGGACTCGAGGTCGGCATCGGCATTCGTGAGCGCGCGAACGGCTTCGGGGGAGAAGACTTGCACGCCGAAATACTACTAACCAGATAGGAGAAATTCTCCCCGTGGGAGTGTCACCGACGACGGCGGAACCAACCCCGCAATCCTCGGTCGCGTTGGCTGTGGCGCTCTGCCTCGACCTCGGCCATCAGGCGGGGACCCGCCGCATTGAGGATGTTCTCGGCCTCGTCGAGCAAGGCCGCAGCCGATCCGTCGTCGAGGCCGGGCGGTTCGTCCGGGGTGCTGGGCGGCACCACGGATCCGTACACCCAGCCGGCATCGGGCCGACGCTCGTACTTCGGGCACTGCTCGGGGCAACGCCACGGCGCGTCGGGCGCGAGATCGAGGTTGCACTTGCGGACCGTGTCGCCGTTGGCATAGGTCCGGCTCTCGAAGTGCCTGCACTCGTGACGCATCGGCATGACGAGATTCTGCCCGGTCAGAGGCCCAGTTCGGCGGCGCGGGCCATGACGCCGGCTCGCTCGGCACCGATGGTGGTCGAGTCACCGTGTCCGGTGTGGACCACGGTCTGGTCCGGCAGCGCCAGCAGGGTGTCGCGGATCGAGCGGAGAATGAGCGTCTCGTCGGAGTAGCTCCGCCCCGTGGCGCCGGGACCCCCGCAGAACAGGGTGTCGCCGCTGAGGACCACGCCGTCGGCGACGTCGTGGAAGCAGCAGCAGCCGGGTGAATGGCCGGGCGTGTGGAGCACTCGCAGGTCGTGCCCGCCGACGGTGAGCATCGACCCGGGCTCGAGGTTCCGATCGGGCGACTCGCCGGGCCAGACCTGATCCCACAGCATCCGGTCGTCGGGGTGCAGGAAGATCGGCGCATCGACCACCTCACGCAGCGGAACCGCGGCGTTGATGTGGTCGTTGTGGCCGTGAGTGAGCACGATGGCTCGCACCCTCCGGCCGTTGATCGCGTCGACGATCGATGCGGCGTCGTGCGCCGCATCGAACACCGTCACCTCACGGTCGTCGCCGACCAACCAGATGTTGTTGGTGACCTCCCACTCGCCGCCGTCGAGCGCGAAGATGCCGTCCGTCGTGACCAGTTCGATCGCCATGCGATGACCCTAACGGGCGGCCGGCGTCGACGTCAGCCGACCGAGCCTTCCATCTGGAGCTCGATGAGGCGACTCCACTCGACTGCGTACTCCATCGGCAGCGTTCGCGTGATCGGCTCGATGAATCCGTTGACGACCATGCTCATCGCCTGTTCTTGCGAGAGGCCCCGGCTCATCAGGTAGAAGAGTTGCTCGTCGGCGATCTTCGACACGGTGGCCTCGTGGCCGATCTGCGCATCGCGCTCGCCGACTTCCATGTAGGGAAGCGTGCGGCTCTCGCTCTCCTCGTCGAGGATGAGCGCGTCGCACTGGACGTGGCTCTTGCAGCCGTACGCGCCCTCGTCGACCCGGACCAGACCCCGATAGGTGGTGATGCCACCGTCTTTGCTGATGCTCTTCGAGACGATCTTCGAGCTGGTCTCGGGCGCAGCGTGGACCATCTTGGCGCCTGCATCTTGGTGCTGGCCGGGGCCTGCGTACGCCACCGACAGCACCTCGCCGGTCGCCTTGGGCCCGACCAGGTAGACGGACGGGTACTTCATCGTGAGCTTCGAACCGATGTTGCCGTCGATCCACTCCATGTGCCCTGCTTCTTCGACCCGCGCCCGCTTCGTGACCAGGTTGTACACATTGGGCGACCAGTTCTGGATCGTGGTGTAGGTGACTCGCGCATGGGGCTTGACGACGATCTCGACCACCGCGGAGTGCAGCGAGTCGTTGGTGTACACCGGTGCCGAGCAGCCTTCGATGTAGTGGACCTGTGATCCCTCGTCGGCGATGATCAGCGTTCGCTCGAACTGGCCTGCGTTCTCGCTGTTGATCCGGAAGTAGGCCTGCAGCGGCATCTCGCACTCGACGCCCGGCGGCACGTAGATGAACGAACCGCCGCTCCACACCGCGGTGTTGAGGGCAGCGAACTTGTTGTCACCCGCCGGGATGACGGACCCGAAGTACTGCTTCACCAGGTCGGGGTACTCGCGCAGCGCGGTGTCCATGTCGCAGAACAAGATTCCCTGGGCCTCGAGGTCCTCGCGGTTGCGGTGGAACACGACCTCGGACTCGTACTGCGCCGTGACACCGGCGAGGTACTTCCGCTCGGCTTCGGGGATGCCGAGCTTTTCGTAGGTCGCCTTCATCTGCTCGGGCAGGTCGTCCCACTCGTCGACCTGCTCGGTCGCAGGCTTGAGGTAGTAGAAGATGTCCTGGAAATCGATGTCGGGCATGTTGACCGAGAACCAAGGTGCCATCGGCTTGCGTTCGAACAGCTGCAGGCTCCGCAGCCGCTGCTTGGTCATCCAGGTGGGCTCGCCCTTCCACCACGAGATCTGCTCGACCACGCCTTTGTTGAGGCCTTTCTCGGGGGCGAAGGCGTACTCGACCTCGTCGCTCCATCCGAGGCTGTACTTGCTGAGGTCCAGATCGAAGCTCGTCATCTCGTCACGCTCCCGGGGTGAATTAGCACTATCGCCATAGTAACAATTCGATCCACCGAGGCCACCCTCGGCGGACGGTGTTTTCGGCCGAGCAGCGCGCGAGACGACCGTCGCCGACACGGCCCGAGCACAGAAGGCGGCACGGGTCGGTAGAACGGGACGATGGTTCGCCGTGCGGTGCTGGCTCCTGTGATGACGGTGCTCGTCTGGGCGCTGGTCGCAACTGCCGGCGGACGGGTTGTGTCCGCCGATGACACCGCCGGCCTCGACGTGTCGGCGAGCAGCGTCTTCACCGTCGACAGCGCCGCGTCGGTCGTCCGGGCCGAACTTCGGCTGACGTTCGTCAACTCGACCGTCGATCAGACCGTCGGCACCTCGGTTCGGCGCCAGTACTTCACCGGGTACCTCTTCCCGGCCCCGATCGGCTCGACAGCCGCCCGAGCCGTCGACAGCGAGGGCCGGGTCGTCCCGGTCGACGACCGACCCGTGGCCGACGACGACGAATTCGATCTGCTCTCGGTGACGTTTCCCGAGCCCCTCTTCAGCGGCGACCGGATCATCATCGACGTCACCTACGACATCACGGGCATGCCGCCGCGAAGCCCGAGTCCGTCTCGGGTGAACCCCGCGTACGCAGCCTTCACCGCATTCGGTGTCGGTGACCCCGGCCAGGCGTCGATCGAGGTCCGGATTCCGGAGGCGTTCGAGATCGACACCTTCGGCGACGACGAGTTGCTGACGATCTCGGTCGACGGTGGGGTCGCGACGTACTCGATCGAGGCGATACCCGACCCCGGCGAGTTCGCGTTCTTCGTCTCGGCTCGCAACGACTCGGCGCTCGCGCGCGACGAGTTCGACATCTCCGACGATGCTCGGTTCGTCATCAGGTCGTGGCCCGACGATCCCGTGTGGGTGGAGTTCGTCACCGAGCAGATCGCGGCAGGCGTCCCGCTGTTGGCCGAGCTCGTCGAACGTCCCTGGCCCATCGATCGACGGGTCGAGATCCGCCAGGCGTTCACCCCGTACCTGTACGGATACGCCGGCTGGTTCAGCGCAGCCGAGGCAGAGCTCGAGATCGGCGAGGATCTCGACAGTGACACGGTGCTGCACGAGCTGGCCCACGCCTGGTTCAACGCCGGTTGGTTCGCCGAACGGTGGGCCAGCGAAGGACTGGCGCAGGTCTACGGCGACAGTGCGCTCGCCCTGCTGGGTGGCGCACCCGCCGCAGCGGAACCACCCGATCCGAGCGACGCGGCCGCATTTGCTCTGGTCGACTGGGGCGCGCCACGGTTGGAGCAGGGAGCCGACGAGACGGAGACCTTCGGGTACGGCGCGTCGCACTGGGTGATGCAACGGATCGTCGAGGACGTCGGCTTCGCGGCGATGGCCGACGTGGTCGACAGCATCGAGGCAGGTGCACTCCCCTACGTCGGCGACGCCACGACGCCTTCGACCGACGGTCTCGCCAGCGGTTCGGCCGATTGGCGCCGCCTGCTCGACCTGCTCGAGGAACGTGCCGCGTCGGACGACGCAGGCGACCTGATCCGCATGCATGTGGCAGACAGCGACGGCATCGGCCTCCTCGACCAGCGACTCGTCGCCCGAGTCGCCTACGACCAGCTCGCGCGCGCCGGCGGGACGTGGGCACCGCCGCTGGCGGTGCGGGTACCGCTGTCGGATTGGGACTTCGCCGAGGCGCACCGCCAGATCGAGGCAGCCACCGACATCGTGTTGCAGCGGGACGAGCTTCGAGGACTCGGCGACTCGCTCGACCTCGATCTGACGAGCGACCTCGAGGTCGCCTTCGAAGCGGCTGCCGAGTTCGACGACATCACCTCGACGCTCGATCGTCGCCGAGCGGCTGCCGTGCGCGTCGGCGAGGCGGTCGCTGCCGTGGCGGACGATCGCGACGTTCTCGAGCTGGT
Source organism: Actinomycetota bacterium (assembly GCA_039796935.1). Classification (GTDB taxonomy): domain Bacteria; phylum Actinomycetota; class Acidimicrobiia; order Acidimicrobiales; family Ilumatobacteraceae; genus VFMC01. Next base: position 3,731 of record JBDKIV010000134.1, on the reverse strand, counting down.
CGGACTCATCGGTGCCGACCCGGTCGAGGTCGTCGAACTGGCCCGCCGTTCGCTCGCCGATGGCGACACCGAGGCGGCGACGGCGTCAGCAGACCGGGCGCTCGACATCGTGGGCGACGCATCGAGCGTCGGTGCCCGACGGGCAGCGGTCGCGACTGGCCTCCTGCTGGTCGTGGCGGCGGTGCTCGCCGTCGTGCTGCGGCGCCGGAACGCCCGAACCGCTCGTCGAGCGTCTCAGGCCGCCGAGACCTGATCCATCTCGATGAAGATGCACTCGCCCGGGCAGGCGAGCGCGGCGTCGATGACCGACTGCTCGGCCCGCGGCGGGACCCATGCGAGGCTGCCCGAGCCGCCCGGATCGTTGAGCGCCATGCCCTCTTCGGCGACGTAGGCGATCCCGTCCTCGAGTTGGACGAAGACGTCGGGCGAGTGGTCGAGACAGAGCCCGTCGCCGGTGCAGAGGTCTTGATCGATCCAGACGCGCATGAGCCGCCGACCATACCTGGCCCGCACTCGCGACGTCATGGCGTGCTCGACACTTCACCGGTACCCTCCTCGCGCATGAACGAACCCCGGGCCAAGCAGGTACCGCACGTCTGGGAGCGGCCGACCGGCACGCACGACGACCCGTGGGCCTGGCTACGCGACCGGGACGATCCGGACACGATCGCCTACCTGACGGCAGAGAACGACCATGCGAGCGCATGGTTCGAGCCACACCGGCAGCTCACCGACACCGTGTTCGGAGAGATCCGCTCGCGTGTTCAAGAGACCGACACGGCGGTACCTGTGCGCAAAGGCCCCTGGTGGTACGTCAGCAGGACCGAGGAGGGCAAGGCGTACGCGATCCATTGTCGTGGCGACAGCCGAGACACTGCGGCCGACATCGTGCTGCTCGACGAGAACGTCGAGGCCGATGGTCACGAGTTCTTCTCGCTCGGCGCCTTCGACATCAGTCCCGATCATCGACTGCTCGCCTGGAGCTTCGACGTCGACGGCGGCGAGGAGTACACCGTTCGCTTTCGTGACCTCGGCACGGGCGCCGAACTCGACGACATCCTCGAAGGTACGTCGAGCTGGGGTGGTTCGGCATGGTCGGCCGACAGCGCATGGTTCTTCTACACCATGCCGGACGAACAGATGCGACCTGCACAGGTGTGGCGGCACCGACTCGGCACGCCACAGAGTGACGACGTCTGCGTGGCCGACGAGAGCGACGAGCGGTTCTCGCTCGGTGTCGACCTCACCCGGAGCGGCCGATGGATCGTCATCGAGGCGTCGAGCAAGGTGACGTCCGAGGCCTGGTTGGTGCCCGCCGACGACCCGGTGGTCGCGCCGTCACCGGTCGCCGGGCGACGCGACGGCGTCGAGTACGGCATCGATCACTGGGGCGATCGGTTCGTCATCCTCACCAACGACGATGCCGACGACTTCCGCGTGATGACGGCACCGATCGACGACCCGGCCGACTGGTCCGAACTGGTCCCCCACGTCGCCGGGCAGCGGATCACCGCGGCCGAACCGTTCGCCGATCACCTGGTGATCCACGAGTGGGCGAATGCCCAGCAGCGACTGCGGATCGTGCGCCGCGACGGCAGCACCGGGGCCGTCGACCTCGGTGACGAACCGCACGAGGTCGAGCTCGAAGCGAATCCGGAATGGGCGACGTCGACGCTGCGCTACGTGTACCAGTCGTTCACCGTGCCGGCCTCGGTGTTCGAACTCGACCTCCGGTCAGGCACCCGCACACTGCTCAAGCAGACACCAGCGCCGAACGTCGACCTCTCGAGGTACGTCGCGACTCGCGAGTGGGCCAGCGCACCCGACGGGACACGGGTACCGGTCGACATCGTCCGCCGAGCCGATGTGGCAGCGGACGGCTCGGCCCCCTGCATGGTCTACGGCTACGGCAGCTATGAGGCATCGATGCCACCCTGGTTCAGCGTCGCACGGCTGTCGCTGCTCGATCGAGGGTGGGTCTGGGCGCTCGTCCACCCGCGCGGGGGCGGCGAACTCGGTCGCCGGTGGTACAACGACGGCAAGCTGCTCGCCAAGCGCAACACGTTCACCGACACCGTCGCCTGTGTCGAGCACCTGATCGAGCGTGGTTGGGCGGCACCGGACGGGGTCGTCATCCGGGGCGGCAGCGCCGGTGGCCTGCTGGTGGGGGCATGCATGACGATGCGGCCAGAGCTCTTCGCTGCGGTGATCGCCGAGGTCCCCTTCGTCGACATCGTGTCGACGATGAGCGACCCCACCCTGCCCCTCACCGTCACCGAGTGGGACGAGTGGGGAGATCCTCGCAGCGAGCCCTTCGCGAGCTACATGCTCGGCTATTCGCCCTACGACAACACGGTGGCGGCCGACTACCCGGCGGTCTACATCACCGCCGGGCTGAACGACCCGCGAGTGAGCTACCACGAACCCGCGAAGTGGTGCGCCAAGCTGCGCGCCAACCGGACCAACTCGGCGCCGCTCCTGCTGAAGACCGAGATGGGCGCGGGCCACGCCGGACCGAGTGGTCGCTACGACCGGTGGCGCGACGAGGCGCTGGTCATCACGTTCGCACTGGTTGCTGCCGGCCACTCGTGACGGTGGTGCGAGCAGGGTCAGGCGATCGCCACCGCGGTGATCGCCAGGAACGCTGCATTGCGGACGATGTGGCGCACCCCCAGCGGGGCTGAACTCCACGCCCCGAAGCACGAACACGGTGGATGCTCGCCCCGGCGCAACAGCCTGGCGATGAGACCCGTGAACACGATCAAGGTCGTCCCGGCGGCCAACTCCGGTAGTGGCGTTCCCAGACCGGCGATGATGAGGGATCCGACGACGATCTCCCACCAGGGCACGATCGCAGCGAGCCAGGACGGCACGCCCATCTGGCGAGCCTGGCTCGGCCATTCGACCCCGCGGGCCACCTTGGCACCACCGGCCACCACGAACACGATGCCGATCACCAGACTTGCGCCGTACTGGGCCAACGACACGGCGATCAGATCTCGACCGTCAGGCCTTCGCGTGCGATCAGGACGGACACACCGCTCCGAGCACCGATCTCGGCTGCGCGGGCACCGAGTCGATCGACCGAGTCGTCGTCCCGCGTCGGATCGTGGTGGAACAGGGCGAGCGACCGAACGCCGGCCTCTGCCGCGAACCAGACCGCGTAGTCGACCGTGCAATGGCCCCAGTTGTACTTCAGGGCGAACTCGGCCTCGGTGTACTGAGCGTCGTGGATCAACAGGTCCACGCCCCGTGCGAGTTCGAGCGCTGCGGGCGTGGCCGACATGCTCGCGTCGTGGGGCTGCTGGTGATCGCTGATGTAGGCGACGCTGCGCCCGCCCCACTCGATCCGAAAACCGAGGGTGTTGCCCACGTGCGGCACGAGTCGCGACTTCACGTGCACCTCACCCAGGTCGAAGTCGGCGTCGCCGACGTCGTGGAACCGGATGGTGCCGGGCAACTGGTCGAGGTGCACGGGGAACGCGGGCGGCTGGATCATCGCTCGCATGGCGTCGGCGACCGAGCGGCCATCGGCCTGTGACGGGGCGAAGACGTCGAGCTCTGCGCCGGCTCGCAGGAGCGGCGTGAAGAACGGCAACCCCTGGGTGTGGTCCCAGTGGAGATGCGTGAGCAGACACGATCCGCGGAACGGGCGCTCGGACGAACAGGTCGTCCCGAAGTAGCGAAGACCGGTCCCGAGGTCGAACAGGATCGGCTGCTCGCCCGGCACG
>JBDKIV010000133.1:0-28051 GCA_039796935.1 Actinomycetota bacterium | reverse complement strand
CCGACGAGCGGACCACGTGCTCCACCTCCATGCCCACGACGTCGTGATCGCCACCGGTGCAGCCGAACTGCATCCGGTCTGCCCGGGCAACATGCTGCGCGGCATCCTCACCGAGGGAGCGGCCCTGCAGTTGCAGCGCTCGGGCGTCGATCTCGGCACCAGCGTTCGTGTCGATCTCGAAGACCTCGAGCGGTTCGAGGGACTCGATGGACGGGTGACGGCGGTTGTCCGCCGGGACGGTGCCGTCGAGGCGTGCGACACCGCCATCGTCGCATCGACGTCGCGCGCTCCGCGAGACCTGCTGGCGAGGATGGTCGACGACCCCCACGTTCATGTGGTCGGTCCTGCGGCCGAACGCTACGCACTTCCCCCCTGCCCGACCGAGGGCGTCGTCTGCCCGTGTTCGAAGATCACGGTGGAGGATCTTCAGGGCGTGTGGGACAAGGGATTCCGACACATCGAGTTGATCAAGCGAGCAGCGCTCTGCGGAACCGGCACCTGTCAGGGTGGCGTCTGCATGCCGCACCTGCGTTCGTTCGTCAGCGACCACAGCGGCGAGCCCACCGGGCCGTTCACCGGTCGCCCCGCATCGCGACAGCTGACGATCGCCGAGGCGGCCGCCGACGTCCACCTCGATGCGTTTCGCCGGACGGCTCTGCATCACGAGCACGTCGCACTCGGCGCGCATCTCGACAGGTTCGGTGGATGGTGGCGGCCATGGAACTACGGCGATCCCATGCGCGAGTACTGGGCGGTCCGAGAAGGTGTGTCGCTCGGAGACGTGTCGACGCTGGGCAAGATGATCGTGTCGGGCCCCGATGTCGTCGAGGCGCTCGAGCGGCTCTACCCGACCACGATCGCCGACATCCGTCCCGGTCGGAGTAGGTATGTCCTGCTGCTCAACGAACGAGGGCACGTGATCGACGACGGCATGGTCTGCCGCGAAGACGACCACCGATTCGTCCTCACGTTCACCTCGGGCGGCGCCTCGTTCGCCGAGGCGTGGGTTCGCGACTGGGTCGAGACCTGGGGCCTCGATGTACGGATCATGGACCGCACGGTCTCGCTCGGAGCGATCAACGTCACGGGTCCGCTGGCCGGAGAGCTCCTTCGTCGCGTCGGCGTGGACGATCTGCCGAAGTTCCTCCAACACCGTCATCTCGACGTGGCCGGTATCGAATGCCACGTCATGAGGTTGTCATTCACGGGGGAAGCGAGCTTCGAACTGCATCACCCGGTCGCACACTCCGTCGAGTTGTGGCGCGCCTTGATGGAGGCTGGACGGGACCTCGACGTGCACCCTCACGGCCTCCAGGCGCTGTTCGCCCTCAGACTCGAGAAGGGACACGTCATCGTCGGGATGGACACCGACCTCGACACGACGCCGCGTCGGATCGGTATGGACTGGGCCGTCAAGATGGACAAGCCTTGGTTCGTCGGCCGAACCTCTCTCGAACGCACCGCAGCGCTCCCCGACCACCGTCGTCTGTTCGGGTTCACCATGGACGGTCCGGCCCCGGTCGAAGGTGCCCCCATCTGGGTCGGCGACCGGATCGTCGGTCACGTCACGTCGTCGTTCGCCTCCCCAGCGACCGGAGGCGCCGTGATGCTCGGCTGGCAGAAGCACACGCCGTTCGCGGACGAGGTCGTCATCGACGGCCGCGTCGCAGCGGTCGCCCATCCCCCCTTCTACGATCCGGACGGTGGCCGTGCACGCGCCTGAACGACTCTGGGGCCTTCGTGTCGTCTCGACTCCCGAGGCGCTCGATGCGGCCCGCTACACCGGTGATGTGACGGTGCTGCAGATCGCCGCCGACGAAGTGCTCGCGCTCGATGCGGCCCACGTCGAACTCGACGATCCGTACGCGATCATCGAACCCGAGAGCACGTTCGTGAAATGGACGCTCACCTACGACGAGTTCGACCATCATCTCGTCCGACACATCGAGTGGCAGCTCCCCTCTGCCCGGCCGGCACTCGCCCAGGGCCTCGTGGCGGGGATGCCGGTGAAGCTCTGGCTCACCGATGATCACGTCGACCTGATCGTGTCGAACGGCCTGGTCCACGAAGCCGTCGATCGGCTGGGAGTGCGCGCATGAACGAGTTCGTCGAAACACTGCTCTCGCTCACGTGGCACGAGCCGCGGTCGAGCTACGACGTCGTGATCATCGGCGGCGGCGGTCACGGATTGGCGACCGCCTACTACCTGGCCGCACGCCACGGCATCACCAACGTCGCCGTCATCGAAGCCGATTACATCGGTTCGGGCAACTCGGGACGGAACACGACCATCATCCGGTCGAACTACGGGATTCCCGAGTCGATCCGCTTCTATCGGCACAGCCAACAGCTGTACGACCAGCTCGAGGACGAGACCGGCTGTTGGATCATGCACTCGACCAAGGGTCTCATCTGGATCGCCCACACCGAGTCGGCCATGCGTGCCGAGCGAGCCAGGGTGCAACTCAACCAAGCGATGGGCGTCGAGACCGTCCTCGTCGATCCGATCGAGATCAAGCAGCTCTGCCCGCTCATCGACCTCTCGGGAGGCGGCCGGTACCCGGTGCTCGGTGCCTCGTATCACGTCCCCGCCTCGACCGCCCGCCACGACCGCGTGGTCTGGGCGTATGCGCAGGGGGCGATGGAGCGGGGCGTCCACGTCCTGCAGCAGACTCGGGTCACCGGGCTCCTGCGCGAGTCGGGTCGCGTGGTGGGTGTACGAACCGATCGTGGCGACATCGCCGCAGGTACGGTGATGAGCGCTGTCGGCGGTGACGTCTCCACGATCGCAGCCCACGCCGGTGTGCGTCTGCCGGTTCGAACTCACCCGCTCCAGGCATTCGTCACCAATGGCTACGCCCAGGGTTTCGGCCCCGTCGTCTCCGACACCGAACTGCTGTGCTACATCAGCCAGACCCCGCGCGGCCAGATGTTGATCGGTCACGAGTTCGACCGTGAGACGAGCTACTCGCGTCAGTCGTCGTTCCAGTTCCTCCAGGCGAACGCGGTCAAGATGAGCTATCTGCTCCCCTTCGTCCGCAACCTGCGCATTCTCCGGCAATGGACCGGTCGATGCGACGTCTCGGCCGACTTCTCCCCCATCATGGGCTTCACCGAGGTCGACGGCTTCGTCATCTCCACCGGTTGGGGGACGTGGGGCTTCAAGGCGATCCCGGCCGGCGGCGAGCAGATGGCCGAACTGATCGCGACGGGAACGACTCCGGAGATGATCGCACCTTTCGCCCTCGACCGTTTCGCCGCCGACCATTCGATGGCCGACCAAGGATCGACAGGTACACGCTGATGCTCATCGTCAACTGTCCCCACTGCGGCCCGCGCGCCGTCGAGGAGTTCCGGTTCGGGGGCGAGATCCCCACTCCGCCCGACCACCTCACGGATCCCATGGATCGCGACTTCGACACCGTCTGGATGTTCACGAACGCAGATGGTCCGCAGACCGAGCGCTGGTATCACGACGCCGGCTGTCATCGCTGGTGCACCATCCGTCGCGACACCCATACCGATCGGGTCGTCGACGGCTGATCCTCCGCCTCGTCAGTCGGACCGACGGAGCAACAGTTCGAACTCGGGATTGTCGGCGGTCAGCGCAGGCCGCTCGATCGTGAAGGCCGAGATGTCGACCTCGGGCTCGCGGTCGAGCGCCAGATCGGCAGCGATGCGGCCGATGAGCGAGGCGAACTTGTAGGCGTGGGCCGCCCCCTGGCAGACGATGATGCCGGGATGTTCGGGCAGACGCGAGATGACGAAATCCCGGTCGGGCGGCATGGTGTAGAGGCAGGTCTTCGACGACAGTCGTGGTCCGAGCATTCCGGGAATGTTCCGACCCAGGAACTCGTCGACTCGAGCCTGATAGTCCTCGTCGTGTTCGAACGTCCTCGTGTCGGGATCGACACGAGGCCCGCCCGAGTCGATCGAGGCTTTCGCCGGCACATCCCCGTACGACGGAAGACCGTAGAACGACTCGGCGTCGAGCCATGCCCACACCGGGAAGTTGCCCTGCGAGAACTCGGGTCCGGTCGCGTAGTAGGTCACCTGCTCGCGCGTGACCGTCAGGTTGATGCGATGCCCCAGTGGTTCGAGGATGTCATTGGTCCAGGCGTCCGCCGCAACGATCACCCGGTCGCACCGGTAGGTCTGGTCGTCGGTGTGCACGAGGTAACCGTCACCGACCGGCTCGACACCGCGCACCCGCGTCTGGTCGAGCACCGTTGCACCGCGTGCGCGTCCGAGCGACACGTGGGTGTCGTTCGCAAGGTCTGCCTGGACGACACCCGTGTCGTTCTGGACGACACCCATCACGTCGTCGGCAATGGTGAACTGTGGCCACCGTCGCTTGATCTCGACCCCGTCGATCACCTCCGTGGGTACGCCGCAGGTGTCGAGCGCGTCGATGTAGTCATCGGCAGGAACCACGGTGCCGGACGGGTGCAGCGTGATCCCGCCGGTCATGTGTACGAGTGACACACCTGATTCGCGCTCGACATCGGCCCACGCGTCGAATCCGCCTGGCGCCATGCGCACGTACTCGGGCCGGTGGTAGAAGTACCGGATCACTCGACCACGGTCCCGCGATGCCCCTCGGCTGTGGTCCAGTTCGAATCGCTCGAGTCCGAGCACTTCTGCACCTACTCCGCGCCGGGCTGACCAGTACACCGCGGCACTCCCGATGCCGCCGACGCCGATCACCACGATCCGGTAGTGCTGGTTCACGTCGTTACCCCCCACTGGCGCGTGACGCGCCCCCTTCGATCGTAGCAACGTCGGGTCACCGCCTTCCCGATCACCATCGTGTCGCCTCGCCAGAAATCCATGTTCCGCATCGTGGGATGGTTCCGCTTGGTGGAATGGGCGCGCTACTCTTTTCCGGTACGACCGTTTCGCTTCCGCCGACGGTACTCACTGGCTCAGGGGGGTCCATCGTGTCATTTCCGTCCGATCTCGAGATCGCGCGTGCTGCGCAGCTCGCGCCGCTCACCGACATCGCAGCGCAGATGGGCATCGGTCCGCACCTGCTCGAACAGCATGGAGACGACCTCGCCAAGATTCGGCTCGAGGCCATCGACGAACTGAGCGATCGCCCCAAGGCCAAGTACGTGGTCGTCACGGCGATCACCCCCACACCGCTCGGCGAGGGAAAGACCACCACGACCGTCGGTCTTGGTCAGGCGATGCAGCACATCGGCAAACGGGCGGTCATCAGCCTCCGGCAACCGTCGATGGGACCGACCTTCGGCATCAAGGGTGGCGCCGCCGGCGGTGGCTACAGCCAGGTGATCCCGATGGAGTTGCTCAACCTCCACCTCACGGGCGATTTCCACGCCGTCACCGCAGCGCACAACCTGCTGTCGGCCATGGTCGACAACCACCTTCACCAGGGCAACGATCTCGACCTCGACCTGCACAACATCACCTGGCGTCGTGTCCTCGACGTCAACGACCGTTCGCTCCGCAACATCATCGTCGGGCTCGGTGGCAAGATGGACGGCGTCACGCGCCAGACGGGATTCGACATCACGGCGGCGTCGGAGGTCATGGCGATCCTGGCTCTGTCCACCTCGCTCGACGACATGCGCGCCCGACTCGGCCGGATCGTCGTCGGCTACACCCGCTCGGGTGATCCGGTCACCGCCGAGCAGCTGAAGGGTGCCGGGTCGATGGCGGTCATCATGCGAGAGGCGATCAAGCCGAACCTCCTCCAGACCCTCGAGCACACGCCGGTGATCGTCCATGCAGGTCCGTTCGGCAACATCGCACACGGCAACTCGTCGATCGTCGGCGACCTCATCGGCATTCGCGGCGGTGACTACCTCATCACCGAGGCCGGTTTCGGCGCGGACATGGGCGCCGAGCGGTTCTTCAACATCAAGTGCCGCAACTCGGGCATGGTGCCCGATGCCGCCGTCCTGGTGGCCACGGTACGCGCCCTGAAGGCACACAGCGGCAAGTTCCGGATCGTGGCAGGCAAGCCGTTGCCCGCCGAGTTGCTGGCCGAGAATCCCGACGATGTCCGCGCCGGGGCAGCGAACCTCATCAAGCAGATCGAGAACGTGAAACTGCACGGCGTCTCACCGGTGGTCGCCATCAACGCCTTCCCCGGCGATTACGCCTCCGAACACCAGGCCATCCGCGAGATCGCCGAATCCGTCGGCGCCCGAGTCGCCGTGTGCACCCACTTCAGCGACGGCGGCCGTGGTGCCACCGAGTTGGCCCAGGCCGTCGTCGAAGCCTGCGACGAGCCGAGCTCGTTCCAGTACTGCTACGAGGATTCGTTCACCCTGAAAGAGAAGATCGAGGCGGTCGCCACGAAGGTGTACGGCGCGGCGAAGGTGGCGTACACGGCAGCGGCCAACACCCAACTCGATCGCTACGAGCGGAATGGCTTCGGTCACCTCCCCGTGTGCATCGCGAAGACGCACCTGTCGATCTCCGGCGATCCCACGCTGAAGGGCGCCCCCACCGGCCACACGCTGACGGTGCGCGAGGCTCGTGCCAGCGTCGGGGCGGGGTTCGTCTACCCGATCTGTGGCGACATGACGACCATGCCCGGTCTCGGTTCTGCGCCCGCTGCGTCGATCATCGACTTCGACGACGAAGGACAGATCGTGGGACTGTCGTGAGCGACGTCATCATCGACGGCAACGACGTCCGCGATCAAATCATCGCCGAGGTCCGAGCGACCATCGACGCGGCGGGAGCTCCTCCCGTCTGTCTCGCCACGGTCCTGGTCGGCGACGACAAGCCGAGTCAGTCCTACATCCGCAGCAAGCAGCGCAAGGCCGGCGAGGCAGGCATCATCTCGCGGCACACCGACCTTCCCGCGACCGCCAGCCAGGCACAGGTCAACGAGACCATTGCGTCACTCGCAGCGGATCCCGGCGTGCACGGGATCCTCTGCCAGTTCCCCTTGCCCGCCGGCCTCGACATGGAGCAGGTGCTCGAGCACATCCCGTTCGAGAAAGACGTCGACGGTCTCACCGAACGCTCGATGGGCCGACTCGTGCGTGGCCAGGAGGGTCATGTCGGCTGCACACCGCTCGGGGTGATGCGATTGCTCGAGCGGCACCACGTTCCCACGGCAGGCAAACGGGCGGTGGTCGTCGGACGTTCGACGTTGACCGGGCTTCCCCAGGTGCTCCTCCTCGCACGGAAGGGATGTGATGCGACCGTCACGCTGGCGCACTCGCGCACCCCGGCAGAGGACATGATCGAGATCTGCCGAGCCGCCGACATCATCGTTGCCTGCGCCGGTCAGGCCCGAATGATCACTGCCGACCACGTGAAGCCTGGCGCTGCCGTCATCGATGTGGGGATCAGCCGGACCGAGGCCGGGCTCGTGGGAGACGTCGACTTCGAGGCGGTTCGCCACGTCGCCGGCTGGCTCACGCCGATGCCCGGCGGGACGGGCCCGATGACGATCGCCTGCCTCATGGAGAACACGCTCGCGGCGGCACGGATGCAGGGAGTGTTCGGTTCCTGATCGTCGGCGGTCCGCAGGGAACCCGGGCGGTTCCACCTGGTGAAACGGTGCCGTATCATGGAACGCGTGGGAGGGGGTGCCTGATGTCGACCGTGCAGTCGATCGAGCGAGCCTTCACCGTGCTCCGTGCTCTGTCGACCGGGGCAGCCGGGGTCACCGAGTTGGCAGACCGCGTCGGTCTGCCAAAGAGTACGGTCGCTCGCCTGCTCGCGACACTCGAAGAGGTCGGTGCCGTGATCCAGGTCGAGTCAGGTGGCCGGTACCGCATCGGCGAAGCGCTGATCGATCTCGCCACCGCCGCGGTGCCGGGACGAACGTTGGTCGCGGCCGCACGCCCACACCTCCTGGCGCTCGCCCGCCTCACGGGCGAGGCCACCGGTCTGTCGGTCGCCGACGGACGCGACATGCTCTACCTCGATCAGGTCAACCCCGACACCGAACTTCGTGTTCGCGACTGGACCGGCGCGCGTATCCCTCAGCACGCGGTGCCGTCGGGCCAGGTGGTGCTCGCTGCCGCAGCGTCGGACGAGCTCGATCGTCACCTCGACGGCGAACTCGAGCGCTTCACCGAGCACACCCTGATCGACGTCGATTCCCTGCGGGCCCGACTCGCCGATGTGCGCTCGCAGGGGTACGCCTGGGCGATCGAGGAGTTCGCCGAAGGCCTCAGTTCGCTCGCCGCGCCGATCCGCGATCATCGCGGCGAGATCGTTGCGGCCGTCCACGTGTACGGCCCCTCCTACCGCCTTCCCGGCGACCGAGACCCCCACGAACTCGGGATTCTCGTCGCCGAGTTCGCAGCACAGATCCGGATCGATTGACGCGCGTCCAGCGCACTGACGCCCACGAGGATGAACCGATGAGCAACACAGAGATCTACGACTACGTGATCGTCGGAGGCGGATCCGCCGGGTCGGCCATCGCCAACCGCCTCAGCGCCGATCCCGGAAACCGAGTCCTGGTGCTCGAAGCCGGCCGTCCCGACTACCCGTGGGATGTCTTCATCCACATGCCGGCGGCCCTGATGTTCCCGATCGGCAGCCGTTTCTACGACTGGAAGTACGAGAGCGAGCCCGAGCCGTGGATGAACGGGCGGCGCGTGTATCACGCACGGGGCAAGGTGCTCGGCGGCTCGAGCAGCATCAACGGGATGATCTTCCAGCGCGGTAATCCGCTCGACTACGAGCGATGGGCAGCAGACCCGGGCATGGAGTCGTGGGACTACGCCCACTGCCTGCCCTACTTCAAGCGGATGGAGACGTGCCTCGCCGGATCCGACGAGTTCCGCGGTGGCGACGGGCCGCTCGAACTCGAACGAGGCCCCTCGGACAACCCACTCATCGACGCCTTCCTCCAGGCGACGCAGCAGGCCGGCTTCGCTCGGACCAGCGACGTCAACGGATACCGCCAGGAAGGGTTCGGGCGATTCGACCGGAACGTCCGACGCGGACGCCGGCTGAGTGCCGCACGCGCCTACCTCCACCCGGCGATGCGCCGACCCAACCTGACGGTCACGACCCGCGCCCTCGTCCACCGAGTGCTCTTCGACGGCAACCGTGCAACCGGTGTCGAGTACAGCACCCGCCATCTGACGGGACGGAGGACCACCACCACGGTTCGTGCCGGCGAGGTCATCCTCTGCGGCGGCGCGTTCAACTCGCCGCAACTGCTGCAACTGAGCGGCGTCGGCGATGCCGAGCACTTGAACTCGCTCGGCATTCCGGTCGTGCATGATCTTCCTGCAGTCGGCCAGCACCTCCAGGACCACCTCGAGGTGTACGTGCAGTACGCATGCAGTCAGCCGGTCTCGCTGCAGCCGTCTCTGCAAATGTGGCGTCGGCCCTTCATCGGTGCTCAGTGGCTCTTCCTGCGCAAAGGCCCCGGTGCGAGCAACCATTTCGAGAGCGGAGGATTCGCCCGCAGCAACGACGACGTCGCCTATCCGAACCTGATGTTCCACTTCCTCCCGATCGCCGTGCGGTACGACGGTTCAGCACCAGCCGGGGGCCACGGCTACCAGGTGCACATCGGACCCATGTACTCGAACTCGCGTGGCTCGGTTCGGATCGTCTCGAAGGACCCGACGGTCCACCCCGCCTTGCGGTTCAACTACCTGTCGACCGACGAGGACCGACGGGAGTGGGTCGAGGCCATCCGTATCGCGCGCGACATCTTGAACCAGGACGCGATGGCGCCCTACAACGCAGGTGAGGTGTCTCCCGGCCCGTCGGTCGAGACGGACGAGCAGATCCTCGACTGGGTACGCAAGGACGGCGAGACGGCGCTCCACCCGTCGTGCACGTGCCGGATGGGGCGCGAGGACGACGACAGCGTCGTCGACCCGTCGAGCATGCGCGTGCACGGAGTGGAAGGTCTACGCGTCGTCGATGCATCAGCGATGCGCTACGTCACCAACGGCAACATCTATGCCCCGGTGATGATGATGGCCGAGAAGGCGTCCGACCTGATCCTCGGCAACACTCCCCTCGCACCGGAGCACGTCGAGTTCTACCGATCTCCCCATCAGCCGTGAGGATCCGTCAGCGCTCGGCGCTCGGTCCCGCACGGCGCTCGAGGACGGCGAGTCGGCTGGCCACCTCGTCGCGTTCGATGTAGCAACTCTGCAAGTGCCGCGGGCCGTCGGCCGAGAACGCCGTGCGGCCGTGCATCACCCGCTGGTTGTCGACGATGTACATGTCACCTGCGCGCATGTCGACCCGTAGCTGGTACGTGTCGCTCTCGCGCATCGCTCCGAATCGGCGGTAGGCCCGGTAGTAGGCCTCGAGCCGTTCGGGAGCCATCAGGAAAGGCTGAGCGGAGTGGTTCGAGAAGCGGATCGAGCGCACGGATCCATCGGGATCGGTCGTGATCACCGGCCCGGTGTTGCGGTGCTCGGAGGTGGCGTCTTCGAAATGGAAGTACAGCGACTCGCCGGCGAGCAGTGCGAACTGATCCGGATCCTCGGCCCGAAGGTCGGCAGCCACGCGGAAACCGTCCGTCAACGTGGCGAATCCACCGGTGCTGTCGGCCACGAGGAAATGCTGCAACTGCACCGTCGGTGCAGGATCCCGGTATCCCTCGTCGGTGTGCACCACCAGCGGGAGACTGGTGTAGGCGAGCGAGTTCGCTTCGGGGATCGAGACCACGTCGAACATCTCACCCCAGCTCGTCGTCCTCACGTAGCCCAGCTCGTTGGCGACCTCGAGGACCGTGCCCGAGGTGGTCGGTACATCGGAGAGGAACGCCAGTCCGAAGCGGCAGAATCCACGAAGGAAATCGATCCGCAGTGCATCGTCGGCGAGCACGTCGGGCCAACTGGCGCGCGGCAGCCTGTCGACATCGGCGGCGGCCCAGAGCTCGAGGTCTCGCACGGGCGAACGAGCCCCGTTCGAGTAGTCGTTGGCGTCCAACCAGGACGACTCGAACCGGCTGACGTGCTGGTCGTGTGACCAGACGATCGTCACGACTCCGGCTGCATCGACACTCACCGAACTCGGACGGACGTCGTCGGGGATCGTCGACGTTTCGACCGTTCGGTGCCCGGTGGTCGCATGCCGCAGCTGCGGGCAGTTGTCGCGCAGCCACAGGAACAGGAAACGGCTCGCCGGCCCCTGGTTCCACATGATCTCGAGATCGTTTCCTCCGAGCGTGGCCCGGGTGACGATGCGGCTGCTCGTGGTCGTCATGATGCGTACTCCGGTTCGTCGTCGTCGAGGATGGCGAGCAGTTCGGCGAAATGTGCCGTGGCCACATCGGGATAGGAGAGCCACTGCTGACACGCCACACGTGCGAGCTCGTCGGGGACCAGTGCCAGCGGGCGGCCGGTGGACAGTGCGTAGACCTGCAACTGGGCGGCCCGCTCGAGGTAGTAGAGCTCGTCGAAGGCTTCTGCCACCGTACGACCCACCACGAGCACCCCGTGATTACCCATGAACAGCACGCTCTTGTCGTCACCGAGCAACGTCGCCACACGGGCACCCTCGGTGTCGTCGAGCGCCATGCCGGCATAGTTGCGGTCGTAGGCGATCCGCTCGTGGAACCGACACGCGTTCTGATCGAGCATGAGGAACTCGAACCCCTCGAGGCAGCAGAGCGCCGTCGTGTATGGCATGTGTGTGTGGAGCACGACTCGTGCCCGAGGTACCTGCTGGTGCAGATGCGCGTGCAGATACCACGCTGTCGGATCCGCGCGTGGGTCGGCGTCACCCGAACCGGCAGCTCCGGCGTCGAGGATCAGCAGGTCGCTGGCGCGCATCCGCGAGAAGTGTCTGCCGCGCGGATTCAAGAGGAACTGGCTGCCGTCGGGCGAGACGGCAGCGCTGAAATGGTTGGCGACTGCCTCGTGATACCCGAGACGTGCCGCCCATCGAAACGCAGCGGCGAGCTCGCGCCGAGTCTCGGACTCGACCGACAGGCGCACATCCGCTCCCTGCTCGACGGCGAGCGTCACTGCAGCACCTCGGGAAAGCCAGGAGCCCGAAGGTCGGCCCCGACGGCGTCCTCGAGCAGCTTGACCACCTGACTCGACCAGGCAGAGCCGCCGTAGGCAGCACGCGCCCGGATGAAGGTCTG
Organism: Actinomycetota bacterium; assembly: GCA_039796935.1. Lineage (GTDB taxonomy): Bacteria > Actinomycetota > Acidimicrobiia > Acidimicrobiales > Ilumatobacteraceae > VFMC01. Next base: position 15,981 of record JBDKIV010000133.1, on the reverse strand, counting down.
CTCGGTGTGACCGGCAAGATCGAGCGGAACCCCGAACTGGCGACCGAACTGAGTGGCGAAGCCGAGGTCCTTGCAGGCGAGGTCCATCGTGAAACCGATGTTGTAGCTCCCGTTGAGAATGACCTGGCTCTCGGTCTCGTGCACGAAGCTGTTGCCCGAGCTGTTCAGGATCGCCTCGAACGACTGGCGCAGGTCGAGACCGCCCTGTTTGGCGAGCATAAGAGCCTCGCCGCACGCCACGAGGTTGATGAAGGCCAGCATGTTGGTGATGACCTTGATCACCGCAGCGCTCCCCAGCGGACCCATGTACAACACGGGGCTGCCGATTGCCGCCAGAAGCTCGCCGTGCTCGCGGTACAGGGCCTCGTCGCCACCGACGAGCACGGTGATTTCGCCGGCAGCCGCCTTGTGGACTCCCCCGGTGACGGGCGCCTCGAGCATTCGCACCCCTCGCTCGGCAGCCATGGCGGCCAGACGGATCGTCTCGGCCTGATCAGTCGTGCTGTTGTCGATCCACGTGTTGCCAGGAGACGCTCCGGCAAGGATCCCGTCATCGCCGCTGACCACGGCTGCCACTGCCGCGGGAGACGGCAGACAGGTGAACACCACGTCGGCGACAGCAGCGACAGCGGCGGGCGACACGGCCCACTGCGCACCGGCTGCCTCGAGCCCGGCGGCCGCCGAGCGATCGAGGTCGTGAACCGTGACCTGGTGTCCGGCACGGACGAGACTCGCCGCCAGATGAACACCCAGATTGCCGAGACCGATGTAACCGACGTTCATTGCACCCTCCCAGCGCTTCCCCCGAGGATGCGCATCGCTCAGTATCGACCCCCTGCAAGCATCAGGCAAGTGAAGGGTAGACCGGCTGAGACCCTATTTAATTGAGGCTCACTGCCTGGACGAGTACCGTGGCCGCCGTGCGATCACCGGTGCCATCACTGCTCGATCTCGAAGCATTCGAGGCCGCAGCACGTCACAGCAGCTTCGCTGCCGCTGCCACCGAGCTCCACCTGTCACCGTCGGCCGTCAGCCACCGCGTGCGTCAACTCGAGCGCCATCTCGGGGTGCTCCTGTTCGTGCGCCACGCTCGACGCATCGAACCGACCGACCACGCACGCGCATACCTGCCGTCGGTACGCAAGGCCTTCGACGAGCTGGCGATGTCGACGGCGGGCCTGTTCGGCCCGGTGCGTCCGGCGCAGCGGCTCATCGTCCGCGCACCGATCAGTTACGCAGTACTGGTGATCGCACCGACGCTGCACCAGTTCGTCGAGTCGCACCGAGGGATCGATGTTCGGCTGGTCTCGGCCATCTGGGCCGATGCCGTCGCGAACGATGAGGTCGATGTCGATGTCCGATTCGGGCTCGGTGCCTGGCCCGGCCAGCAAGCCGAACTCCTGCATCGCGAGCATGCGGTGGTCGTTCGTGCTCCGACGCCTCACGCACCGGAGACGGCGCGACCCAAAGTACACGTGCTCGGGCTCGAACACCTCTGGGCGGACGTACCCGGTGGCGACAACACCGGCGCCTCGGTGTCGACGGGCGACATCACCGTCGACACATCGCTCGCAGCCATCGAACTCGCACGGTCGGGTCGATTTCGCGCCATCGTGCCGGAGCGCTTCGTTCGACGACATCTCGCGTCGGGCGAACTGGTCCACGTCGGTGAGCCGATCATGATGCGCCAGGCCCATTACGTGATGTCGTCGAGTGCCCATCGCCCGGCGAGCGCTGCTGCATTGCTGTTCGTCGAGTGGCTGCGCCGGCTCGGCACCGACGCAGCCCTCGATCACGTACTCACGGAAGTGAGCGAGGATCAGCCGATCCAGGCCCCGACCACGTCGGCGTTCGCCTCGACCCATGCCGCAGCGGCATCACCCGGCGCCATGCCCTGACTGTCGATCATCGCTGCGATCTCGTTCTGTTGCTCGGTGGTCAACTGCATCTTCGAGAGGAAGTCGAACACGGCCTTGTTCTTCGCCTCGAGCTTCGCCGATGCGGCCTTGTAGAGCGGGTCGACGGGATAGTCGCAGGCGTATCCGCCATCAGCCGCAGCCGCGGAGGCCAGGCACGCGTCGGTCACGTCAGGAAGCTTCACCTCGGTGAGCGCCACCTTCGACTGCAGCCAGTGCGGCTGCCAGAACTGAAGCAGGAGCGGCTTGTTGTCGGCGATGGCCTGCTCGATCGACGTGATCAGACCAGCCTCGGAACCCGCCACGACGTACTTGAGCGGAAGGCCGAGGTTGGCGATGATCTGCTCGTCATAGGTGACATAGCTCGGGTCGCCCATGAGGAACTGACCGAGCTCGCCCGACTCGGCGGTCGCGAACAACGCAGCCAGCTCGGGATCTTGGAAGCCCTCCCACGTCGCCAACTCGGGGTGCTCGTCGACGACGAACGACGGGACGTACCAGCCGATCTTGGCGGACGGGCCGAGCAGACCGAGGTCGACGACACTCTTCTTGCCCGTGATGTAGGTCTCGTAGTCGGCGGCATGCCCGGAGGGCCACACCTCGAGCGTCGCATCGATGCTGCCCGCATCCATGCCCACCCAGGTTGCGTTCTCGTCGATGTCGGTCAGCTTCACGGTGGTGCCGAACTCGCGCTCGATGACGACCTTCGCCACGTTGGCGTTGACCGCCGAACCCGTCCACGGATTGACGGCGAGCACGATCTCACCGCCGGCCGCAGCGTCGCCCGACGCCGAGGTCTCGGCTGTGGCGGAACCGCCGTCGCTCTCCTCGTCACCTCCGCAGGCTGCAAGCAGACCGGCGACAGCCAGCGTTGCTGCAAGCAGACGAACGGCGTGTCGTTGTTTCCTCATGGTGCACACTCCCCCTGTCGTTGTGGCGTTCATCGCCGAGATGGCGACGAACGATGTCCGGCCGCTCAGCGGCGACCACGTCGCTCGGTTCCGGTCCCCCACGCTTGCGTGATCCGGTCGAGAACGATCGCAAGCAGGACGATACTCACTCCGCCCGCCATGCCTTGACCAATCTTCTGGATCGGCTTGGTGAACGCCTCGTAGGCGACGAGGCCGAGCGCCCCTGCACCCACGAGCGCCGCGATGATCACCGTCGCCAGCACCATGAGGATCGTCTGGTTGACCCCCAGCATGATCGACCGGAACGCGAGTGGCAGTTGGACCTTCGTCAACTCCTGGCGCGGCGTGGCACCGAACGAGAGCGCCGCCTCTCGCGGAGCCTCGGGCACCTCGCGCAACCCGAGGCCCGTCAGACGGATGCACGGAGGGATCGCGTAGACGACCGATGCAACGATGCCCGCACCTCGACCGACCCCGAACAAGAACAGCACGGGGATCAGGTAGACGAACTGGGGAAGCACCTGGGCCGCATCGAGCACGGGCCGGAGGATCGTGTTCGCACGATCCGAGCGACCGGCGAGGACGCCGAGAGGAACGGCGATCGACACACTGATCACGATGGCCACCAGCACCTGGCTGAGCGTGTCCATCGCCAGATCCCACATCTGAGTCCTGCCACTCGCACCGCCGGGGATGCTGCCCATCGTGCCGATCGCCGCCAATGCGACACCGCAGCCGAGGGCGAGCCTCCAGCCCTTGCTGAGGTACGCGACCAGTGCAACGGCGACCACGACGAGTAGCCAGGGCACGGCGACCAGGAAAGCGCGGATCGGCTCGAGCACGTCCGCGACGAGGAAATCGTTGATCGCCTGCGTCCCACCGACGATCGGGACACCTCGACGGAGGTGCTCCTCGACCCAGTCGACGGCACTGTTGACGGCGCCGCTGATGTCGACGGTGAGTGCCTGGGGGAAGGTGTCGAGACCGATGAGGTGAGCAACGACGACAGCAACGACCAACGACCCGAGCGCTGTGAGCTCGGCGGACCGACCCGTGGGCCATGGAATGCTCGTACGAGCACGACGACGCGTCACTCGACGTTCTCCGGTGGACACGCGGTCGAGACCGACCGCGAGCAGCACGATCGCCAACCCCGGGACGAACGCCGCACCGACGTCGTTCTTCTGCAGGCCCTTGAGCACCAGATTGCCGAGATCGTCCGAACCGAGCAGCGACGCGATGACGACGATCCCGAAGGCCATCATGATGACCTGGTTCAGCCCCAGCAAGATGGTGCGTCGTGCGCTGGGCAACTGCACCTTCACCAACTGCTGCCACGCTGTGCAACCGAACGACTCCGCAACCTCGTTCGCCACCACCGGCACGCTCCTGAGCCCCAGATTCGTCAGCCGGACCGCTGGTGGCACGGCGTAGACGACGGTCGCCACGACCGCAGGCGGGTATCCGATGCCGAAGAACACGACCACGGGAATGAGATAGACGAACACCGGCATCACCTGGGCGGTGTCCAGCACGCCACGCAGCAGTCGCTCGACTCGATCGCTCCGAGCGGACCAGACACCGAGCGGCACACCGATGACCAAGGCGACCACTACGGCGGTCACCATGATCGACAGCGTCACCAGGGCAGGTTCCCAGACGCCCAGCACTGCCACGCCCAGCATGGACAGTGCGCCACTCACCGCTGCGGTCCAGCCTCCCGTTCGCCAGCCGACCACCGCGAACAGCATGACGACGCCGGGCCACCTGAGGAAGCGGAGGACCCCGAGCACGGCATCGACCGCCGCATCCAGCGCCGATGACAGTGGCGTGAAGACGCCCGTGAACAACCAATGACTGGTGCTGTTCTGCACGACCCAGAGGTACTGGTCGCGCACCCATTGCTGGAACCCGATGTCGAGCCACTCGGGCACATCGGGATCGACGAGGAACGCCACGAGAGCGAGCGCTGCGAACACGGTGGCAGGAACGACCCAGCGCACCGCTGGTCGAGCGTCGGCCTCTCGCGCCGTGGCCGTCGGCATGATGACGGCCGTCACCGTCAGAGCTCCTCGGAGGCAACGACGGACAGGACGCCGACGCGATCGATCGAGCCGACCACGTGGCCACTCGCGTCGATCACCCGCAGCGGCCGCTCGTCGCGCGTGACGAGCGCCACGATGTCACGAACCTTCGCCCCGGCCGGCACGTCACCCGCACAGGGACCTGCGGACGGTGGCCCCATCACGGCAGAGACCGGGACGACGTGCGAACGAGGCACGTCGCGGACGAAGTTCCTGACGTAGTCGTCAGCTGGCGCAAGAACCACCTCGGGCGCTGTGCCCACCTGAACGAACTTCCCGTCGCGCATGATCGCGATCCGGTCTCCGAGACGCAGAGCCTCGGAGAGGTCGTGAGTGATGAACACCATCGTCGTGCGAACCTCGCTGCGCAAGCGGATGACCTCGTCCTGCATCTCCCGGCGGATCAGTGGGTCGAGGGCCGAGAAGGGTTCGTCGAACAGCAAGATGTCGGGGTCGGTGGCGAGCGCCCGGGCGAGCCCGACACGTTGCTGCTGACCGCCGCTCAGCTGTGCCGGGCGGTACTCGCCCATCCCTGCGAGGCCGACGAGCTCGAGGCACTCGGCTGCGCGACTCCGTCGGAGTCGAGACTCGACCCCGCGCACCTCGAGGCCGAACGCCACGTTGTCGACGAGCGAGCGATGAGGCAAGAGGCCGAAGTGTTGGAAGACCATCGACACCTTGTGCCGACGGATCTCGAGGAGTTCGGCGTCATTCGCCTTCGTCACGTCGACCCCGTCGATCACGACGGTTCCAGCCGTCGGCTCGATCAGTCGGGTCAGACACCGCACCAGCGTCGACTTGCCGCTCCCCGACAGTCCCATCACCACGAAACATTCGCCCGCTGCGACGTCGAGGTCGATGTCGCGCATCGCCACGACACATCCGGTCCGACGTTCGAGCTCGCCACGGGGCAGGTCTGCGTCAGCCGTTCCCACGATCCGCTCGGCCCGTGGCCCGTACACCTTCCAGAGGTCGCGCACCGAGATCATCGGATCCACGCCACACCACCGTTCGATTCCCCCACATCGGCGAGCATAGACCCGCCGACCGGTTCGCTCGGCCGACTTCGCGTCCGCAGTATGGTCGCGACGCGGACAGCGATCTGGCCGCAGGGGAAGGAGAGCATCGACATGTCCGAGCTGCCCACGTCGGCGCGCGTGGTGATCATCGGGGGCGGCATCGTCGGCTGCTCCACCCTGTATCACCTCGCGCGCCTCGGCTGGACCGACACGGTGCTCGTCGAGAAGCACAAGCTCACGTCGGGGTCGACGTTCCATGCTGCGGGCCTGGTCGGTCAGTTGCGGACCAGCGCGAACATCACGCAACTCCTCGGGCACTCGGTCGAGCTCTACCGCACGCTCGAGGCCGAGACCGGACTCGCCACCGGATGGAAGATGAACGGTGGACTTCGGCTCGCGTGCAACGCCGAGCGGTGGACCGAGGTGAAGCGTCAGGCGACCACGGCTGCCAGCTTCGGACTCGAGATGCACTTGCTCTCTCCGAAGGAAGCTCACGACCTCTGGCCGCTCATGGAGGTCGACGACCTCGTCGGTGCGGCCTTCCTGCCGACCGACGGTCAGGCGAGTCCGAGCGACATCACCATGGCCCTCGCGCGCGGAGCGCGGATGGCGGGGGGCACGATCTGCGAAGACACCGAAGTACGTTCGATCGAGGTCGTCGACGGTGTCATCACCGCCGTCGTCACCGATGTCGGCCGCATCGAGTGCGAGAAGGTCGTGGTGTGCGCTGGGCAGTGGACACGCGAGCTCGCCGCGACGGTCGGGGTCAACGTACCGCTGGTCCCCGTCGAGCACCAGTACGTCATCACCGAACCCTTCTCGCCGGAGGTGCCCCGAAACCTCCCGACGCTTCGCGATCCCGATCGTCTGACCTACTACAAGGAAGAGGTCGGTGGTCTCGTCATGGGTGGGTACGAGCCGAACCCGATCCCATGGGCCCTCGACGGTATTCCGCGACCGTTCCAGTTCCAGTTGCTCGAGGCGAACGCCGACCACTTCGCACCGATCATGGAGCTCGCCGTCGGCCGCGTGCCGGCACTCGCAGATGTCGGCATCCGGACCCTCGTCAACGGGCCCGAGAGCTTCACGCCCGACGGCAACTTCATCCTCGGTGAAGCCCCGGAGTTGGCCAACTTCTTCGTCGGTGCCGGCTTCAATGCGTTCGGTATCGCAGCCGGTGGTGGAGCCGGGATGGCGCTCGCCGAATGGGTGCACGACGGGATTGCTCCCTACGACCTCTGGGTCGTCGACCTGCGTCGCTTCGGCCGTCCGCATCTCGACACGGGGTGGGTACGGACACGCACGCTCGAGGCGTATGCCAAGCACTACACCATGGCGTGGCCCTTCGAAGAACACCGCAGCGGGAGGCCGTTGCGCCGCTCGCCGCTGTACTCGGCGCTCCGTGAACGCGGAGCGTGTTTCGGTGAGAAGTTGGGCTGGGAACGGCCCAACTGGTTCGCCGATCGATCGCTCGGGGAGACGCCGCGCGACGAGTACACATACGGGCGGCAGAACTGGTTCGATGCGGTCGGGCGCGAACACAAGGCCTGCCGCGAGGCAGCGGTCCTCGTCGACCAGTCGTCGTTCGCCAAGTACCTCGTCACCGGTCCGGATGCCGGACGTGCCCTCGACTGGCTGTGCGCCAACGATGTGCGCAAACCGGTCGGATCGCTGACCTACACGCAGATGCTCGACGACCGGGGAGGGATCCAGACCGACCTCACCGTTGCTCGCGTCGGACTGGACGAGTACTACCTCGTCACCGGGACGGGCTTCGCGACCCACGACCTCGACTGGATCCGGCGCGGTCTCCCCCCTGCAGCGAGAGCCCAGGTCGTCGACGTCACATCCGCGTGGTCGGTCCTGACACTCATGGGCCCGCGGGCGCGCGACATCCTCGCCGCGGTCACGAACGACGACGTCTCGAACACCGGCTTCCCGTTCGCAACCGTGCACACCATCGGGATCGCCGGCTGCCAGGTCCGTGCGCTGCGCATCACCTACATGGGAGAGCTCGGTTGGGAACTCCACGTCCCCACCGAGCAGGCGGTCACCGTCGACGAGGCGCTGCGTGCCGCCGGCGCAGGCTTCGGGCTCGTGGATGCCGGATACCGAGCCATCGAGAGTTGCCGACTCGAGAAGGGCTACCGGGCGTGGGGAGCCGACATCGGCCCGGATCACACCCCGCTCGATGCCGGTCTCGGCTGGGCGGTCAAACTCGACACCGACATCGCGTTCCGCGGACGATCATCGCTCGAGGAACAGCGCCGCCGAGGACTGACGAAACTGCTCGCCACGTTCACGACCGACCCTCAGGCAGTCATCCTCGGACGAGAGACCGTGTACCGAGACGGCGAACGGGTCGGATGGCTTTCGAGCGCCGGGTTCGGCTACACGGTCGGACGCTCCATCGGTATGGGCTACGTGCGCAGGGACCAGCCGCTCGCCACGGCAGCATTCCGAGACTGGATCATGGCTGGCACGTACGAGTTGGAGGTCGCGACCGAACGCGTGCCCGCCGCCGTGACGCTCCGACCGCTCCACGACCCCACCAACACACGAGTGAAGGGATGACGCCATGACGGCAAGCACCGTGACACCGGTCCCGGAACGAGCGCGCATCGTCATCATCGGTGGCGGCATCCTCGGATGCAGCATCGCGTACTGGCTCACCAAGATGGGCGAAAGCGATGTGCTCCTCCTCGAACAGCACCAGTTGACGGATGGAGCGACCTGGCACGCCGCCGGACTGGTCGGCCAACTGCGCTCCTCTCGCAACACCACCCGAATGCTCGAACAATCCGTCGAGATGTATCGAGCACTCGAATCAGAGACGGGTCAGGCAGTCGACTGGCACGAGACCGGGAGCCTGCGGCTCGCGTGCTCGCCCGAGCGGATGATGGAGCTTCGACGCCTCGCGACCATGGCCAAGAGCTTCGGACTGCCGATGGAGATCATCAGCGCCGAGCGCGCACAAGAGCTCTTCCCACTCATGTCGACCGTGGACGTGATGGCGGCGGCCTTCCTGCCGACGGACGGCTACATCGACCCGGCGTCGGTGACACAGGCGATCGCCCGTGGGGCAAGGCAGCGAGGCGCCCGGATCGCCGAGCACACCAGGGTCACGAACATCACCGTCGACGGCCGGCGCTGCACGACCGTTCACACCGCCACCGGCCAGGCCATCGAGTGCGACATGGTCGTCAACGCAGCGGGCATGTGGGGCCTCGACGTCGGACGCCTCGTCGGTGCCCGGGTCCCCGCCGTGGCAGTGGAGCACCAGTACATGTTGAGCGGTCCGATCGACGGGTTCACGCCCGTCGAACTCGGTCGCATGCCGACCATGCGCGACCCTGACCACCTCGTGTACTACAAGCCCGACGGGCCAGGCCTGCTGGTGGGCGGATACGAACCCGACACGATCGCATTCGGCACCGAGGGCATCCCCTGGCCGTTCCGGCGGCAGCTCTTCGATCCGAACTACGACCGGTTCGCTCAGTTGGCCGAACTCGCCCAGAAGCGAACCCCCGTTCTCGAGCGTGCGGGTATCCGGACTCTCGTCAATGGGCCCATCCCCTACTCGGCCGATGCCGATTTCGTCATGGGCCGCGTACCGGAACTCGACAACTTCTTCGTCGCCACCGGCTTTCTGTACGGCATCGCCGCCGGCGGAGGAGCCGGCAAGATGATGGCCGAGTGGATGCTCGAGGGCCGACCGTCGCTCGATCTCTGGCCGCTCGATGTTCGGCGTTTCTCGTTCCACCACACGACCCGGCACTACCTCGGCAGCCGCATGGTCGAACTGTACGGTCACCACTACAAGCTCTCGGCGCCGGGGTCCGAGAAGACCTCTGCCCGCGGTGTCCGTCGCAGTCCGCTTCACGACGTCCTCGCCCTCCGGGGCGCCGTCTTCGGTTCCCGAGGTGGCTGGGAGCGCCCCAACTGGTTCGCTCCGGTGGGCGTCGAGGCGGTCGATCGGCCGTCGTTCGGGCAGCCCAACTGGTTCGAGCACGTCGGTGCCGATCATCGTGCTCTGCGTACCGGCGTCGGCCTCATCGACCAGAGTTCGTTCGCCAAGTTCGAGGTGTCCGGCAAGGGTGCGCTGAGCGCGCTGCAATGGCTGTCGGTCGCCGACATGGACCGCCCGATCGGAACCATCACCTACACGCAACTGTGCAACGAGCGCGGCGGCATCGAATGCGATCTGACCATGGTCCGGACGGCACCCGATTCGTGGTACGTGGTCACCGGTGCGGCATTCGGCGCTCACGACATGGGGTGGATCCGGGCGAATGCTCCCGACGACGGCAGCGTGGTGATCCGCGACGTCACCTCGGCGAGAGCGGTCATCAACCTCTGCGGACCGCTCAGCCGGGCGGTGCTCGAAGCCGCCAGCGAGGACGACGTGAGCAACGAGGCCTTCCGCTATGCACGCGCGCGCGAGATCACCATCGGCTCGGCTCCGGTGCTTGCGTTGCGGATCAGCTACATCGGCGAACTGGGTTGGGAACTCCACATCCCGACCGAGTACGCCGCCCACGTCTACGGCGTCCTCCGCGAGGCGGGCGAGCAGCATGGAATCATCGACGCCGGGTACCGGACGATCGACACATTGAGGATGGAGAAGGGTTTCCTCTACTGGAGCACCGACATCACACCCGACACGACGCCCTGGGAGGCAGGTCTCGGATGGCGGGTCGACATGCGCAAGCCGGACTTCTGTGGACGCGACGCGCTGGCTGCGCAGCGTGCCTCGGGCGTACCTCGTCGACTCTCGACATTCACCCTCGAGGACATGGCGTATCCCGTCGGCGGCGAGGCCATCATCGCCGACGGAACCGTCGTCGGATTCACCACGAGCGCCAACTTCGGCCACACGATCGGCGCACCCATCGCATACGGCTACGTCCCCACCGAACTGCTCGACCGCACCGTGTTCGACATCGAGGTCTACGGAACGGCCATTCGGGCACGACGCCACGACGGGCCCCTGTACGACCCGGACGGCTCTCGGATGCGTGGCTGACCCATGTCGGATCGAGGTGGCATGCGAGCCTGGAAGAATCGGCCGACATGGAACAGTTGACCTCGGCGCTGTCGCGCATTCCCTTCCTTCGCGATCTCGACGCCGCTCGCGCGGTTCGACTGGCGGGCCTGACCAACGTCAACCACCTCCTCATGGACGGCGACACGGGCTACGTCGTTCGCCTACCGGGTGAGGGCACCTCGGCCTACATCGATCGACGGGTCGAGGAGATCGCGGCTCGGTCGGCGGCTGCTGCCGGGGTCAACGCCGAGGTGCTCTTCTTCGACCCTGCCGACGGGCTGATGGTCACCCGGTTCGTCACCGGCGCCCGAACCATGGACGCGGCTGCGTTCCGCGATCTCGACTCGCTCCGACTCGCCGGGACGGCCTTCCGACGACTCCACACGACGGCGTCCCGATTCGCCAACGAATTCGATCTGTTCGGCATGATCGACCAGTACCGGTCGCTCCTCGGCTCACAGCGCGCCGTCCTGCCGGACGGATACGTCGACCTGCAGGCGGCTGCCGACGAAACACGCGAAGCGTTGGCCGCATCACCGGTGCCCTCGGTGCCGTCGCACTGCGATCCGCTCTGCGAGAACTTCCTCGACACCGGCAGCCGCATGTTCATCATCGATTACGAGTACGCCGGCAACAACGATCCGATGTGGGATCTGGCCGATCTGTCAGTTGAAGGTTCGTTCGACGAACAGCAGGAGGAGCTCCTCCTCAGCTCGTACCTCGGCCGTGCGCCCACCGATGCCCAACGCGGTCGATTCGTGGCCTACAAGGCGCTGTGTGATCTGCTCTGGACACTCTGGGGAGTGATCCAGCACGTCAACGACAATCCGGCCGAGGACTTCTGGGCCTACGCCGTCGGCCGGTTCGAACGTGCACGTGCGCTCATGTTCGACCAGGCGTACCCCGAGCACATCGCCGCACTCCGCCGGTCGTGACCACCGTCCAGGGCGGTCCGGGTCGTTCCTACGCGTCCAGCGCAGATCTCGCCGTTCGACGCGTGATAGATTTCACGATGCGGGACCATTCCGCATCGTGAAACAGCATGGGGACCGGAGCCCGGTCCCGTTCACCGCAGTCGGAGGATCAACAGCAGCCATGAGCGACGATGACCTGGACCTGGCTTCACTGCCCGACGACGAACTCGTGACCCAGATGCACGAGGACCTGTACGACGGTCTCGGACCAGAAGTGACCGAGGGAACGATGATCCTCCTCGACCGAGGCTGGACTCCCGATCGAGTCCTCAACGATGCGCTCGTCGAGGGGATGCGGATCGTCGGCATCGACTTCCGCGACGGGATCCTGTTCGTCCCCGAGGTGCTCCTGTCGGCCAATGCGATGAAGGCGGGCATGGAGATCCTCCGGCCGCTGCTCGCCGAGACCGGCGCCGAACCGATCGGCAAGGTCGTCATCGGAACCGTCAAGGGCGACATCCACGACATCGGCAAGAACCTCGTCGCGATGATGCTCGAGGGCGCCGGGTTCGAAGTGATCGACCTCGGGATCAACACCGACGCCGACACCTTCCTGGCCGCCCTCGACGAGCACCAGCCCGACATCCTCGGGATGTCGGCGTTGCTGACCACCACGATGCCGTACATGAAGGTCGTCATCGACACGCTCCAAGAGCGTGGCCTGCGAGACAAGTACGTCGTACTCGTCGGCGGCGCCCCGTTGAACGAAGAGTTCGGTCAAGCAATCGGTGCCGACGCCTACTGCCGCGATGCAGCCGTGGCCGCCGAGACCGCCAAGCAGTTGGTCGGCGCACGGCGCGGCGCAGAGCCTCCCGGACCGTCTGTCTGAGGCACCCCGATGACCCGTCCGCTCGTGGTCGCCTGCGGTGCACTCGTCAGGGAACTCCGGGCGGTGCTCGATGCAGACGGACTCCTCTCGTACGTCGACGTCGACTACCTTCCCGCCAATCTCCACAACCGTCCGGAGCGCATCGTGACCGAGATCGACGGTGCACTCACGCGTCGTCTCGCCGACCATCCGGACCGGCCCGTGCTGATCGGGTACGCCGACTGCGGTACGGGTGGTGCACTCGACGCCTATCTCGAACAGCGAACGGCCGGTCCCGAGTCTCGGATCCGCCGGCTCCCCGGCGCTCACTGCTACGAGTTCTTCGCGGGAGCGGCCCTGTTCGCTGACGAACACGAGCGCGAACCTGGCACGTTCTACCTGACGGACTTCCTCGCCAAGCACTTCGAGCCGCTCGTCTGGCAGGGCCTCGGCCTCGACCGCCACCCCGAGCTGCGCGACCTCTACTTCGCGAACTATCGGCGAGTGCTCCTGCTGTCGCAGACCGACGACCAGGATGTCGTCTCCGCAGCCAGTGCTGCCGCACATCGACTCGGGCTGCCGTTCGAGCACCGCCATGTCGGCCTCGAGTCGTTCGCCGACGCAGTGGGCCTCGTCGTCAGGAGCAGCCGTCCATGAGCCGTCGCCGTAGTGCCAGCGAGATCATCGTGATCATGTGGCGGGACATCCCGGCACAGATCAACGGCAAGGACGGCGACGAACGCCACCAGGTGATGCTTCCGCACCGCTTCCAAAAAGCCATCGACCGGGCAGCGATGGTGGCCGGGAAGAAGACCGCGCAGGACTACGTCGGCGAGTGGAGACGGACCAACCACCCGCTGGCAGGCGATCTCGTCAGCTGTGTCGAGGCCACCGCCGCCACGATCGAGGCCGAGTTCACCAACGAACGGCTGCACATCCTCGTCGCCAACGGAGGCTGGGATCCGGCCTCACCGGAAGCACACGAACCGACCCCGAGCACCACGAACGTCGACCCCGACCAGACCAGCGAGGAACCTCGTCCATGACCCACACCGTGATCAGTTCGGCAACGAGAGAGGTCGTGATCGGCTTCGACCGGCCATTCGTCATGATCGGCGAGCGCATCAATCCCACAGGACGCAAGCTGCTCGCCGAAGAGATGAAGAACGGCGATTTCAGCCGAGTCGAGGCGGACGCCCTGGCACAGGTGGCGGCCGGGGCCCACATGCTCGACGTCAATGCCGGGATACCGCTCGCCGACGAGCCGGCGCTGTTGGCCCGTGCGGTGCAACTCGTCCAGTCCGTCACCGATGTACCGCTCTCGATCGACTCGTCGATCATCGAAGCGCTCGAGGCCGGTCTGGCCGTGTACCAGGGCAAAGCGCTCGTCAACTCCGTCACGGGCGAGGACGAAGTGATGGAGCGGGTGCTTCCGCTCGTCGCCAAGTACGGCGCTGCGGTGGTCGCCATCTCGAACGACGAGACCGGCATCTCCGAGGACCCCGACGTGCGCTTCGAAGTGGCCAGGCGAATCGTCAACCGAGCCGCAGACCACGGGATCCCGGCGAGCGACGTCGTCGTCGATCCGCTCGTCATGCCGATCGGCGCGATGGGTACGGCCGGCAGGCAGGTGTTCGCACTCTTGCGACGCCTCGTGAGCGAGCTGGGGGTCAACACCACCTGCGGCGCGTCGAACGTGAGCTTCGGGCTCCCCAACCGCAACGCGATCACCGGCACGTTCCTCTCGATGGCGATCTCCAACGGAATGACCTCGGCGATCATGAATCCGCTCCACCCAGAGGTCAAGTCTGCGGTCATGGCCGCCGACGTCCTGGCAGGCAACGACCGTGACTGCATGGCGTGGATCCGCGAGAACCGCGACCCGAACGCCGCCGGTGGCGCTCGTGAAGGTCGCGCCGGGGGCGGGCGCCGTCGTCGGAGCGAGTGACCAGCACATGCCCCGGATCGTGTTCACGCCGTCAGGCCTCGACGTCGAGGTCGAAGCGGGCACCAGCGTGCTCCATGCTGCGCGCCTCGTCGGCGTCGACCTCGACTCGGTGTGCGGTGGACGCGGCATCTGCGGCAAGTGCCAGGTCGACTTCGAGCCCGGCACCTACCCGAAGTGGGCACTCGAGGTACTTCCCGGCGCTCTCTCACCGGTGACCGAGACCGAACATCGCTACGCAGACCGAAAGGGTCTGCTCCCCGGTCGCCGGCTCGGCTGCTGTGCACTGGTGACCGACCAACTCGTGGTCGATGTGCCGCCCGAGAGCCAGGTCCACCGACCGGTGGTCCGCAAGAGCCTCGATCTGTCCGACGTGGTGCTCGACCCGAACGTGACACTCGCCTATCTCGAACTCGCTCCATCGGTGCTCGGTGACGCCGAGTCGATGGCCGATCTCGTCGTCGCACAACTTCGCGACGTCTACGGACGAAGCGTCAGCCGTCTGTCGCTGCCCGTGCTCCAACGCGTCCATCAGGCGTTCGCCGGCCAGGACCGTTCGGCCACGGTGGCGATCCGAGGCGACGCCGTGGTCGCCGTGTGGCCGGGCTACGTCGATCGAATCGTCGGCGCCGCGATCGACATCGGCTCGACCACGATCGCCGGACATCTGTGTGACCTTGCTTCGGGCGAGATCCTGTCGTCGGCCGGTCGGATGAACCCGCAGATCCGCTTCGGCGAAGATCTGATGAGCCGAGTCTCGTACGTCATGATGAACCCCGGAGGCGACCAGGCGCTGACGGCGGTGGTTCGCCAGGCTCTGGACGAACTGGTCCACGAGCTGTGCGCCGAGGCTGCCGTCCAGCCCGGTGAGGTGCTCGAGATCGTGCTGGTCGCCAACCCCGTCATGCACCACATCGCCGTCGGCATCGATCCGACACCGCTCGGACAGGCACCCTTCACGCTCGCAACTGCCGAGGCACTCGAACTGTCGGCGTCGGAGATGTCGCTGTCGTTCCCCAACGCTCTCGTGTACCTCGCACCGTGCATCGCCGGCCATGTGGGCGCCGACACTGCCGCCGTCATCTTGTCGGAAGGCCCCCATCGCTCCGAAGCGATGCAGCTCGTCGTCGACGTCGGCACCAATGCCGAGATCGTCGTCGGTGACCGGCATCGACAGTTCGCGGCATCGAGCCCGACGGGTCCGGCGTTCGAGGGAGCCCAGCTCAGCTGCGGCCAGCGGGCCACCGCTGGAGCGATCGAACGCGTCCGGATCGACC
>JBDKIV010000132.1:0-10810 GCA_039796935.1 Actinomycetota bacterium | reverse complement strand
GGTAGGTCTCGGTGTGTCCGCCTTGGCGGCCGAAGCCACGGACTTCGCCGACGGTGATGCCCTGGATGCCGATGGCCTTGAGGGCGTCCTTGACGTCGTCGACCTTGAAGGGCTTGATGATTGCGGTGATGAGTTTCATGTGATTGTCCCCTTGTGCGATGGTGTCGTGGCAAACACGCTGTGTCGAGAGTGGCTGCCGCTCAGCTCACGCCGAGCATCTCGGTCGAATAGCCCTGTGCGCCGTGCTCGTGAACCTGGTCCGTTCGGCCCTGGCGCCCGAGACGATCGTTGCGGCCGTCGCGGCGAAGGCGACCTGGAACGTGAAGAACATGAACGTGTCGAGCGTGCCCTGAAGCTTGGCGACGGGGTTCTCGTCCTCGGCGAGGACCGTGCCGGTCGCCATGACGACCGGGATGACGGATCCGGCGAGTGCGCCGGTGACGAGTATGCGTGGATGGATCCTGCGCACGTGTTCCTCATGTGGAGTGAGAGGTGTGGGTACGGACGCTCGACGTAACGCTGGGACGAGACGCCACGCATGGTAGGAACGCTCGGTTTCCTGGTCGTCGCCGGTGTGTTTCGTCCGTATGACGATTCGGGGCGACCGGGTCCGCCGAGTCATGGCGGATCCGTGGCGGCGGCTCCCGCGGCCGCCGCCGCCGTGGCGACCGCATCGGGGTCGAGCATCCAGCCCCGAGAGCGGACCGTGATGATGGCCTCGGCGCCGAGCCGTCGTCGGAGTTGGACGATGATGCTGTCGCAGCGCCGTTCGCTCAGCGCCGTCAGACCGGCGAGGCGCGCGAGTTCTCGTCGGCCGACCACGCGGCTGCGGTTGGCGAGCAGCGCCGAGAGCACGGCTCGCTCCTGGGCTCCGAGGGACACCTGCGATCCGAGGGGGTTGGATCGGGCGTCGACCCGAGAGCCAGGAGCGAGCATCCCCCGAGGGTACGCAGTGGGTCGTTTCCGGGCTGTTCGTGATCTGTGAACGGGATGTGACGTCGGGGTGATCGTCGAATCGGCGCTCGACTTTTCATCGCTTGACCGACGGGTCAATACTGGGGAAATGGACCTGAGTTACCCCGCCGACGCCGAAGCCTTCCGGACCGAGATCAGAACCTGGCTGGCCGACAACCTGCCCAAAGGCTGGATGGAGGCCGTCGATCGCGGCGAGGTCTTCGAGATGGATCCCGAGGCGCGCAAAGCGTTCAACGAGACGTGGCCGTCGAAGCTGTTCGCCGGCGGTTGGATCTGTGCGACGTGGCCGACCGAGTACGGCGGCAAGGGTCTGACCACGATGCAGGGCGTGGTGCTGAGCGAAGAGTTCGCCCGAGCAAAGGCGCCGCTGCGGGCCGACTTCTTCGGTGACACGCTGGTCGGGCCGACGCTGCTGCAGTGGGGCACCGAGGAGCAGAAGCAGGAGTTCCTCCCGCGGATCCTCAACGGGACGATGCGCTGGTGCCAGGGTTTCAGCGAGCCGAACAGTGGCTCAGACCTTGCATCGCTGAAGACGAGCGCCGTCCTCGACGGTGACGAGTGGGTCATCAACGGTCAGAAGGTGTGGACCACCGGTGGTCATCACGCCGACTACTGCTTCCTCCTCACCCGTACCGATGCGGATGCGCCCAAGCACAAGGGCATCAGCTATCTCCTCGTACCGATGCGTCAGCCCGGCGTCGAGGTGCGAGGCATCGTCCAGCCCGATGGCACCGCCGAGTTCTGCGAGGTGTTCTTCACCGACGCTCGCTGTCCCAAGGACAATGTCGTCGGTGGCGTCAACAACGGTTGGAAGGTCGCCAACTCGACGCTGGCCTTCGAGCGCGGGATGAGCGCCACGACCGGGTACCGCCGGTTCGAGGAGGAGTACAAGTTGATGGTGGCGACGGCTCGCGACAACGGGGCCATCGCCGATCCGCTCATCCGTCAGCGGCTCATGGAGTACTACACGAAGATCCAGATCCTGCGGGTGAACGGTCTGCGATCGCTGTCGTCCACGCTGACCGGCTCGAAGGACATGGGCGTCATCGCGCTCGGCGCCAGCAACAAGATGTTCTGGAGCGAGATGCACAAGGCCGCGATGGAGCTCGCCCTCGACATCCAGGGGCCGGCGTCGATGCTCGCCGACGTGGCGAGCGCGACGTCGTGGCCCGGGACGGCACGCGAGAAGCGGCGCGACGGATATCCGGTGAGCCCGCTGATGAGCGCCTTCTTCTTCAGTCGCTCCGAGACGATCTGGGGCGGCACCAGCCAGATCCAGCGCAACATCGTCGGCGAGCGTGTGCTCGGCCTCCCGAAGGAGCCGCAGGCAGCAGGCTCGTGATCGACCTGTGCCCGCAAGCGTTCACGAAGGCGACATAGAGTCGTGACCGGCCCGACACGGCGTCGGGCCAGGTTGGGGCGATGACGATGGCTCACGTCGATGTGCGGGACACCGCTTGGGACGAACTCCTCGCTGCCGATGGCTCGCCGCGGCCAGCGGCCATCGCGCTCGTCGAGCTGTTGCGGTCGTTCGACCATGCAGAGTTGCTCGAGCGGCAGGGTCTGGCCGATCTCGAGATCCTGGCGACCGGCATCACGTTCACGGTGTACTCCGACGGTCGAGGCATCGACCGGGCATGGCCGTTCGACATCATCCCGCGCGTCATCGCTGCGTCGGAGTGGCGCCAGGTCGACGCGGGGCTTCGTCAGCGCCTCCGAGCGATCAA
This sequence comes from Actinomycetota bacterium, assembly GCA_039796935.1. Classification (GTDB taxonomy): domain Bacteria; phylum Actinomycetota; class Acidimicrobiia; order Acidimicrobiales; family Ilumatobacteraceae; genus VFMC01. Next base: position 8,108 of record JBDKIV010000132.1, on the reverse strand, counting down.
TGCGTTCATCGACGATCTGTACCACGACCAGCGGATCATCCGCGACGGGGTGTTCCCGGCCGAACTGCTCGATCGTTCGGTCAACTTCCGGCCGGAGTGCGTCGGGGTCGACCCGGCCCACGGTGTGTGGGCGCACATATCCGGAAGCGATCTCGTTCGTGATGCCGACGGCACGATGTACGTCCTCGAGGACAATCTTCGTGTGCCGTCGGGAGTCAGCTACATGCTCGAGAATCGTGCGGTCAGCAAGCGCGTGTTCGCCGATCTGTTCGCCCGCCAGAGCATCCTTCCGGTCGACGGGTACTCCGCTGCGCTGGGCAATATGCTCGCCTCGATCGCACCCCCGGCCGAGGGTGCACCGACCGTGGTCGTGCTGACACCCGGGGTTCACAACTCGGCGTACTTCGAGCATTCGTTCCTTGCGCAGCGAATCGGCGCGGCACTCGTCGAGGGTGCCGATCTGGTCGTCGGCGAGGACGAATGTGTCTACATGCGCACGATCGGGGGTCTCGAGCGGGTGCACGTGATCTACCGCCGGATCGACGATGCGTTCATCGATCCCGAGGTGTTCCGGCCCGACAGCGTGCTCGGGGTGCCCGGGCTGATGCGCGCCTGGCGTTCCGGCAACGTGGCGATCGCCAATGCCCCCGGTGCCGGTGTCGCCGACGACAAGGTGGTCTACGCGTGGGTCCCCGACATCATCCGCTACTACACGGGTGAGGAACCCCTCATCCCGAACGTGCCGACCTATCGCTGCCATTACCCGGACGAGCGCCGGTACGTGGTCGATCACATCGGTGAGTTGGTGGTCAAGCCGGCCAACGAGAGCGGCGGATACGGACTGCTGATCGGGGATCGTGCCAGCCGTGCCGAACTCGATGCTCACATCGCCCTCATCGAGGCCGACCCGCGCAACTGGGTCGCCCAGCCGATCCTCTCGCTCAGCACGGTGCCGACGCTGTGCGACGGCGTGCTGCAGCCGCGTCATGTCGATCTCCGTCCGTTCATTCTCAGCGGCGAGCAGACCTATGTGACGGCGGGTGGGCTGACCAGGGTCGCCTTACGGGAGGGGTCGTTGATCGTCAACTCGTCGCAGGGCGGCGGCAGCAAGGACACCTGGATCGTCGAGGTCGAGTGATGCTGCTGTCCCGCGTCGCCGACCACCTGTACTGGGCTGCTCGGTACCTCGAGCGCGCCGAGGACACGGCCCGCCTGGTGCGGAGCTACACCGACCTCGTGATCGATCTGCCGATCGGCGTGCTGTCGAGTTGGGAGCCGATGCTCGCCGTGGTGGGCGGTGCCGATCTGATCGACGAGTCACGACAGGGCGAGGTGCTGGGCGAACTGCCGATCGTCCGGTTCTTGGTGTCCGACGAGTCCAACCCGAGCAGCATTGCGTCGTCGATCGCTGCAGCCCGCGAGAACCTGCGGATCACCCGCGAGGTGATGCCGCGTGAGGCGTGGCAGACCGTCAACGACCTGCACCTCCACGCGGCGGCCAACGCCGAGGGTGGGGTCGAGCGTCGCTCGCGGGCGCGCTTTCTGACCCGAGTCATTCGCGACTGCCAGCAGTTCGACGGCGTGCTGACGACCGTGATGACCCGCGACGAGGCGTACGAGTTGTGGCGTCTGGGCCAGTCGATCGAACGAGCCGACATGACGACACGAGTGGTGGGCGTGCGGGCGGCAGCGCTGCTCGGCTCGGTGCGCTCCACCGTGTCCGGCGACGACCGGTCGGTGTCGGGCATGCACGACGACGTCCAGTGGATGGGTCTGTTGCGCTCCGTGAGCGCGCTCCAGATGTACCAGCGGGTCCAGCGTGGCTCGCTCGACGGTGCCGGTGCCGTCACGTTCCTGCTGTACGCCCGATCATTCCCTCGTTCGGTTGCCAGTTGCGCCGATCGCATCCGTCAGGCGCTCGAGCGGTTGCCGCAGCCCGAGGTGACGTTGCCGGCCGTCGATCGTCTCGATGCGGTGCTCGACTCGGACCCGCTTCGCGTCGACGATGGGGCATCGCTCGACGCAGCGATGGATCGGGTCCAGAGCGCACTCGCAGGCGTGAATGACGCAGTCGCTCGCGCCTTCGTACGATCCGGTACGTGATGGCTCCCTCGCCGCTGTACTCCGATGCGGTCGCGCCCGCGGCCAGCCGGTACGACGACGCAGTCGGCGCTGACGGCAGCGTGCGTCCCGCGTGGTCGATGTTCGCTCGCCTCGACGTGGGCGAACTACGCGAGTGGCAGCGCCACGGTGATCGACTGCTCGACGCCGAGGGTGCGGGCCATCTCGTCCATGAGTTGAGCGACGAGCGGCAGGGCTCTGGCATCACCGCTCAGAGCAGACCCTGGCGGGTGGATCCGCTGCCGCTCGTGCTCGATCAGCACGAGCACCGCCAACTGGTGCAGGGTGTGACGCAGCGGGTCCGCCTGCTCGAGGCCGTGCTGGCCGACCTGTCCGGGCCACAGCAACTCGTCCGGAGCGCTGTCGTGCCGGCACGACAGCTCTATTCGGCTCCCTCGTTGCGGGCGACCTTCGCTGCGCGCAGGCCCGGAAGGTGGCTCACCCACGCCGCTGTCGACGTCGTCCGAGACGCCGACGGGCGGTGGCGTGTCGTGCAAGATCTCGTCGACACCGCAACGGGGGCAGGGTATGCGCTGCTCAACCGGTCGGTGCTGTCGAGGGTGATGCCAGAGATGATGCGGTCGTCTGCGGTGGCCCCGATCTCGGGGTTCTCCGATGCGTTGCGTCATGCCCTGGCGTCGTCGGCGCCCGTCGAACGGCGGACACCCCGCACGGTCGTGCTGGGTGGGGGGCCGAACCATCCCGCCTTCATCGAGCACTCGTACCTCGCCATGCAGATGGGCTTCCACCTGGTCGAGGCATCCGACCTCGTCGTCCGAGCGAACCGGGTCTGGCTCCGAGCGCTCGACGGCGTCGAGCCGGTCGATGTCGTCTACCGGCGCATCGATGATGCTGTGCTCGATCCGCTCGATCCGCTCGATGCCGTGTCGGCCGGTGGTGTCCCGGCGATCACGTGGGCGGCGCGCTCGAGCGGCGTTGTGCTGGCGAATGCGTTCGGGACGCGTCTTGTCGAGGAGCTCGGGGCTGCAGCGTGGGCCGAGGAGGCAGCGGGAGAACTTCTGGGCGAGCGGCTCGAGTTGGGGATCTGGAGCGACGCCGACGGTCTTGCCACCTCGCCGTGCTGGTCGCCGTCCACGTCGACGCCGATCGTTCCCGGTCACGTCGTCCTCCGCCTGCACGTGGCGGTCGGACCCGACGGGCCGACGGTGATGGCAGGGGGCAATGGACGGGTGCTGGCGCACGGCGACCACCCGACCGAGCCGACATCGCGTACGTCCAAGGACGTCTGGGTCGTCGGCGGGTCGGGGAGTGGCGTCCGGCTCGCGACGGTCGCATCACAGGGTCAGGTCGATTTCGGTTCCTCCCTCACCCGCCGCACCGCAGATGGCTTGTACTGGATGGGGCGTGCCGCCGAACGAGCCGAGGTGGCGGCGCGGGTGACCCGCGTGATCGCTGGACAGCTCAACCAGGACCTCGGGCTCATCGCGGTCGGGCAGGGAGGCTGGGCCCATGGTGCGTTGGCGCTGCTCCGTTCGGGCAGCGGTGGCCGTAGCGGGGCGAGTCCGTCCGGCAACGGGGCAGAGGAAGAGTCGCTCTCGTACGTGGATCGGATCGAGGCAGAGCTTGCGGCCGGCCGACGTGTCGTCGCCGCGCAGATCTCCACCGTGGTCGACGAAGCCATGGCAGTTCGCCCGTACTTGTCGACCACGACCGGGCGGGTGCTCACCCGTCTCAGCTCGGTCGCGTCCGGGCTCGTGTCGCCTGCGTCTGCGGTCGACGACCTCGACATGGTGCTCGTCGATCTTGCCGCACTTGCCGGTCTGTCGATGGAGAGCGTGGTGCGCGGCCCGGCATGGCGCTTCCTCGACCTCGGCCGTCGGATCGAGCGGGCGCTCGCCGTGCTGGGTTCGATCGAGGCGGCGCTCGCGCCGGCGGTCGATCCCTTGGCGTTCCAGGCGCTCTCGGAGACCCTGCTCTGGACGAACGAGAGCCTCGTCGCGTATCGGCGGCGGTACCGGAGCGACATCGAGTTGGCCGCCGTGCTGGACCTGCTGGTGCACGACGATGCGAATCCCCGGAGCCTGTCGTTCCAACTCGACCGGATGCGAGAGCATGTCGCGTCGCTCGGCTGGGAACGGGGCGTGGCTCTGGTCGAACAGGCGAGCCTTGGCTCGATCACGCCCGTCGAGGGAACGATCGTCGGTGGCCGCCGGCTGCAGGTCGACGCGCTCGTCCTCGAGACTCGCGGGCCGCTGCTCGAGCTCGGCGAGGCGATCGTCGACCGTTGGTTCTCGGACCCGGTGAACCCCATGGTGCTCGGTGCGCCATGAGCACGACGAGGTTCTCGGTGGTCCACCGGACCGACTATCGCTACGGGTCGCCCATGGCAGACGGGTACTCCGTCGCCCATCTGCTGCCCCGGCCGACCACGCGCCAGCGTGTGGTCAGCGCGTCGATCGACGTCGACCCAGCGCCCGACGAGTTCGAGGAGTTGGCGGACCTGTTCGGCAATCGGGTCGTCCGGATCGGCGTGCATCGCAGGCACGAGCATCTGTGCGTGGTCGGTCGGTGTGTGGTCGAGGTCGACGATGAGACGCCGGCCCATGGGCTCGATCTCGCAACGGCACGTGCCGATCCGTCGTGGGACGACGTCGCTGCATTGCTCGGCGCGGCACGGGGGGACCTGGCTGTCGAGGTGGCGCCATTCGTCGCCGCCACGCGGGCGACGCCCGAGGTGGCCATGCTCGACGAACTCGTCGGTGACCTGTTCGTGCCGGGCAGGTCGCTGTCGGGCCTGGTTCGTGCCGTCGGTCGGCGCATCCACCAGAGCTTCGTGTTCGATCCGGGCTTCAGCGATGTGGCCACGCCTGTGGCAGAGGTCGTCGCCGCCCGTCGTGGCGTCTGCCAAGACTTCGCGCACGTGATGCTCGCCTGCCTCAGGTCGAAGGGCTTGGCAGCGCGGTACGTCAGCGGCTACGTCGAGACTCTCCCGCCCCCCGGTGCTGCGAAGTTGGTGGGCGTCGACGCATCGCATGCCTGGTGCAGCGTCTGGTCGCCGGTGGGCGGTTGGCTCGACATCGACCCGACCAACGATCAGATGCCCCCGAGTCGCCATGTCACCGTCGCATGGGGGCGCGATTACACCGATGTCGCGCCGGTTCGGGGTGTCGTCATCGGGCCGTCGGCAACCCAGCACCTGAGCGTTGCGGTCGACGTGGGTTCGTCCTCGGTGGGCTGACAGGCCTGGGCCTGCCGACCGGGGTGGAGGAGATCAGGCCCGGTTACGGGCGCGGAGCTGCTGCTCGCGGCGGGCGCGTGCCTCGGCCTGCTTGCGCTCCTTGGCCGCCTTGCGGCGGGCCTTCGTCTCGTCGTCGGCCTGCTGCACGAGCACGGTCGGAGCGGGCGGTTCGGGTGCCGGTGGAAGGGCGAGCACGTCGTCGTGCTTCAGGAGCCGGGTGAGTGCGACCGAGGCGGCGGCCTCACCGGCGACCGATGCAGCGAAGGTGAGCCGAACTGTCGCCAGACCATGACGTTCGATCAAGCCGGGTGCGGCCTCGAGGAGCTGCGATTCGCTCGGATGATCGGCTGCCGAGCCGAGTGTCGTGATGCAGTCGGCCAGACACGGGTCGGTGAGGATGGTGGCGACCTGCTCGAGCCCGCCGGTCATCCGCCCCCTCGCGACGGTCGAGCGGATGGCGATCGTCCGTGCCGCAGGATCGTCGAACCCGCCCTCGCCGGCACCGCAGATCTTGTCGAGCGCACCGCGGTGGTCGTCGGGCAGCGAGGCGACGAGTGCCTCGAGCTCGTCGTCCGTCATGGTCAACAGAGCACGATCGAGCAGTGACAGCCCTTGGAGCCGGTTCTTCATCTGATTCACGGCCGTGGAGGCTATCCAGGTCGGGCCCCGGCGCGGCCGAGGCGGTCACGGAGCCTGTTGCTCGGCGATCTGGCGGTGGACCTCGGCCATGTCGAGGCCTCGGATCTTCCCGATGAGGTCGTCGAGCACGTGTGCGGGGAGCGCGCCGGCCTGTGAGAACACGAGCACGCCCTCGCGGAACGCCATGAGCGTCGGGATCGAGCGGATCCCCGCTGCGCCGGCGAGCTGCTGCTCGGCCTCGGTGTCGACCTTGCCGAACACGATGTCGCCGTGCTTCGTGCTGGCCTCTTCGAACACGGGGGCGAACATCCGGCACGGGCCGCACCACGAGGCCCACCAGTCGACCAGCACGATGTCGTTGTCGGTGACGGTCGAGTCGAACGTCGCAGCGGTGAGTGTCTTGGTGGACATGGGTGACTCCTCGAATCGGTACGGTCGGATCAGTTGGTCGGCGAGCTCGCGCTCGGACCCGCATGGAGAACGCCGGTACCCCTCAGGGTATTCCCGGGTGTGCTCGTGCGACGCCTCGGGTCACCGATCCACGAGCTGCCACTGCGCCGGCACGTCGTTGACGGCGACGCTCAGGTCGAGTTGCAGCGGGGCCAGCGCACCGAAGCGGTCGAACCGGACGAGCCACACCGTCCGGGCTCCGGGCGGGGCCAGTGGCGCCACGATCGCACGGCTCGGGCGTGCCGTTGCGTCGACCAACGCCTGGATGCCGCCGAGTCGGACGCCTCCGGGAGCGTTCGGGCCGACGGTCACCTCGAGGTCGACGAAGGTCGAGCCGCCCACACTGAACACCGACCCGATCCGCAGCGCGATGGACGTCGGGTCCGTGCAGGGTGCTGGGCCGGTCGGACACAGCAGGGGGCCATCGCCCGCCCACGAGCGGACATCGCGGGCGAGTGGGGATCCGTCGACGGTGAAGGTCTCGACCTGTCCGTCGCCGGTGACGACGATGTCGCGCAACACCCGACAGGTGCCCGTGATGCACCAGTCGAGGCCCCCGTCGGCTCGTCGGCGCAGCGATGTCCGTGCGGCTACGACCTTCGGGTCTGCTTCGAACCCGAGACGGAGGTGTTGGCCGTAGGCCCACGCCGGGCTTCGATCGACGCTCGTGGCCACCATCGCATCGGCGCCCGGTACCGAGAAGGTGGCCAGTGCCCAGAAGTACGGGAGCTGGGTCAGGTCGGGCCCCGTGGGTGCGGCGGTGGTCGTGGTGGTTCGCGGGACCGTCGTCGTCGGTGCTGTCGCGACAGGTGCGGCGGTGGCGGGCGGAGTCGGCGTAGTTCGGGCCGTCGTGGCCGGCGCTTCGGGCAGCGCAGCGATCGTGGTGTCGACGACGGTGGTCGTGGTCACGGTGGTGGTGACGTCGGTCGTGGTCGTGGCGCTGGCCGTGACCTCTGGGGCCGTCGTGGTGGCGATGACCGATGGCGTCGAGGTCGCAGGATCGTCCGTCGAGATCGTGGCGGCAGGACCTTCGGTGCCGACGTTCGTCGACACCGCTGACGACTCGAGCGATGACGACGCGCCCTGGTCGTCGGACGACTGCGAGACAGCGGTGATGACACCCACCCCGGCGACGAGCGCGATCACCACGCCTGCGATCGCTCCGAACGCCGGAGCACGTCGGCGAACACCCGGCTCGGCGGTGGCCGGCGAGTCGTCCGCGGTTGGCGACGTCGGGAAGCGCAGGCTCGGTCGAGGGGTGGAGACGACCATGCCCAGCGCGGCCGGAGGGATGAGAGCCCTCAGTTCGACCAGCCGAGCGGTGAGTGCATCGATTCCTTCGCGATCGATCTTCCCGTCGAATTCGGGTATGGCCACGCGTGACGGATCGCCGAGGTCGGGGGCGTGGGCCGCCTGCACGCACAGCTGCTCGACGGCATGACCGAGCCACGGGTCGCCGCCGGCCGGATACGAGGCCCCGGCTGCCACGGCGGTCGCCCAGCAGTCGGCCCTCGCGTTGGCGATGACCCGTACCGCGACGTCGACACTTTGTCGGATCACATCGAACTGGTCCATCGGTACCTTCGGTGGTTGTGCGGTGCCACCCGAACGGGTTGCGAACGAAGAAACTACCCGGCTGGCGCCGAGTCCGCTGTTCTTGCCGTCCACCGCACCGCGCCGCGTCGCGCCGCCGTCGCTC
>JBDKIV010000131.1:0-69680 GCA_039796935.1 Actinomycetota bacterium | reverse complement strand
GCCGAAGCGTCCGTCGGTGCGCTCGAGCTCGTCGAGCGCCGTGCCGATGAGCATCGCACCCGTGGCGCCGATCGGATGACCGAGCGCCATCGCGCCGCCGTTCACGTTCACCTTGCCACGGGCGAGGTCGAGGTCGCGGATGAACTTCTCGGCGACGACGGCGAACGCCTCGTTGATCTCCCAGATGTCGATGTCGTCCACGCCGAGGCCGGCCTTCGCCAGCACCTTGCGGGCAGCCGGGACGGGTGCGTTCAGCATCAACGTCGGATCGTCACCCATGTTGGCCATGGCGACGATGCGCGCACGCGGCTTCCATCCGCGGGCCTGGGCGGCGTCGGGGCTCGCCAGCAAGATGGCCGCGGCGCCGTCGACCACGCCCGAGCTGTTGCCGGCATGGTGGACGTGCTCGATCTCGAGGCCCGGGTAGCGGGCGAGCACCATCGACCGCAGCGTGGTGCCCTGGTCGTCGAGCGGGAAGTCGGCCATCGCCGCGAACGAGGGGGCCAACTTGGTGAGGCTCTCGAGCGTGGTGCCGGGCCGGGGGAACTCTTCGCGGTCGAGGGCGAGCGTGCCGTCCTCTTTGTAGACGGGGACGAGGCTCTTGTCGAAGCGGCCTTCGGCGATCGCCACGGCGGCGCGTGTCTGCGATTCGACGGCGAGCTCGTCGAGCGCCTGGCGCGAGATCTTCTCGAGGCTCGCGATCGCGTCGGCCGCGACACCCTGGTGCGTCTGGGGGTGGCGGGCGCGAAGGCGGGCGTTGCCTGCGTCCATCATCGGGCCGCGAACGTTGCTCTGCGCCGCACCGAGTGCGGGGTGCAGCGACATCATCTCGCAGCCACCTGCGATCATCACGTCTTCCATGCCCGACATGATCGAGGCGGCCGCCATGTTGGTGGTGCTGATGCCCGAGCCGCAGAAGCGGTCGATGGTGACACCGCTGGCCGTGATGTCGAATCCGGCGTCGAGCGCGGCCATGCGAGCCAGGTCGCCGCCCTGGGTGCCGACCTGCATGCTGGTCCCGAAGATGATGTCGTCGACATCGCGGGTGTCGAGACCGTTGCGGTCGCGCAGCGCGGCGAGCACCGTGGCCCCGAGCTGTTGCGGGTGGATGTCGGCGAGTGCGCCCTTGCCGACCTTGCCGACGCCGCGCGGCGTACGGCAGGCATCGATGATCCAGGCTTCGGTCATGGGGGTGTCACCTTTCGAGAGGGCCACGGTCGCGCAGCCACAGGAACTCAGTCGACAGCAGCATATTGAGCAGGGTTGCTCGGCATCGGGCCGAAGGCCCGGTCAACCAGCGGCGGTGCGGAGTGCCGAGGTGAGACCCGCCGACATCGGACCGAAGTCGAACCCGACCGTGATGAATCGGAATCCCTGTTGTCGCCGCTTGGCAGCAAGCTCGGCAGAGGCATGGATGCCCGGCAGGATGCCGTGCCGACGGCACGCCGCGACGGTGCGCTCGAGGGCATCGACGAACCGACGATCGTCCTGATCGCCGGCCGGCGCCAGCCCGATGCTGATCGACAGGTCGGCCGGGCCGATGTACAGGCCGTCCACGCCGGGGACTGCGGCGATGGCCTCGACGTTGTCGACCGCCTCGGCGGTCTCGATCATCGGGATGACGGCGACGAGGTCGTTGGCACGCGCGACATATTCGTCGCCGAAGCGCGCCCGAGCCGCGAGCGGGCCGTAACTGCGAGCGCCCAGCGGGGGATACTTCGCTGCAGCGACCACGGCTGCCGCTTCGTCGGCCGTGTTCACCATCGGCACGATCACGCCGAGCGCTCCGGCGTCGAGCGCCCGCGAGATCGCCCCTGGCTCGTTCCACGGAACCCGGACGATCGGCAGCGAGGTGCTCACTGCCACGGCGGTGAGCATCCTGCCCATCATGTCGAGGTCGGCCAGACCGTGCTGCATGTCGATGCACACGTAGTCGTACCCGGCGCGCGACGCGACCTCGGCGGCGAGCGGTTCGCGTAGTGAGATCCACGCCCCGAGCGCGGCTCCACGGTTGTCGGCACGGGTGCGGAGGTCGTCGGGTATCACCCGGCCGAACGTAGCGCGCGGCGCGCCGCGCGGCACGCCGCAGACACCGGTCGACACCTGTCGACACGTTGGAAACATTGCCGAAACGCGCCAGCTCCTACGATCGAACCGATGCATCTCTCGCCTCACGAGCAGGAGCGACTGTTGGTCCACGTCGCCGCGCAGTTGGCACAGCAGCGCCGCGGCCGCGGATTGCGCCTCAACTACCCCGAAGCGGTAGCGGTGCTGACCTCGTGGGTGTTCGAGGCGGCACGGGACGGGCGAACGGTGGTCGACCTCATGGAGGCCGGTTGCCACGTCCTCACCCGTGACGACGTGATGGACGGAATTGCCGAGATGATCGACGAGGTCCAGGTGGAGGCCACGTTCACCGACGGCACGAAGCTGGTGACGTTGCACCGGCCGATCCGGTGAGTGCCGTGATCCCCGGCGAGATCAGTGGCCCGGACGGGAGCATCGTGCTGAACGGCGGGCAGGCCGTCGTCGAACTGCTGGTCGTCAACACGGGCGATCGTCCGGTGCAGGTCGGCTCGCACTATCACTTCGCCGAGGCCAACCCCGCGCTGCACTTCGATCGACGGACTGCTCACGGAACCCGGCTCGACATTCCTGCCGGAACATCGGTGCGGTTCGAACCGGGAATGGAGCGGACCGTCTCGCTCGTCGGGATCACCGGAGCGCGGATCGTCCACGGACTGCGCGGCGAGACGGCAGGAGCTCTCGATGGTTGAGATCAGCCGTGCCCGGTACCGGCAGCTGTTCGGCCCGACGACCGGTGACCGCGTGCGTCTGGCCGACACCGATCTGATCGTCGAAGTCGAACACGACCACTGCGTCGGCGGTGACGAAGCGGTGTTCGGCGGTGGGAAGGTGATCCGCGAGTCGATGGGCCAGTCGGCAAGGACCCGTGCCGAGGGAACCCCCGACGTCGTCATCACCGGTGCGCTCGTGATCGATCACTGGGGGATCGTGAAGGCCGATGTCGGCGTCCGCGACGGCCGGATCGTCGGAATCGGCCGGGCGGGCAACCCGGACACGATGTCGGGGGTCGACCCGGCACTGGTGATCGGACCGTCGACCGAGATCATCGCCGGCAACGGTCGGATCCTGACCGCAGGTGCGATCGACTGCCACGTGCACCTCATCTGTCCCCAGATCGTCGACGAGGCACTGGCGTCGGGCATCACCACGGTGATCGGCGGCGGCACCGGGCCGGCCGAGGGCACCAAGGCAACGACCGTCACGCCGGGGGCGTGGAACCTGCAGCGCATCCATCTGGCGATGGATCACCTCCCCGTCAACGTCGTGCTGCTCGGCAAGGGCAACACGGTCTCGCACGATGCACTGCACGAACAGGTCCTCGCGGGCGCGGGCGGGTTCAAGCTGCACGAGGACTGGGGGACCACGCCGGCCGCCATCGATGCGTGCCTCACCGTGGCCGACCGCACCGGTGTCCAGGTGGCGATCCACACCGACACGCTGAACGAGGCGGGTTTCGTCGAGTCGACGCTCGCCGCCATCGCCGGCCGATCGATCCACACGTACCACACCGAGGGTGCGGGCGGTGGACACGCCCCCGACATCATCACGGTCGCCTCGTACCCGAACGTGCTGCCCTCGTCGACCAATCCGACCCGTCCTCACACGGTCAACACGCTCGCCGAACACCTCGACATGTTGATGGTGTGCCATCACCTCAACCCGTCCGTTCCCGAGGATCTCGCCTTCGCCGAGAGCAGGATCCGCCCGTCGACCATCGCGGCCGAGGACGTGCTCCACGACCTCGGGGCGATCTCGATCATCGGGAGCGATTCACAGGCGATGGGCCGCGTCGGTGAAGTCGTCCTGCGCACCTGGCAGACGGCACACGTGATGAAGCGCCGCCGTGGGCCGCTCGCGGGCGACGGACCGGCCGACAACCACCGGGTCCGCCGGTACGTGGCGAAGTACACGATCTGTCCCGCGGTGGCACACGGACTCGACGAGATGATCGGGTCGGTCGAGGTCGGCAAGCTCGCCGACCTGGTGCTGTGGGAACCCAAGTTCTTCGGTGTGCGCCCTCACATCGTGATGAAGGGTGGGATGATCGCATGGGGTGCGATGGGCGACGCGAACGCGTCGATCCCGACCCCACAGCCCGTGCTGTCGCGCCCGATGTTCGGGGCGCTACCGCGGGCGGCTGCGGCGAGCAGCATCACCTTCGTCGCAGCACCGGCGCTCGATGACGGGCTGGCGGAACGCCTCGGTCTCGAACGGAGGCTGGTCGCAGCGGCCGACACCCGTCGAAGAGGGAAGGCTGATCTGCCGTTGAACGATGCGATGCCGTCGATCACCGTCGACGCCGACACCTTCGCAGTCCGGATCGACGGAGAGTTGATCGAGGAGCAGCCCGTACGCGAGCTGCCGCTGGCGCAACGGTACTTTCTGTTCTGACATGCCAGCCACGTCTCGAACCCGCACATCCCGAACCGTCATGTCCCGGAGCTCACTCCGATGAGCCTGGCGACACTGCTGCTGCTCGCCGACAGCCGGTTCCCGACGGGCGCGCACGCCCACAGCGGCGGTGTCGAGGCGAGCTGCGCTCGTGGGGACATCCGGACTCTCGACGACCTCGTCGAGTTCATCGACGGGCGTCTGGCAACCGTCGCGCCGACCGAGGCCGCCTTCGCGGCCGCAGCGTGTGACACGAGATTCGAGTGGGCAGAGCTCGACGCCGAGCTGGCCATCCGCACGTTGTCGCCGAGGCTGCGGTCCGTCAGCCGTTCGCTCGGTCGCCAGTTGCTCCGTGCAGCGTCGCGGGCGTGGCCGGCGACGCGACAGGGCGAACTGCTGGGCCTCGATCACTCGGGCCCGATGCAGCCGGTCGCGCTCGGTGCCGTCGCGCGGGCCGCCGGCCTGGCGCCGATCGACGCGGCACTGTGTTCGCTGCACCACCTGGTCGGGTCGATCACGACCGCCTCGGTGCGATTGCTCGGTCTCGACCCGTTCGACGTGCAGGCACTGGCGGCGCGCAGGGCCGACGTGCTCGACGACATCGCTGCCCACGCTGCGCAGACGGCGAGCGCAGCGTCGAGCGCCGCAGATCTTCCCGCCACGACGAGCCTGCTCGCCGACATCCTGGCCGAACACCATGCCACCTGGGAGGTGAGGCTCTTTGCCTCCTGATCATCAACCCTCGAACGGCCACTCACACGGGCACGACCGAGTGCACGACCATGCGCACGGCCCGTCAGCTGCCGACGATTCGGCGTGGGCGTTCGGCCAGAACGGCCAGAACGGTCAGAACGATCCGGACGGCCGCCGGCCGCTCCGGATCGGCATCGGCGGTCCGGTCGGGAGTGGCAAGACGGCGCTCGTCGCCGCGTTGTGCAGGTCGTTGGCGAGCGAACTCAGCATCGTCGTGGTGACCAACGACATCTTCACCACCGAAGACGCCGAGGCGCTGCGGCGGATGGCCGTGCTCGCCGACGACCGGATCGCCCCTGTCGAGACCGGCGCATGCCCTCACACGGCGATCCGCGACGACATCTCGGCGAACCTCGATGCCGTCGAACGGCTCGAAGCGGCGCACTTCCCGGTCGAGCTGACGCTCGTTGAGAGCGGGGGAGACAACCTGACCGCCATCTTCAGCCGTGCCCTGGTCGATCGCCAGATCTTCGTGATCGACGTCGCCGGCGGTGACAAGGTGCCCCGCAAGGGTGGCCCCGGTGTCACCACGGCCGATCTCTTGGTGATCAACAAGACCGATCTCGCCCCGTTGGTGGGTGCCGACCTCGCGGTGATGGACCGCGATGCTCGCGCGCGACGCGGCGACCTGCCGATCTGTTTCACCTCGTTGGTCGACGTCGACGGCGTCACAGCTGTCCGGGCCTGGGTGATGGACGAGCTGGCTCGCTGGCGCGGGCATCGCCGGGTCTGACGTCACGTGCGGGCCGCGACACGCATCGAGGTCGGTGTCGACGGAGCCGGCGCGACCGTGGTTCGCCGGATGCGCTGCGAGGTGCCGCTGTTGATGCGCATCGATGGCGTCGCCACCGACGGTTCGCTCGCGTTGCTGTTGGTGAACGGCGCTGCCGGCCCGCTCGGCGGCGACGAACTCGAGCTGGTCCTCGTCGTCGCCGACGATGCCAGGGTGCGCGTCCGTTCGGTCGCTGCGTCGCTCGTCCAGCCCGGCCCCGCCGGACTGCGATCGGTGACCCGGACCGTTGTCGAGGTCGCCGAGCGGGCGACGCTCGACTGGGAACTCGAACCGACCATCAGCGTGCTCGGCAGCCGACACGGCGTGTCGACCGTGCTGCACGCTGCGTCCTCGGCGTCGGTGACGTTCTCCGACGCCGTGCAGTTGGGCCGATACCAGGAACAGAGCGGGACGCTGTCGCTCCGCCAGCGCGTGGTGGTCGGGGGGCGGGCGGTGCTCGACCACGAGACCGACCTCGGACCGGGCGCCCGCTCGAGCGTCGGCGGCAACGGTGCGTTCCGGTGGGTGCAGTCTCGAGTCGTCATCGCCGATGACGCCCCGACCAGCCCGCAGACGGTGGTCGATGCCGGATCGGTCCGCGGTGTGTTCCCACTGGGTCCTCGCAGCGCGGTCGAGATCTACGCCGGGTCCGCTCGAACGGCGTCGTCTGGACTGATGGTCTGACCAACTGTTGTCGCGCTGGCCCATCTCCGGAAACACCCCTGTAACGGCCGCTTCCTACTGTGCGGGCCATGCCGCTCGACATCACGGGCGCGCTCGAGCCGATCGGCGCGGCGCACCGTCTTCCCGCAACCCCCGAAAGCTGCTTCTGGGGGTACTTCGACCGCAACCAGCCCCCGGCCATCACCGTCGACCCTGGCGACGTGATCGAGATCGAGGCGGTGACTCACCACGCTGGTGACGCCCCCGACCTGATGATGGACGACGGGATCCGTGCGCTGTGGGCGGCGGTCCCCGAGGGCGAGCGTGGGCCCGGGGTGCACATCCTGACCGGACCGATCCATGTTCGGGGGGCGAGACCCGGTGATGCACTGGTCGTACGGATCCTCGACATGCGCCCCCGACTGCCTCACGGGTCGAACTGCGCCGCCAACTGGGGCCTGCTGTACGAGCAGTTCGGCAAGGAGCGGATCACCATCTACGAACTCGACGGTGCAAGCCCCGACGGCGAGTCGCCGTCGCGGTTCCCGTCGATCGCCCGAGCGCGGTTCGGGTTCGACTTCGATGCCCGGCCGCTCTATGACCTCCCGGGGGTGATCAGCGAACCCGACAGCGCACGGCGGCAGCCCTTCGGTACCGCGGTCGAGGTCCCGGTGAGGCCGCACTTCGGTGTCATCGGGGTGGCGCCGAACACCAGCGAACGACTGTCGTCCATCCCCCCCGGTGTGTTCGGCGGCAACGTCGACAACTGGCGGTTCGGCCCCGGGGCGACCATCGCCTACCCGGTCTTCGTCGACGGGGGCAACCTGTTCGTCGGCGACCCGCACTTCGCCCAGGGCGACGGCGAGATGTGCGGGACGGCGATCGAGGCCTCCCTCACCGCCACCATCCAGGTCTCGGTGGTTCGAGGGTTGGGCGTCACGTCGCCGCTGCTCGAGACCGCCGACCAGTGGGTGACCCACGGATTCGGGGCCGACCTCGACGAAGCGATGCGAATGGCGGCCGAGCAGATGTTGTGGCTGATGACGACCCATCTCGGCCTGAGCCGGGACGACGCCTACTCCCTCGCCTCGGTCGCCGTCGACCTCGGTATCACCCAGGTGGTCGATGGAACGCTCGGGTGCCACGCCTCACTGGCACGCTCGATCATCCGTTGACGGTGCTCGCGTTCGCTGCGCGACGGCCATCCGTGTTCCGGCTATGGTCTGACAATCAGTCCACAGCCGTGCCCCCCACGGCGGAAAGAGGTGACATGGCCATCACAGGAATGAACCACGCCGTGCTCTACGTGCGCGACGCGCGGCGGACCCAGCGGTTCTACTCCGAGGTGTTGGGCTTCCAGTCGGTGGTCGAACACCCCGGTGGTGGCTACGTGTTCATGCGGGCGCCCGCGTCGGAGAACCATCACGACATCGCCTTCTTCACCATTGGCCACGAGGCGGCACCGAGTCAGGCCGGCCGTAGCACCGTCGGGATGTACCACATCGCCTGGGAAGTCCCGACCCTCGAGGACCTCCAGTCGATGCGCGATCGGCTGAGCGCAGCCGGTGCTCTGGTCGGTGCCAGCGATCACGGAGTCAACAAGAGTCTGTACGCCGTCGATCCCGATGGGCTCGAGTTCGAAGTGATGTGGTTGGTGCCGCCCGCTCACTGGGGAGCCGCCGAGAACCAGGCCATCATCGAACCGCTCGACATCGACGCTGACCGTCGCCGCTTCGCCGAACTGGGCTTGCGATGACCCTCGACGTCGTCGAACGTCGGACCCTGTCGGGAGAGATCCGGGCTCAACTGGTCGAAGCCATCCGTCGGGGCGAACTCGCACCTGGCAGTCCGCTCCCCGCCGAACGCACCCTGTGTGACACCTTCGGGGTGGCCCGAACCTCGGTCCGCGAGGCGATCCAGGGTCTCATCGCCGCCGGGTACGTGGTGCGACGCGGCAACAGGCCGGTCGTCGCCGAGCGGCTCCCCGAGGTCAGGTTCTCGGGCGCCGGCGGCGGGCTCGATGGCCGCAAACTGCTGGTCGCGCCACTGTTCGAGGTCCGGCGCGTACTCGAGCCGGCCATCGCCGAGTTCGCAGCCGTTCGCGCCGACGACTTCCAGCGGGCAGAGATCGCAACGCTCGCCGCCACCGAGGTCGACTCGCTCGTCGAGTTCCGACGGGTCGACCGAGCGTTCCACGGTGCGATCTCGAGCGCCTGCGCCAACCCACTCCTGACCGAGGTCTACGCAAAGGCGCTCGCCGCCCTCTTCGGTGCCAACGATTTCGACTCGCTCCTCTACGACGAGATCAACCGAGCCGAGGTCGACCAGATCATCTGTTCATCGATGGCCGCACACCGTGCCATCGCAGCGGCGCTCGTCGCCGGTCATCCGCGCAAGACGGTCAAGGCCGTCATCGCCCACCTCGACGATGTCGAGACCCGCATGTTGGAAAGGTTGCACTGATGGATCCCACGGCGCAGGCGGTCACGAACCCCTACTGCTACTTCCTCGACGACGCACTGTTCCTCGAGACACAGCGACCTGGATTTCGTCGCCGAATCATCGACGGAGAGAACCTGCAACTCTGGTTCTGGCGGATCGCTGGCGGCTCGGTCGGGTCGATCCTGCATCGTCACGACGACCAGGAACAGCTCGGGACGATCATCCGCGGTTCACTCGACTTCCGGATCGGTGACCCCGACGACCCCACTCGCGTCGTGCTCGGCCCAGGCGAGATCTACCTCGCGCCGAAGGGTGTGTGGCACGGCGACTCGATCTTCAACGGAGACGACGAACTCGACGAGGTGTGGATCCTCGACGTCTTCTCCCCACCTCGAAAGGATCATGGAAATGTCTGACGCCACCGCTCCCCCTGCGGCCGTCCACGACTGGCGACTCGCGGTCGACATCGGCGGAACCTTCACCGACCTCGTCCTGATCGACGTGTCGACGGGCAAGGTCGTGGTCGAGAAGACCCTGACGACGCCGTCGGCGCCCCTCGAGGGCGTGCGAACGGGCGTGCGGATGCTGCTGGCGAAGGCCGGGGTACGTCCGGCCGACATCACGGCCCCGATCGTGCACGCCACGACGCTGATCACCAATGCGCTCATCGAGGGCAAGATCGGTCGAGCAGCCATCGTGACGACCACGGGATTCGCCGACACGTTGCTCATCCGCGACGAGCACCGCTACGACATGTACGACCTGCAGATCGAGTTCGCCGATCCGCCGGTTCCGCGCGACCGCATCGTCGAGATCGACGAGCGCATCGATCCGGCCGGCAACGTCGTCGAGTCGCCGACACCCGCCGGGCTGGCAGCGATCACCGAGGCGCTACGCGCCCAGCAGGTCGAGGCGGTCGGCATCTGCCTCATCAACGCCTACGCAAACCCCGAGAACGAGCGGGTCATCGCAGCACACCTGCGTTCCGAGCTCGGTGTGCCGGTGTGCACCTCGAGCGAGATCTCGCCGCAGATCCGTGAGTATCCACGAATGATCACGACGGCCTGCAATGCCGCCACGATGCCGGTCATCGGGCCCTACCTCGACGAGCTGCAGAAGTGGCTCGCCGCCGAGGGGTTCGGCGGATCGGTGTTGATGATGCTGTCGAACGGTGGCGTGGTGTCGGCCGACGACGCCGCCCGCGCCCCGATCCGTCTGGTCGAGAGCGGCCCTGCTGCCGGAGCGCTGGCGGGCAGCTGGTTCGCCGATCGTCTCGGCGAGTCGCGCCTGCTCTGTTTCGACATGGGTGGCACCACGGCCAAGTCGTGCCTCGTGATCGACGGCGAACCCGAGCTGACCAACACCTTCGAGGTCGCCCGCATCTATCGCTTCAAGAAGGGCTCGGGATTCCCCGTGTCGGTCCCGAGCGTCGACCTGGTCGAGATCGGCGCCGGTGGCGGAAGCCTTGCGCGAGTCGACGAACTCGGCCTGCTCAAGGTGGGCCCGGAGAGCGCCGGCGCTGCGCCCGGACCGGCCTGCTACGGACGCGGCGGGACGCGCCCGGCGGTCACGGACGCCGACCTGGCGCTCGGAATGCTCGATGCCGAGTTCTTCCTCGGCGGCGAGATGCCACTCGACCTTGCAGCCAACCGAGCTGCGCTGGCATCGGTGGCCGACAAGCTCGGACTGCCGGTCGACGAGACCTCGGCCGGTGTGCACGAGTTGGTCAACCAGAACATGGCGGCCGCGTCGCGGATGCACGCCGTCGAGATGGGTGAAGATCTTCGCGGCGTGTCGGTGCTCGCGTTCGGTGGCGCAGGCCCGATCCACGCCTGTGGAGTTGCCGAACTGCTCGAGTCGCCACGGGTCATCTACCCGGTGAATGCCTCGGTGCTCTCTGCGTTCGGCACGCTCGTCACGCCGGTCCGCATCGACTTGTCGCGGTCGATGGTTCGCCCGCTCACCCCGGACGTCGCCGCCGAGCGCGATGCGCTGCTGGCCGAGTTGCGCGCCGAGGGTCGTCGAGTGCTTGCAGCGGCGGGTGTTCCGTCCGATCAGATCCGCTTCCGATACGGCATCGACGCCCGCTACCAGGGTCAGGGCAACGAGATCACCATCTGGGTGGGCGAAGGCCTGGCGGGCGACAGCGATGTCTGGCCCGCTGGTGACGACGAGGTGGCAGAGCGCTTCTATTCGGAATACCGGCGCATCTACGGCCTGACCATTCCGGACGTGGGGGTCGAGGTGGTCACCTGGCGTCTGTCGGTGTCGGCCGCGGCCGATGCGATCGAACCGCAGCCGGTCCTGGCCTCCGAGCCCGGAGCGCCTCACGGCCATCGCATGGTCAAGTTCAGCCGCGGCGTGCCTGCGGTCGAGACGCCGGTGTATCGCCGGCAGGAGTTGGGCGTCGGACAACGTGTCGACGGTCCCGTGATCGTGGAAGAGCGCGAGACGACGGCCGTGATCCGGCCGGGTTGGATGGTCACCGTGGCCGCCGACGGCTCGCTCATCGCCGAGAGGAGTGCATCATGAGTTTCGATCCCATCGAACTGGAAGTGCTGTGGCAGAGCCTGATCGCCACGGTCAACGAGCAGGCGAAGGCGCTCCAGCGGGCCGCGTTCTCGCCGATCGTGCGAGAGGCCGGAGACCTGGCGAACGCCGTGTTCGACCGTCGAGGTCGCATGGTCGCCCAGGCCGTCACCGGTACGCCCGGGCACATCAACTCGCTGGCTCGGGCAGCATCGGCAGTACTCGAGGAGTACCCGCCGGAGTCGCTGGTGCCGGGTGACGTCCTCATCACCAACGATCCGTACAAGACCGCCGGTCAGTTGCTCGACGTGACGGTGCTGTGTCCGGTGTTCAGCGGCGGACAGGTCATCGCCTTCTTCGGCTCGACCATCCACCACACCGACGTGGGCGGCTACGGCATCGGTGCCGGTGCCCGCGACGTCTTCGAAGAAGGCCTCTGGATCCCGATCTGCAAGTTGATGAAGGCGGGCGAGCGCAACGACGACGTCTGGAAGTTCATCCTCTCGAACGTGCGTCAGCCCGACCACATGGCAGGCGACCTCCATGCACAGATGGCGTCGGGCGAAGTCGGCGCGCAACGCCTGCTCGCGCTGTGCGCACGGCACGGTCTGGCTGACATCGAGGACCTGGCCGACGAGATCATCGAGCGGAGCGAGGCCGCCACCCGAGCCAGCATTCGCGAGTTGCCAGGGGGCACGTACCGCTCGTCGGCAGAGCTCGACCTCGCCGACGGCAGCCGGATCGACATCGTCTGCGCGATCACGGTCGACCCGGTGGCAGGCGAGATCACCGTCGACTACGAGGGAAGCTCGGGCGCCAGCCCGTACGGCATCAACGTGGTCAAGAACTACACGCACGCCTATACGACCTTCGCGGTCCGTGCCGTGCTCAACCCCGATCTGCCGAACAACTACGGCAGTCTCGAGCCGATCAAGGTCGAGGCGCCGGTCGGTTCGATCGTCAACGCGGTCTCTCCGCAACCGTGCACCGCCCGCCACGTGGTGGGCATGTTCTTGCCGAACGCCCTGTTGAAGGCGCTGGCCCAGATCAAGCCCGAGCAGTCGATGGCCGAGGGGTCGGGCGCCGTCTGGACGATGCAGGTGAGCGGCACCCACGACGACGGACGTCCGTTCATCACGGCGATGTTCACGTATGCCGGCGGTGTCGGCGCTCGCTACAGCAAGCCGGGGCTGTCGGCATGCTCGTACCCGACGGGAGTGTCGGCGGTTCCGATCGAGGTCGTCGAAGCCTCCGCTCCGATCCGCTTCCGCCGCAAGGAGCTCCGTGAGGGCTCCGGCGGACGCGGCCGTCAGACCGGTGGCCTCGGCCAGACCATCGAGTTCTCGGTCGACACGGAACGGCCGTGGCAACTCAACGCCGTCACCTCGCGCCTCGCGGTCCCGCCCGAAGGCATCTTCGGCGGAGAGTCCGGAGAAGCAGGATCGTTCACGGTGAACGACGAGCCCGTCCGGACCCAGCAGCGCATCACGCTCGCCCCGGGCGACAGGGTTCGCCTCGATCTTCCAGGTGGCGGAGGGTACGGCGATCCCGCAGAGGCGGTCCCGGCATGACCACCGACAGCATGTTCACCCCAGAACTGCTCGCCTCGTTCGATGCGTCCATCACGAACGTGGCGACGGCATGCACACTGCCGGCCGAGATCTACATCGAGGAGGAGTTCCTCGAGTTCGAGCGGAGCACGCTGTTCACACACGAGTGGTTGTGCGTCGGCCTGGCCAGTCGCATCCCGAACAACGGCGACTACTTCACCACCCGCGTGAACCGCGAGGGGATCATCGTCGCCCGGGGCAAGGACGGTGAGATCCGTGCCTTCTCGAGCGTGTGCCAGCACCGTGGCATGGAACTCGTCGACGGCCAGGGCAACTGCGGCACGTTCACCTGCCCGTACCACCAGTGGATCTACGGTCTCGACGGCCGTCTGCTCGGAGCGCCCGCCATGGAGCGCACCGATGGTTTCGACAAGAAGGAGTGGGGCCTGCCCAACCTGCGCGTCGAACTCTGGAAGGGATTCGTCTTCGTCAACTTCGACGCGGACGCCGCCCCGCTCGGCCCGACGCTGGCCCGGTACGAGCCGTTCGTCGAGCACTACGAGCTCGAGGACACGGTCTGCCCGGGGACGTTCACGCTGACGGACCTGCCGTGGAACTGGAAGGTGATGTTCGAGAACTTCAACGACGGGTATCACGCCAATCGCCTGCACCACACCATCCAGGATTTCTGCCCGAGCAATCTCGCCGCCTTCCCGGTCGAGTGGGACGACTCGTCGAACGTCATCTTCCGTACCAACGGCTACACCCACATCGACGGCGGGTTCAATGCGACCACCAAGGCGCTCATGCCGGTGTTCCCGAAGCTCACCGACGAAGAGCGGTGGCGTTCCACCTTCGCCCTGATGCCACCGACGCTCTGCTTCGGTACCGCACCCGACCAGGCGTTCTTCTTCATCGTGCATCCGAAGACGGTCGACACGATCGACCTCGAGATCGGGTACCTGCTCCACCCCTCGGCCCTCGAGCACCCGATGTTCGAGTACCTGCTCAAGATGAGCGACGAGGGTGTGCAGGTGTTCGTGCAGCAGGACCAGGACGCGACCACCAAGGTGCAGCGCGGGCTGCATTCACGCTTCGCCCCACGCGGACGGTACTCGTGGCAAGAGGAGAGCCACGTGCAGTTCAACCGCTGGCTGGTCCAGCGCTACCGGCGTCACTGGCCCGACTCGGCGGTACCGGTCACCTCCCCCACGCTGCGGGCCGTCTGAGGCAACCGTGTCCGAGTTGTCCGACCCCTCACGTCCACCTGCAGTGCCACCCGTGTCGGCGATCGCCGACGTGCTGGCACTGTGGGGTCGAGACGGCTGGCTCACGCCACCGCTCGCCACGGTGGTGGGCCCGGACCGGGCGCGTGCGGGGAGCGCCCGTACCGTCAGGCTGGTCGCCGGCGACGACGGTCCGGGGTTCATGCCGCTCTATGAGTTGCTGAGCTCGGATCTTCGCGACCAGGTGCTCGTCATCGCCGATGCACACCTGGCACCGGGTGCCGTCTGGGGAGAGATCCTGTCGTTGGCTGCCGCCAACGCCGGTGCGGTCGCCGTGCTGGTCGACGGCGCGGTTCGCGATGTCGACGACATGCGTGCGATCGGCGTGCCGACCTATGCGTCGGCCCACCAGGTGGTCGGCCCAGCAGGGAGGGCTCATGTCGCAGCCATCGACCATGCCGTCACGGTCGGATCGGTCGTCATCACCGCCGGAGACATGATCGTGACCGATGCATCCGGCTGTGTTCGCATCACGCGTGACACCTGCGGTGACGTGCTCGATGCGGCGCTCCGCTACGCCGAGGGCGAGTCGCGCGTCGTCGAAGCACTACGCGCCGGCCAACCGCTCACGTCGGCCTATGTTCACAAGTCGCATGTCGTCAAGGAACTGAGGAGGTGAACCAGGGCCAGGGGAGGGCGCCCGACATCACCTGACCGGAACGCCGGTCGATCAAGCACATGCATCAACACACCATGTCTTCGGACACACATCATCGTTCCCAACGCGGAACACCACCTGAGGAGAAGAGATGACTTCACGGTTCAAACTCGGCGTCGCGGTCTTCGCTGCGCTGAGCATCACCATGGCCGCCTGTGGCGACGACGAGGCGGCCGACACCACCACCCCGGCAGTGACCGAGGCTCCGGTCGACACGGAGGCTCCGGTCGAGACCGACGCACCCGTCGAGACCGACGCTCCGGTCGAGACCGATGCTCCCGTCGAGGTGTCGAGCCTCGACTTCAACGGTGACGGCAAGGTCGTGTTCGGCATCGCTGCTGCCGGCCCGCGCGACGACGGCGCCTACTACCAGGCGCTCGTCGACAAGGTCGAGGAATTCTCGGCCGAGAACGGCTTCGAGGCCCCGATCGTCGTCGACAACATCGCCGCCGAAGACGCCGCGACCCAGTTGGCCAACCTGGCCGAGCAGGGTGTCGACGTCGTCACGGTGGGCGCGAGCGAGATCGCCGATCCGCTGGCCGACCTGACCGAGCAGTACCCGGACATCTTCTGGTACTGCAACTGCGGCGCCGGCTACCCCCAGACCCCCGGTCTGGCACAGAGCCAGGACGACTCGTCCGAGATCAGCTACACCGCCGGCTACGCCACCGGTCTGCTGTTGCAGGAGTCGGGCGGTGACGCGGCAGCGTTCATCGGTTGCTGCGACCTCAACTTCGAGAAGGAGGCGTACCTCGCCTACGAGCTCGGCCTGAAGGCAGTCGACCCGGCATTCACGATGAAGATGATCCCGACGGGTTCGTTCCCGTACGACTTCGACAACACCGCTGGCGCCACCGAGGCGTTCAACGCCGCTGTCGCCGAGGGCATCGACGCCGTCTACCCGTACCTCGGTGGTGCGCACGAGCCGGTCGTGAAGCTGGCCAACGAAGCCGGTGTGATCACCATGTCGGCTGGTTCGTCGAAGGCCTGTGACCGCGACGACCTCGACTACCAGATCCAGGTCCGCTTCGATGCCGGCGACTACCTCGACACGATCCTCGCCGAGATCCTCGACGGCTCGTTCAAGGAAGGCGACATCCGCGTGTTCCGCGTCGGTGTCGACACCCAGCCGGGTGCCCAGATCTGCGACGCCACGGCCGAGCAGCAGACCGCGATGGACGACCTGTACGCGAAGATCGCCGCCGGCGAGTTCGGAGCACAGTTCGGCGAGATCAAGGGCAAGGCCTACTCGGGCTGAGCCCGAGCCGAGCCGCACCACCCGATGGAGGACCACATGGACCTCGCGACCGGGGCGGGGGTCGAGACCCCCGCCCCTCTCGTGGAACTCAGCAACGTCACGAAGCGCTACGGCAGCGTCGTCGCGTGCAACAACGTCGATCTCGTCCTCCGGGGCGGAGAGATCCACGGTGTGCTCGGCGAGAACGGGGCCGGCAAGTCGACGTTGATGAAGATGCTCATCGGGTTGGTGCAGCCCGACTCCGGCACCATCAGGGTGCGCGGGGCGAATCAACAGATCCACGATCCTCAGGTGGCAGCGTCGCTCGGCGTGGGCATGGTGCACCAGCACTTCAGCCTCGTCGAGCCGCTGTCGGTCTGGGAGAACGTGATGCTGGGCGAGCGGACCAAGCTCGACCCCGAACGTGCTCGACTGCTCGTGCGCGAGATCGGCGAGCACTACGGGCTCGTCATCGACCCCGACGCGACCGTGGCCGACCTGTCGGCCGGCATGCGTCAACGGGTCGAACTCATCAAGTGCCTGCGTCGCGATCCCAAGATCGTCATCCTCGACGAGCCGACATCGGTGCTCACACCTCAAGAGAGCGAACAGCTCTTCCACACGTTGCGAGACGTCGTCGCCCGTGAAGGCCGTGCGGTCGCCCTCGTCAGCCACAAGCTCGCCGAGATCCTCCACGCCACCGATGTCGTGACGATCATGCGTCAGGGCACGGTCGTCCACCACCACCCGACCGGGGACGCCACGCCCGAGTCGCTCGCTCGCGCCATGGTCGGGCGACAGGTGTCGCTGCGCGGCGCCGCCGCTGCGCTCGGTGCGACCGATGTCGTCGAAGCCATGGCACACGAGGACCACGCAGCACCAGCGCCCTCGCGCGACGACCGGCCCATCGTGCTGCGGATCGAGGGGGCGACACTGCGCCAGTACGGCGTGGCACTGCTCGATGGGCTGTCGATCGAGGTCCGCGCCGGCGAGATCGTCGGCGTGGCCGGCGTGGAGGGGAACGGGCAGCGAGAGCTGGGCGATGTGCTGTCGAGCCTCGTCCCGCTCGATTCGGGCACGATCGAGGTGCAGGGCAAGCAGATCCGTACCGGCCGCGCCGGGGCGATGGCCCGAGCCGGAATCGCGATCATCCCCGAAGACCGTCACCACTCGGGCTGCGTGCTCGACATGTCGATCGCCGAGAACCTGGTGATCGATCGGGCCGCGTCGGTGGCCAGGGCGGGTGTCATCGACCGCAAGGCACTGCGCGAGAACGCGCTTCGTCTGATGAAGGAGTTCGACATCGTCGCCTCCGGGCCGGATGCCCCGCTGCGGAGCCTGTCGGGGGGCAACCAGCAGCGCGTGGTGCTCGCACGCGAGCTGAGCCAACGTCCAGCGGTGCTCGTCGCTGCGCAGCCCACCCGGGGTCTCGATGTCGGTGCCATCGAGTACATGAGTACCCGCATCCGCCAGGCCGCCGAGTCGGGGATCGGGGTCCTCCTCATCTCGACCGAACTCGAAGAGATCCTCCACCTGTCCGACCGGATCGTCGTGCTCTCGAGGGGCGCGGTCATCGGCGAACTCCCTGTCGCCGAGGCAACCACCGAACGCCTCGGCCTGCTCCTCGGAGGTGTCGCCGCATGAGCGATCCCGGTCTGCTCGAGGCGTCGGCGGTCAACCCCGCGCCGCAACCGGTCGACCCGGCGCCGCTCGAGACGCGCCGCAACCGGAACGAGGCCTTGCTCAACATCGGCCTCTATCTGCTCTGCATCGGTGTCGCGATCGGTGCATCGGCGATCCTGATCGCCATCACGGGTGGCCCGTGGCGCGATGTCCTCAACTCCCTCCTCGACGGCAGCGTTCGCAAGCCCGGTCGGTGGGGGGACACCCTCGCCGAAGCAGCGCCGCTCCTGGTGGTCGCCCTCGGGGCCATCATCTCGAGCCGCGCCGGCCTCGTGAACATCGGTCAGGAGGGACAACTCCTGTTCGGCGCAGCGTGCATGGCGATGGTGGCGACCCGCGGGTCGGGACCGTTCGTGCTGATCCTCGCTCTCGCCGCAGGCATCGTCGGCGGTGCCTTCTGGTCGGGGCTCGCCGCGCTGCTCAAGTACTGGCGCAAGGTGCCCGAGGTGATCACCACCCTGCTGCTCGTGTTCATCGCATCGCAGTTGACGGGCTACATGCTGACGCGGCAGTCGCTCTTGCTCGACTCCGACCCGAACCGGCCCAACCGGACCCAGACGAGCGGGCAGTTGAGCGCCGAGACCCGGCTGCCGTCGATCCGGATCTTCGGTAACGAGTTCCCGGTCTCGGTGGTCATCGCGCTCGCCCTCGCCTTGCTGGTCGCCTTCGTGATGGCCCGGACCGTGTGGGGCTTCAAGCTCCGCATGGTGGGCCAGAACGCCAGCACGGCGCAGCGGGCGGGTGTGTCGGCGGTGGCGGCAGGCTCGATCGCCCTCGCCATCGGCGGCGGGTTGGCCGGGCTCAGCGGCGGGATGATGCTCGCCGGTGGCGTGGCCAACTATCGCTACACGCCCGGCTTCGCCAACAGCGTCGGCTGGGAGGGATTGCTCGTCGCGCTCGTCGCGCGCAACCGTCCGCTGGTGGCCATCCCCGTCGCGATCGTGTTCGGGGCGCTGCGGACCGGTTCGGGTTTCCTTGCGTCGACGGGCGTCGAGCGGGAGATCGTCGACATCGTCCGGTCGCTGCTGGTGCTCGCGCTCCTCATCCCGCCGGCCGTCTCGTTCATCCGCACCCGCCGCCGTGCGCTGCGCGCTGCTGCCGTGAAGGGGGCCTGAGATGGTCGCATTCCTCGGACCCATCGGTGACGTGCTCTCGAGCGCCACGATGTACCAGTCGATGATGCGCTTCGCGATCGTCCTCGCCTTTGCGGCGGTCGGCGAGTGGGTGGCAGAGCGTGCCGGAACACTCAACATCTCGCTCGAGGCGATGCTCATCGGAGGGGCGTTCACCGGAGCGGTCGTCTACACCGACACCGGCAGCACGTTGCTCGGTCTCGCTGCAGGTACGGCAGGCGGCGTGGTCATCGCCTGGGTTCAGGCCAACCTCAGCCACCGGCTCGTGACCGATCAGTTCGTCGTCGGTCTCACGCTCAACCTGCTGGTGCTCGGCCTCGCGCTGTTCCTCGACAACCGCCTGGGCACCGAGACCAAGGTGGCCGAAGCGTGGGAGATCCCCGTCCTGAGTGACATCCCCCTCATCGGCGCCGCCCTGTTCGGGCAGCCGTGGCCGATGTACCTGATCGTGCCGGTCGTCCCGCTCGCATGGTGGCTCGTCTTCCGGACCCGGTGGGGTCTCGAAGTGCGCGCTGCGGGCGAGAACCCGCAGGCGGCCGACGTGTCGGGCATCCATGTCAACCTGCGGCGCAGGCAGGCCATCGTGTTCGCCGGCGTCACGTCCGGTCTCGGCGGCGCCGTGCTCGTCCTCGGCCAGATCTCGATCTCGCGGTACGAGTCGGGCCACGTCGGCCTCAAGGGCATCATCGCGATCGCGGCCGTCATCTTCGGTGGGTGGACGTTGCGCGGCACGCTGCTCGGGTGCCTCGTGTTCGGCTACTTCTTCGCGTTGCAGCAGGCGCTCCCGGTGATCGGCTACCAGATCAACGCCCAACTCGCCGCAGCGTTGCCGTACGTGGTCGCACTCGTGGTGACCGCCGTGTTCGCCACCCGTACCCGCCAGCCGCGAGCGCTGGCCCAACCCTTTGTCCGAGGTCTCACGTGAAAGCCCTGCTCTACCGCCAGCCCGGCGGACCCGACGTACTCGAGTACACCGACGTGGACGACCCGAAGCCGGGCCCTCGCGACGTCGTGATCGACGTCGCTGCGACAGCCCTCAACCACCTCGATGTGGTGCAGCGCAACGGCTGGTTCACCATGCCCGGCTTCACGCTCCCGCACATCGCCGGCATGGACGTGGTCGGCACCGTCAGCGAGATCGGCTCTGAGGTCTCGATGGTGAGCGTCGGTGATCGAGTCGTCGTCGATCCGTCGCTGGCCGGGGTTCCCGACGGCTCCACGCTGGCGGGCATGGGCGATCTCTACGGCGATCTCGGCATCATCGGAGGGACGGTCGCGGGCGGCTACGCCCAGCGCTGTCTCGCCCCCGAGACCCATGTGTACGCCATCCCCGATGCCATGTCGTGGCATCACGCAGTGGCGTTCCCGACGGCCTGGCTGACGGCGCACCATGCGCTCGTCGACGTCGGTCGTCTCGCTGCCGGCGAAACGGTGATGATCCACGCTGCCGGTAGTGGTGTCTCGATGGCCGGGATCCAGATCGCCAAGCACTACGGCGCGACGGTGCTCGCCACCGCGGGGTCGGCCGACAAGTGCGAGCGAGCGCTCGAGCTCGGGGCCGATCACGTCGCCAACAACCGCGAGGTCGATGTCGCCGGCTGGGCTCGCGGCGTCACTGCGGGTGCCGGTGTCGATGTCGTGTTCGACCACGTCGGGCCGGCGCTGTGGGCACCGTCGATGTTCTCGCTGAAGCCGAGGGGCCGCCTGGTCAACTGCGGCAACACCACGGGCGACACGGCCACGATCCCGTCGCTCGGTTTCATGTTCCACATGGGCATCCAGATCCTCGGCTCCGACCCGTATCGGTACGAAGAGTTCGGTGCAGCGTGGTCGATGTATGCGGGCGGCTCGTTCGTCGCCCCCATCGACAGCGTGTTCCCCCTGGCCGAAGGAGCTGCTGCGCAGGACAAGATGCTGCGCAGCGACTTCTTCGGCAAGATCGTCCTCGAACCGTGAGCACCGACTCACCGTTCCCCGAGCTGAAGAAGACCCACACCCTGGCTCGCCGCGGGCGACCATGGCGCGACTACAAGCCGCCTCCGTCGGGCCCGGTGTGGGCGATCATCCAGGGATACGGGTCGTACTGGATGCTGGTGGCAGCCGTCGACCTCGGTGTGTTCGACGGCATCGAGTCGATCGGGTCGTGCCGGGTCGAGGCGCTGGCCGAGCATCTCGACGTCTCGCCGTTGCACCTGCAGCATCTGCTCGACGCCCTCGTCACCTTCGGGTTCCTCGATCAGGTCGAGGACGTCTACGAGCTCACCGAGACCGCCGAGCGCTATCTGTGCACCAGCGGAGCGGCGTCGATGGCGTCGCTCGTGCACGTGGCGCCCGGCCCGCTCGAGAACTGGACACATCTCGCCGAGACGATCCGGTCGGGCACGGCTCTCAACCCGATCGAGAACGATCCCGGTGCGTTCTACGGGCCACTGGTCCAGGCGACGTTCGCCACGCAGTTCCGCGCCGCCACGCGCCTCGGGTTCCGCCTCGGCTGGACTCGACGACCGGGCCTGCGAGTGCTCGACCTGGGTGCCGGCCGAGCACCCTGGTCGCTCGCGGTGCTCGAGCAGTCGGCTGGTTCGACCGCCGTGGTGAACGATCTCGATGCCGTGATCCCGCTCGCCGAGACGATGATCGCCGAGCGCGGTGTCGAGGACCGGGTCGAGTTGCGCCCCGGCGACTTCCACCAGATCGACATCGAGCCCGAATCGTTCGACATGGTGATGCTCGGTCACGTGTGCCGCACCGAGGGTGACGAGGCTGCCGGTGCGCTCGTCCGCCGGGCGTTCGACGCGTTGCGCCCCGGGGGCCAGATCGTGCTGGCCGACTACTTCGCCGACAACACCCGCAAGTACAACCCGTTCGGTGTGCAGATGGGCATCACGATGTTGGCCAACACCCGCCAGGGCGGGCTGATCACCTACGAGCAGGTGCGCGACTGGCTGGTCGACGCGGGGTTCGAGTTCATACGAGTGATCGAACCGATCGGGTTCAACCAGGTCTTTGTGGCCAGTCGCCCCGAGCACCGAGACGAATGACGGAAACGGAGCAACCATGAGCAACGAACGCGAGGCCGTCGACCTGCTGGTCAAGGGCTGGTACGTGGTCACGATGAACGCCGACCGCGACATCATCCGCAACGGAGCGGTGGCCGTGCGCGACGGCCGCATCGTCGCCGTCGGCAAGGCGAGCGATCTCGAGCGCAGGTACGAGGCCGGTCGGGTGGTCGGTGGCGACCGATTCGTCGTGTCGCCCGGCATGGTCAACACGCACATCCACATCACCGGCGAGCCACTCACCCGTGGGTACGTCCCCGACGACACCCCGTTCGTCGAGAACGTCTTCGAGTGGCTCACACCGCTCTACTCGGTGTTCCGTGCCGACGAGGAGCGCCTCAGCGGACAGTTGGCGGCGGTCGAGATGTTGCGATCGGGCACGACCACGTTCCTCGAAGCGGGCACGATCCGGTTCCTCGACGAGGTCGTCGAGGGGCTCCTCGAGGTCGGCATCCGCGGTCGGGTCGGTCGTTGGGTGTGGGACATCCCGCCCGAGCCGGCGGTCTATCGCCAGAGCACCGATGCAGCGATCGCGCATCTCGAGCGGCAACTCGACGTGCATGCCGACCATGCAGACGGGCGCATCGGCGCCTGGAGCATCCTCGTCGGCCACACCACCTGCAGCGACCCGCTCTGGCGAGCGGCGAAGGAACTGTCCGACGAGCGTGGGGTGGGGATGAGCTTCCACATGTCGCCGGCGCAGATGGACCCCGACGGGTTCATCGCCGAGTTCGGCCAACGGCCGATGGTGCACCTCGCCGAGATCGGTGTGCTCGACCGCAACGTCGCCATGACCCATGTGGTGCGCATCGACGATCACGAGCTCGACCTGATCGCCGAATCCGGGGCCAACGTCGCGCACTGCCCGACCACGGCGCTCAAGGTGAGCTACGGCATCACGCAGGTGGGCAAGTTCCCCGAGATGGTGCAGCGCGGCATCAACGTGTCGATCGGCACCGATGGCAACAACGCCTCGAACTACTCCGACCTGATGCGTGCCACCTACCTGGTGGCGGGTCTGTTCAAGGACGCCCGTACCGACCCGCAGATGTTCCCTGCCGAGAAGGCGTACGAGATGGCGACGCTCGGCGGCGCGAGGACGATGTTGCTCGACGACCAGATCGGCTCGCTCGAGGTGGGCAAGCGGGCGGACGTCGTCGTCCACGACACGGACCGGCCCGAGTGGCGACCGCTGCTCAACGTGATGAACCAGCTCGTCTGGTCGGCCGACGGCCGAGGCGTTCACACGGTGCTCGTCGACGGCAAGATCGTGGTCGAGGACGGGCACTGCACGACCATCGACGAAGAGCGGCTGTGGGCGGAATCGCAGCGCATGGGCGAGGCGATCACAGCCCGCTCGGGCCTTCCCGACAAGGCGAAGTACCCGGTCCTGTGACGACGACCCGGGTCACCTTCGAGGCCGAGATCAGCCCGGGCATGCGTGCCCGCGAGGTCGTCGAGTTGGCGCGTCTGGCCGAGCAGGCCGGCTTCGACCGGCTGGGCGTGTCGGACGTGATCCTGTGGCCCGACTGCTTCATGCTCTTGGGTCTCGTGGCGCAGGCGACGTCTCGCATCGGGCTCGGTTCGATGGTGACCAATCCGTACTCGCGGCACCCTGCCGTCCTGGCCGGTCAGATGGCGACCCTGCAGGACATCAGCGACGGTCGCGCCTTTCTCGGTATCGGCGTCGGCGCAGGCCTCGAGGCGATCGGCTCGACCTACCCGAGGCCGGTGGCGCACCTGCGCGAGGCGGTCACGGTCATCAGGCGACTGCTCGCCGGCGAGGAGGTCTCGTTCGATGGCGAGACGGTCACGCTCGATCGGGCAGCGATGGTCGGGTTCACCCAGCCGGTACCGATCTCGATCGGCAGCCGCAGTCCGCAGGTGATGCGGCTCGCAGGGGAACTGGCCGACATTGCGCTGGTGGGGGGCCGATTCCTGTCACCGACGATCGCAGGGCAGTACCGCACGTGGCTCGCCGAGGGCGCGGCCCGGGTCGGTCGCGATGCGTCGACCGTCGAGGTCGCCCCGCGTCTCACGCTCTGTGTGTCGTCCGACGGCGATCTCGCACGCCGTAGCGTGAAGCGCTACGTGGCGCACTACGTGGCACTGATCCGACCGGCCGAACTCGAGGTCGACCCGGCATGGTTGGCTCGGGTGAACGCAGCACTCGCTCGTTCGCGCGGCTGGTACTTCGACCACGATCGCCATGACGACCCGGAACTCGACGAGCTGATCTCGGACGACCTGGTCCGGCGCTTCGCGGTGGCCGGGACGCCCGACGAATGTGCAGCGCTCACCCGTGAGGCCCTCGACCTCGGCTTCACCAGCATCAGCATGAACCTTGCC
Source organism: Actinomycetota bacterium (assembly GCA_039796935.1). Taxonomy (GTDB): domain Bacteria; phylum Actinomycetota; class Acidimicrobiia; order Acidimicrobiales; family Ilumatobacteraceae; genus VFMC01. The sequence goes on along the minus strand of JBDKIV010000131.1, from coordinate 45,090 downwards.
TTCCCGATGCGCGAGACGATGGCTGCCGGCCTGCGCGAGACCATCGAGGGATTCGCCGGGGTCATCGACACGCTCCGCTGACCGGTCGCGCCGGTCGAGCCCGCTCGAGTCAGGCCAGGCCAGCCTGCCGCTGGAACACGAGGCTGTCCCAGTAATCCGTCCGGTGAGCGATCTGCTCGCCGCGGACCAGGAAGCGCATGACGCCTCGCACGGCGATCGGCCGGTCGTCGATCGTCGTGTGCAAGGTGTAGGCAACGGCCACCCGGTCGCCGTCGGCGATCACATCCTCGACCGCGTAGCGAAGCCCCGGCATCGAAGCCAGAAAGCCGGGGAGCCGGCCGCGGTAGGCCTCGCGGCCTTCGCAGCCGGCACCCAGTGCGGCGGTGTGTTCGTTGACGAAATCGTCGGTGACCATCGAGGCGATCGCCTCCGGGTCGCCGAGGGAGAATCGCGCCAGGTACTCGCGGCACACCTCGGCGGGCGTCAGCCCACCGACGCTCACGCGTTGGTTCCCCAGACTTCCTGGGCCTTGGCGTACACACCCTGGTCGTACGAGAACTCGATCATGTTGCCCTCGGGGTCCTTCAGCGCACAGATGTAGCCGATGGGTGGTGGCATGTCGGTCGGCTCCCACACGAGACAGCCCTCGGCACGTCCTCGGTCGGCGATCGCTTCGACCTCGGCGCGGCTCGTCACCTCGACGCCGATGTGGGCGAACGGTGCCATGATCGGCTGGGCGCCCTTGTCCTGGTCGCGGAAGAAGCTGACGAGCACCAGGATGAACGGCTTGTCCGCCTGGTCGGAGTGACCGAGCCACGCCCCGTAGCCGTCGGCGTCCTCGCGTCGGTCGAGCAACTCGAGCGGCGTGAACCGGGTGTACCAGTCGATCATCGTGTCGATGTCGGTGGCCGGCAGGGCGATGTGCGTCCACCGCATGGTGGGCGGGTGGAGGGCGTAGTCGTCGGCCTTGTCACTCATGGGTGTGATCCTCGGGGATCGTCGGTTCTGGGCCACCCTTGACCCACATGATCAGGTGGTTGCCCCACGGATCCTCGAACGCTGCGTTGAAGCCGTTGAACTCGGCCCAGTAGTGGTTGCGCCACAGGATCGTCGCGCCGAGACGCTCGGCAGTGTCGAGGATCCGCTCGACGCTGTCGTCGTCACTCACCAGGACCCACACGCGCACGGCGCGGCCGTTGCGGTTCAGTTCACGCGGCTCGACGCCGGCCGCGTCCGGGTGCGGGCGGGCGTTGGCCACGTTGTAGATGCCGAGGTGCAGGTTGCCGACCGGCGACGGCGTTCCGTCATCGAGGAGGAAGTGCCCGCCGGGGACGGCTCGGTGGAAGACGCCGGTGGGTCGGCCTTCGACCTCCCAGCCGAAGACTTCCGCATAGAACTTGCCGGACGCTTCGGGGTCATCACTGGGGAGGTCGACGAAGATGAGTGTGTTCGGGTAGGTCACAGGACGAACCGTAGCAGTTGTGAGGGCGGCATTTGGTCTGATGGTCTGACCAAGCGACGGTCGCGCCGAACGTTCATTCAGCCGTGACCGGCTTGCCGCAGCAGCGACACACTCCGCTCGGCGGCTGCCTCGTACAACGCCCGCACGTCGACGGTGACACAGACTCCTCCACGGACCACGACACGTCCGGCGACGACGACGTCACTGACCGAGCGCCCGTCCGATGCCCAGATCAACTGGCGAACCGGATCGGTCGAACGGGGCTGCCACTGGGGTCCCGATGTGTCGTGCACGACGATGTCGGCCTGCTTGCCGACCTCGATCGAACCGATCCGATCGTCCATCCCGATTGCTCGCGCACCGCGGATGGTGGCGAGCTCGAGCGCGTCGTTCGCCGTGAACGACAGCGGGTCGAGGGCGCGGTCTCGCGCCAGACCGACGAACAACGCCGCCGCACGCAGCACGTCGACCGCGTCGCCAGCGTTCTCGGCGTCGCACCCGAGCGCGAGCCTCCCCCCTCGCCGGACGAACTCGCCGTGACGACCACCGGCGGTGATGCCCTGCGCGAGGCGCAGGTACGCCCATGGACAGCTCGCGATCGCAGCGTCGCGTTCGAGCGCGAGGTCGAGCTCGGCATCGTCGAGATGGACCGCGTGGCCGAGCAGGACGTCGGGGCCGAGCGCGCCGAGACCGTCGAGATGCACGAGCGGCCGTCTGCCGGTCCGCTCGAGATACGCCACGGCATCGGACGGGGACGGAGAGATGTGGTAGGTCATGCGGACCTTCCGTCGGCGCGCGAGGTCGGCCGCAGCTTCGACCAGCGTGTCAGACATGAGGTCGTGCCCCACGAGCGTGACCCACGGCGAGATGAGCGGCTCTGCCTCGGCGGCGTCGATGAGGGCCTCGAGCTGCTCGACGACGACGGATGCGGGTGCGGCGAACGGGGCATCGTCGACGTCCCACGCCCAGCGGCCGATGGTGCCGCGCACTCCCACCGTCCGCAGCGCGGCCATCACCCGGTCGGGGTGCGCCACGGTGCCTGGTTCGACGGTGCAGGTGATGCCATTGCCGACGGCCTCGACGAGTGCGAGCGAGGCCGAGAGCTCGTCGTCGTCGGCGGTGTGCGCAGCGTGGATCGGAACGGCCCAGTCGAAGATCGCCGTGTGCGAATCGATCGCGTCGGGAATGCAGCTGTGCACGAGTCGATCGCCGGTGAGGTGCTGGTGCGCGTTGACGTAGCCGGGGGTCACGACGGAGTCGGCAGTGCCGATCACCTGTGCGTCCGGGTGGTCCGCACGGAGGTCGCGGTAGGGGCCGACAGCCGCGATCAGGTCGCCGTCGACGAGCACGGCACCGTCGCTCAGGACCTCACGGGTGCTGTTCATCGTGATGACGGCGGAACCTCTGACAAGCAAGCGCACGCTCACTAGGGTGGCACGTGTGAGTCGTGAGCTGTGCAGCGCCCCCCCACTCCGTGACAGTTGGTTCGCTGTCGCCCGTTCGCTCGACGTCACGGCCGGGCCGCACGCCGTGCGCCTGCTCGGCGATGACGTGGTGCTCTGGCGAGGGGCCGACGGCGCTGTCGCCGCACTCGCCGATCGCTGCCCCCATCGCGAGTCGCCGCTGTCGCCCGGTGTCGTCGAGGACGGGTGCATCGTGTGTCCGTACCACGGGTGGACCTTCGATCAGGGTGGTCGGTGCGTTCGGGTCCCGTCGGCGAGCGATGGTGTGCCGGCGCCGCCCCGGGCGCACATGCAGCCGTATCACTGCGCCGAGCGGTACGGGCTCGTGTGGTTGTGCCTCGGCGAGCCCCGGGCTCGGATCCCCGAGATCGCGCACGAGAGCGACCCGTCGTTCCGTCGCATCAACACTCCCGTCGAGATGTGGAAGGTGTCCGCCACCCGGATGGTCGACAACTTCCTCGACATCACCCACTTCCCGTACGTGCACACCGGGACGTTCGGCCGCGCCCAGGACACGCAGGTGCCGAAGCTCGAGATGCAGCAACTCGACGAGGACTTCTTCGGCTACCGCTACGAGGTGATCGCCAACAACCGATCGGTCGGCACCATCGCCAGCGGCAACGACGAGCCGGTCGTGCACCGTGCGATGAGCTCGGGATTCAACCTGCCCTTCACGTGCCGCAGCACCATCCGCTACGACTCGGGGCTCGAGCACATCCTGCTGCTGCTGTCGACCCCGATCGACGACGTCACCTCGTACTTCACGTTCGTGGTCTGGCGCAACGACGATTTCTCGGTGGCGGCCGACGAGGTGATCCAGCTCGACCTGGCCATCGGTGCCGAGGACAAGGTGATGCTCGAACGGCTCGGTGGTGTCCTGCCGCTCGACCAGACCACGCTCGTCAGCGTCCAGGCCGACAAGTGTTCGGTCGAGTGGCGGCGCCAGCTCGGTCTGCTGCTCGGGGCGTGACAGCCCGGTTCAGCGCAGCCCGTCCACGATCAGTACCAGACCGAAGACGACGAAGATCACGGCTGCACCGACCTTGATGGTGCGCTCGGGCAGTCGCGAGCCGAGCTGTTGCCCGACGACGATGGCGAGCGCGTCGGCGGCGACCATCCCGAGGGTCGAACCGAGCCAGGTGCCGACGAGCCCGTTGTCGGTGGCCAGCGTCACCGTGGCGAGCATCGTCTTGTCGCCGAGTTCGGCCAGGAAGAAGGCGATGGCGACGCTCCAGAACACCGAGCGACGGCCGTTGGCGGCGCGGGCTTCGTCGTCGTCGTCGAGTTCGTCGCCGCGGAGCGTCCATGCGGCGAAGCCCAGGAAGGCGACTCCGGCCAGCACCGAGATGGCCTTCGTGGGGAGCGCGACGCCGACGGCTGCACCGAGCATCACGCTGACGAGATGCACGACGGCGGTCGCTGCGGTGATCGCGAGCAGGATCGTCACGGCTCGGTAGCGGGCCGCGAAGGTCATCGCCATGAGCTGGCTCTTGTCGCCCAGCTCGGCTACGAAGATGATGCCGAAGCTGATGAGGAATGCGTCCAACGTGGTCCTCCGGGGGTCGCCCGACGATACCGGGCGAGGTGACGGTGGACCGAAATCCCGTGCGGCCGTGCGAAGATGCGATCGATGAGCGACGTTCACGGCGGGCAACAGGCGGGCAACGAGTACGACGCGATCGTGGTCGGTGGCGGCCACAACGGCCTGGTCCACGCCGCATACCTGGCCAAGGCCGGCCTCCGGACGCTCGTGCTCGAGCGACGCGACGTGGTGGGTGGCGCAGCCATCACCGAAGAACTGCACCCCGGCTTTCACTTCACGACCTTCTCGTATGCGGTCAGCCTCTTGCGGCCCGAGGTGGTGACCGAGCTCGATCTGGTCCGCCACGGGTACCAGACCTTCCCGATCGCCACCTCGTTCGCCCCGATGGACAACGGCGATCATCTGTTGCTCGGCCGCGACGACCGGGCGAACGCCGATCAGATCGCTCGGCACTCTCGGGCCGACGCGGCCGCCTATCCGCGCTACTCGCGCGACATCGCCGACGTGGTGCGCGCCGTTCGTCCGTTGTTCGACGACGTGCCCCCCGACGTGTTCAGCGACGACCCCGACGAGGTGATGCGACTGGCAGCGGTCGGCCGCCACCTGCGCGGCCTGCCGAAGCAGGTCTTGCACAACACGGTGCGACTGCTGACGGGGAGTGCAGCGGACTTCCTCGACGACTACTTCGAGAGCGATGTGTTGAAGGGCCTGCTGGCGTCGTCGGGCATCATCGGGACCAAGGTCGGCCCACGCTCGCAGGGCTCCGGTCTCGTCCTGCTTTATCACAACATCGGCGAAGACGACGGCCATCTGGGCAGCTGGGGCTTCCATCGAGGCGGCAACGGTGGCCTCACGCAGGTGATCGCCCGGGCCGCCCGGGCGCTCGGGGTCGAGATCCGGCTGGGGGCATCGGTCGACCGTGTCCTCACGTTCGGGGGCCGGGTGACCGGTGTCGCGCTCGCCGACGGGACCGAGCTCCGAGCGCCCGTCGTGGTCAGTGCGCTCGACCCGCGGCGGACCTTCCTCGACCTGGTCGAGCCGTCCGAGTTGCCTGGCGACCTGGTCGATGACATCCGCCGGTTCCGCTTCCAGGGGACGTCGTCGAAGGTCAACTTCGCGCTCGACGCACTTCCCGTCTATCCGTCGCTCGCTGGCCGAACCGACCAGTACGGCGGCTTCGTCAACGTCGCCCCCTCGATGGACTATCTCGAGCGGGCCTTCGACGAGGGCAAGTACGGCTGGTACTCGAGTCGGCCGTACATCGACGGTTGCATCCAGTCGATGATCGATCCGGAGATGGCCCCGGCCGGCAAGCATGTGATGTCGTGCTTCGTCCATTACACGCCGTACCACCTGCGCGGAGGTGACTGGGACAGCGAACGCCTGAGACTCGGCGACACCGTGCAGTCGACGCTGGAGTCGTTCTTCCCCGGGTTCGGCGATCTGGTGCTCCACCGAGAGGTGGTGACGCCGCTCGACATCGAACGCGTGGTGGGCCTGTCGGAGGGCAACATCTTCGCGGGTGAGTTGCTGTCGCCGCAGATGTACCTGTTCCGTCCGGCACCCGGATGGAACCAGTACCGCACGCCGATCCGGGGGTACTACCAGTGCGGCTCGGGAACGCATCCGGGTGGGTGCGTGACGGGTGGTCCGGGGCGCCTCGCCGCGCGACAGGTGGTTGCCGACATCGACCGATGACCGGCGCGGTAGCGTTCGCCGATGGCTGATGACGTCACCCACTTCGACGCGGTCGAGGCCTACTGCGACGCGTCGAGCTACCTGCCCGGCGAGACGGTGCGCTTGCACGTGTGGTGCGCGACCGGCACCTACGACGTCGAGGTCGTCCGGTACGGCACGGGTGTCGTCTGGTCGGCCGCCTCGCTGAAGGGCGAGGCACACCACACCCCCGACGACGCGGATGCGCACGGATGCCACTGGCCGGTCGGTGTTCACATCCCCGTACCGAACGACTGGCCGAGCGGGGTGTACATCGTCACGCTACGTGCCCACGGCGCCGTCCACGACCGGGCCGTCGGCCATGCGATGTTCGTGGTTCGGGCGCCGCGCCCCACCTCCGACGTCCTGCTGGTGCTGGCCACCAACACCTACAACGCCTACAACAACTGGGGCGGGCGGAGCCTCTACACGGGCGGCCACGAGGTCAGCTTCGACCGACCGTACGGCCGCGGGTTGATCGTGCGCCCGCACACCGAGCGCGACGATCGCAAGAGCCCGCCGACGAGAGACGGCGAAGAGCCCGACGTCGACGGCCAGCGACTGCAGCGGTTCCGGTTCGAGCACGGCTACGCGGCGTACATCGGCTCGACGGGATGGTTCACGTACGAGCGACGTTTCGTCGACTGGGCCGCTCGCCGCGGGCTCACCCTCGACGTCGCAGTGTCGAGTGACCTCGAACGCGACCCGTCGATCACGTCCGGGTACCCGCTGGTGCTCGGGGTCGGCCACGACGAGTACTGGTCGGGCGCGCAGCGCGACGGCATCGAGCGCCATGTGGCGCGGGGCGGCAACTACGCGAGCTTCTCGGGCAACACCATGTTCTGGCAGGTCCGGTTCGACCCGACGGGTCGGACCATGACGGCGTACAAGTATTCGGCACATCGCCGCGACCCGGTCGTCGGGACGTCGGACGAACGCTCGATGAGCGGCATGTGGTGCGATCCGCTGGTGGGACGTCCCGAGTGGAGGTTCCTCGGGGCTGGTTCTGCCTACGGGCTGTACAGCAGGTACGGGCGTTCCACGCCGCGCACATCGGGAGGGTTCACCGTCTACCGCGACCGCCACTGGATGTTCGAGGGAACGGGCCTGTCGTACGGCGATCTGCTCGGGGCACGCGACGGTGCCGTCGGGTACGAGACCGCCGGGTGCCGCTTGGGCTTGGACGAGTACGGGCTGCCCTTCTCGGCACTCGCCGATGCGCCCGCACACACCGAGGTGGTGGCGTTCGCTCCGGCGTCGAACCTCGGTGCCGACGGGTACCCGGCGTCGGCCTCGTTCACGCCGGGCAGTCAGGTCGACATGGACTTCATCGCCGAGCGGTTGTACGGCGACACGAGTGACGACTCGATCGACCGTGTGCGCCACGGTGCTGCGGTGATGCTCACCTGCCGGCCCTTCGACGGCGGAGGTCAGGTCGTGACGGTCGGGACCACCGACTGGGTGTTCGCCTTGGGCGACCCGGCGGTCGATCGCGTCACCTCGAACATCATCGAGCGACTTCGGGCTTGATCGAGCACGGCCGCGGCGTCGTCGACCAGGATGACCCCGAGTTCGACCGCGGCATCGAGCGATGCCGTGACGAGCTCGAGATAGCGACCGGCGCTCGGGTAGCGACTCGCGAGCACTGCCGGGTCGATCGGCAGTGTCTGCCCGAACAGCACGCAGAACGCAGCGGCGTCGGGCGCCGGATCGCCGGTGAGGATCGTCGTCGGGACGTCGACGTGTGGCGTGCGAACTCCGCCGAGCGCGATGCCCGTGTCGTCGCGTGCGATCACGGCGGGTCGCAGCGACGCCAGTTCGATCCGTGGCACCGGTGGCGGTGGCGGTCCACCGCCCGCCCAGACGACCAGATGTCGCAGGGCGGCGCGGAGCACCTCGCCGTGCGGCCCGTCGTTGAGGGGTGTCGTGCAGCCGAGCAGGGCGCCGACGTCGACGTCGGCGCCGAGGCCGGCCGAGGTGCGCACGAGGTACTCGTCGGCGTGAGCGGTCCCGGCGATCTCCCAGGTCCGCACCGTGGCACCGTCCGGTTGACGCGCCTGTGCGTACTCGAGGATCGTCAGGTCGTTCTCGGCGGCGACGATCATCACCGGTTGGTCGAGGTCGTCGCGAATCTGCACGGTCGGCGAGTCGGTCGGCCCGAGGTTGCCCCTGCCGTCGAGTGATGCGACGGGGCGTCCGCGGCTGTGGACGAGGAAGCCATCGAACTGCCCGGTCAGCGGCTGGACGGCGTTGACGTAGGTCGACAGGAAGAACGCCGACTGCGAGGCGCCGATGGCGATGATCCGGTCGATGCGCAGGTCGCCGAGTGGTGCCGGACCGTCATGGTGCTCGAGCGCCCTGGCCGCCTGGGTGAAGATGTCGAACGAGTAGGCGTCGCCGGGGTGCACGAGTCGCCCGTACCGCTCGGGTGACGCCGCCATCAGCCCACCGCCTGCGGGTCGGCCGAGTGCGTCGGTCCCGCCGCCGACCCCGACGGCCTGCGCCGACACGCCCACCCAGGCGTGGCCGGATCGAACGATCTCGTCGGCCGTGTAGGTCCAGTCGGGGTGCGAGTCGAAGCCGGCACTCACGTTGAGCCACTCGACGATCACCGTGCCGCTGAAGCGTGGCGCGTCGGGACGACGGACCAGGATCCGGGTGCGAAACGGTGCCACCGTGGTCGGCGTCACGGTCCATCGGCCGTTGCCGGGGGTCCGTCCGAGCGGGCGGTACGCCGTGGCGGCCCCTTCGACCGCCCACTCGGTCTCGGTGTAGCCGACGGCTTCGAGTTGATCGGCGAGCCCGTTCGCCGGCCCGTCGCCGCCCTCGAGGGGGCCACTGACCGAGACGGGCTCGATCGCCGTCGGCTGCGTCGATCGTGTCGGCTGCGTCGTCGTGCCGAGGGATCGAGCGCGCGTCGTGGTCGACGGGGTGTCGTCGACGGCCCGTTCGGCCATGGTCGTGGCGTCGATGGTCGTGGCGTCGACGGTCGGTTGCTCGGCACGGCACGCCCCGAGCAGCGTCACCGCGGCGAGCACTGCGATCAGGCGGGGATGACGTGGGCGATGCGCCGCCGACCGTGTTGCCGCCGACCGTGTCGCCGCCGACCGGGTCACGGTGTCGATCGACCGGGTTGCGGCTGGCCCGCGAGTGCCACCGAACGGGCCCACTGGTAGTCGGGTTTGCCGCTCGGGCTGCGGCCGATCGCCTCGACACGGATGATCGCCTTGGGCAGTTTGTACCGGGCGATGTGGCGTGACGCCTCGACGATCAACTCGGTGTCGTCCACCTCGATGCCGTCGCGTACCCGGACGATGGCGACGACCTCGTGGCCCCACTGGTCGCTCGGTCGGCCCACGACCAGGGCGTCGTACAGCGCCGGGTGCTGCTTCAGCGCATGCTCGACCTCCTCGGCGAAGACCTTCTCGCCGCCGGTGTTGATGGTGACGGATTCGCGGCCGAGGAGGATGATCGAACCGTCCTCGGCGATGCGGGCGCGGTCACCGGCCACCACGTACCGCACCGATTCGATGACCGGGAACGTGGCCTCCGTCTTGGCCTGGTCGTTCAGGTACCCGCGGGGCAGCCGGCCGGTCTGGGCCAGCCATCCGATCTCGTCGTCGCCTGCGGCGAGCCTCCGTGTCCGGTCGTTGCTCAACACGGCGGCGCCGCTCGACGGGGCAAAGCTCTGACGATCGGCTCCCGTGGCCATCGCCTGTCGCCCCGACTCCGACCCACCGACGATGTCGACGATCTGCAGGCCTGCGATCCGTGATTCCAACTCGCGCTTGACGGCGCCCGACAGCACTGCGCCGCCGCTCACCACGTGGCGCAGGCTCGACAGGTCGTAGTGGTGGTGGCGGAGTTCTTCGAGCAGGGGTCGGGCGAATGCGTCTCCGACGATGTTGAGCGACGTGACGCGCTCGCGTTCGATCGTGGCGAGGATGTCACGGGCGTCGAGGCGTCCCGGGTCGGACTGGATGACGACCGTGCCGCCACCCATCCAGGTCGAGATCGCATTCCAGTGCGCGGCTCCGTGCATGAGCGGCGGGGCGGGACAGCTGCGCAAGTTGGTGGTGCGTGCCCGCTCGACCAACTCGTCGAGGCGTTCGTAGTCGGTCCCGTCCTTGCGGCAGACCCCGAGCGCTCCCACCAGGAAGTCCGCCTGACGCCACAGCACACCTTTCGGCATGCCGGTGGTGCCGCCCGTGTACACGAGGTACAGGTCGTCCGGTTGCGGCTCGACGGGTGGCGGCTGCGGACTGCTCGCAGCGAGTGCCTCGTCGTAGTCGCGGGCACCGAGCAGCAACTCGTTGCCCGTCTCGTCGGCAACCTGGAGCAGCAGTTCCGGCCGGTGTTCGACAGCCGCGAGGACCTCCTCGAGGATCGGGACGTATCGAGCGTGGAAGATCATCGCCCGGGGCCGGGCGTCGTCGAACAGGTACCGCAACTCCTCGGCCACGTATCGGTAGTTGACGTTGAAGGGGGCGACCCTCGCCTTGTACGCGCCGAGCATTCCCTCGAGGTACTCGTTGCCGTTGGTCAGGTACAGCGCCAGATGGTCCTGGCCCGACTCCCACGGCGCCAGGCCGTGCTCGCGGCGGACACCGAGGCCGGCGTCGATCAGGACGTTGGCGAGGCGCCGTGTCCGCTCGGTCACCTCGGCCCAGCTGTGGCGACGGGCTCGCCAGACGAGGCAGTCGCGCTCTGGCACGGCTGCTGCGATGGCTTCGTGGACGACGGCGATGTTGAGTTCCATGGCGTGGGGGATGTGACGTCGGCCGGACCGGCCGAGCGACACGGTCTAATCGGCGACGTGGTGCATGGTCGAGCGGAGGAGTTCGAGGCATTGCCCGGTGAACTCGGCAGCGTGCTCGGCCTCTGCCTCGTGGGCGTGTCGAAGGACCGTCTCGCTGACGGCGACGAACAGACCGAGTCGTCGCATCAGGTCGGTCCGCGCGGCGAACTCCTCGAGTGCCGAACCGGGTGCGGCGCTCGTACGGATGAAGTGCTGCAGGTGATCCCTGACCCACGCGCGGTGATGGGGCTGGAAGAGGGTCGACGTGCGCAGACTCAGCAGCGCGGGGTCGTCGCCGTAGAGTCGCGCGTACGACGCGATCAGTACCTCCATGAGTGCCGAGATGTCGGCCAGGCTCTCGTTCGTCGTTTCGTCGAGGATCTCGGTGTGTCGGCGGATCGAGTAGGCCACCGCTGCGTCGACCACTTTGTCGAGATCCTCGAAGTACTCGTACAGCGACCCGATCGGGAATCCGCCGCGTCGGGCGACGTCGGTGGTCGTGATGCGGGAGGGCTCGGATCCTGGCTCGTCGACGAGTTCGAGCAGCGCTCGGACGAGGGAATCGACTCGTGACCTGCTGCGCGTCTGCCGGGGCGTCTTGCGAAGTCCCACCGATTCGGACGTCGCGTTGAATACCTCGTATTCAGCCGTGGTCACGTCGCGAACGGTATCAGAGGCGGTCGGCCGAGCATGGTCGTGACGTCGGCGGGTGGCAGTGGGTGCCTCGTTGCGACATCGCGAATCGTGATCGGAAAGGCTCCCAGAAAAACCCGTCATAACTCTCAGATTTCGTCTACCATGTTCGTCGTGGATGTCCCACCGGCTGGTCACACAAACGGTCACATGAACGGTCACACCTTCGCCGTGGTGATGGTCAACGACCACCGGATGTTGACCCAGGCGATGGTTCTCGCCGTCGCCGCCGTCGGTGCCTTCACGGTGATCGATGCGCAGGGATCGGTCGGCACGGCACTCCGGCTGGTCGCAGACCACCGCCCGGCCGTGGTGCTGCTCGACCTGCGGGTCGGCGACGTCGACGACACGGTCTCGGTCATCCCATCGATCCGGTCCGCGTCACCGGCCACCCGCGTGGTGATCCTCAGCACCTCGAGTGACGACTGGTCGGTGGCCCGTGCCGTCGATGCCGGGTGCCATGGCTACCTGGTCACCTCGCAGTCGCTCGAGGAACTGTGCGACGGGGTGCGCACCGTGGCACGCGGAGGCGTTGCCTTCGCCCCGGCGGTGCTGGGTCAGGTGCTCGGGCGCACTCGCGCGGCGACGGCGCATTCCGAAGCGCTCACGCCGCGCGAGATCGAGGTGCTGCGCAAGCTCGCCGACGGCAAGTCCACATCAGAGATCGCGACCGCCCTGTTCGTCAGTCCCAACACGGTCCGCAACCACGTCAACAACGTGATCCGCAAGCTGCACGCTCATTCGCGGCTCGAAGCGGTCAGCCACGCCGTGCGTCTCGGGCTCATCCGCCTCCAGTGACGGATCGACCCGTGCTCGCGACCGATCAGGCTGCGGGCAGTGGATCGGCCTCGCCGTAGCGGGGAAGTTCGACGAAGGTACGTCCGGGGCTCAACTCGATGAGACGCCCGTCGTCGGCGGTCAGGGTGAACGGTGTCAGCCGGTCGGGTCGTGACCAGGTGCCGTGCACGTAGTTGCCGCCGGTGAACACGAGCGCTTCGCCCGTGCCGATCGTCTGCGCGTCGGGACTGCCCGAGATGCCCGGCAGGTAGCCGACCGCGAGCACGACGACGTTGTTGGTCGTCACCTGGCCGCTCGCCCGGTCCTCGTGGACCTGTCCCTCCATCGTGCGCCGGTAGAGCCCGGTCGAGGCGTCCCAGTCCCATCGCACATCGATCGAGTCGAGCGTGATGGCCACGCCCCGGCTCGCAGCGCCGAGGGGAGCTTCGTCGGGGCTGCGATACGAGAACTGAGGCTGGGGAGGGGGAGCACCGAAGGGTGTCCGCCCCCACAGGGCGGTGGTGTTCGAGTACAGGTTGTGCGGGATCCGTCGGTCGTTCGCCCGGAAGTACACGGCCGCCCGTGACGGCCCGATGTCGACCAGGTCACTGGCGCGGATGGCGGCGGTCACGGTGGCGTTGCCTCCGCTCCACGCGAACAGCGGACGATTGAACGAGCCGAACAGATCGATGTCCTGCAGTCGGCCCGACCTGATCGGGCCGACCGGGTCGCTGCCCTGGCTGTGGAAGACGAGGGCGAACCGGGTGTAGCCGTCGTTGACGATCTCTTCGAACACGATGTCGGCAGCGTTCATGCCGGTCTGCGGCCGGGCTCGCTCGGCATTGTCGATCTTGACGACCAGGGCGGCTCGAGCGGCGATCGCCGGGTCTGACGCCGGTGTTCCCGTCAGCGGCAGGAGTGGTCCCGTCGGCGCCACGGTGGTCGTGGGGGCGGCGGTGGTCGTGGGCGCCGCGGTGGTGGTGGGTGCCGCGGTCGTGGTGGGCGCACCGGTGGTCGTGACGAGTTCCGTCGACGACGTGGACGACGCAGGCAACGCCGATGAGGAGGTGCCGACACCGGTGGTCACGGGTGCGGCAGCGTCGCCACCCCCGCACGAGGCCACGGCTGCGGAGAGGATGACCGCTGCGAGCACCGCTCGGGTACGGGCATGAACGGTGCGTGGACTCACGAGTGAGAGAGTCTGGCCGCGATCCGCGCCCGGTGGGCGTCGCCGATGGGTGAATCGCCCATGGCCCGATCGTTCACTCGGGAAGGGCGCCGTGGACGTCGAGGTCCCCGACGCTGGTCCACCCGTTCGGGCGACGCACGAGCGCACTCCCGACCGGGGCGCACACGACGGTCGTGTCGGCCAGTTCGAGTGTGCGATGGAGCCGCTCGGCGGACAGCTGGTCGGCCTCTCCCACGAATGCGACCCTGGTGATCAGGCCCAGCCCGAGGGTGAATGCGCCGCCGCGAGGATCGACCATCGGGTCGCACAGCGCCGATGCGCACGGTCCGACCCCCACGACCAGCCCGCCACCGGCGAGCACGTCGCCGACCGCGTCCCACAGCGGCGTGTCCTTCATCACCGAGCGGAGATGGAGCGGCTGGTCGCCGACCAGATAGACGGCGCGTGCGGACTGCACGGCAGCAACGGCCGCTTCGTCGCTGGCGTCGTGGCGAGCGAGCACCATGACGGGCTCGACGGCGACACCCAGGCGGTCGGCCCACGCAGCGGCAGCGGTGACGAGCCGGTCGGGCTGTTCGAAGGCGTCTGCGGTCGGCAGCATCACGACCTTGCCGGCGCTGCGGTCGGTCACGCCGACCTCGCGGAGCAACTCACGGTCGAGGTCGTCGTTGGCGGCGAATGGTCCGCCACCCTGCAGTGCGATGATGCCAGTCATGACGGTGAGCGTACGCCGTCCTGATCAGTCGAGGGCGTCCTCGGAGAGCTGGCCCAGTTGCTCGAGCGCGTAGCGCCACACGTGCGGCAGAGCCGGTTCGATGTGCGGGCCGTTGCGCTCGATGACGCGCTCGCGGGTGACCCCGTGCTCTCGCCAGGTGGTGCCACCCTCGGCGATGTTGAGCAGCATCGGTGCCATTCGATCGACGGCCATCACATACCGGGCCTCGGGCGATCCACCGCGCTCGTAGTCGTCCCAGAGCTCGCGCAGGTATGCGCCCGCCGAGGCGGGCAGCATGCCGAAGAGCCGGTCGGCAGCCTCTTGCTCGCGTGCTTGCTTCGATGCAGCATCGGCACCCTCGTCGTACGCGAACGTGTCGCCGGCGTCGATCTCGACGATGTCGTGGGTGAGGGCCATCGCGACGGCCCGTCCCACGTCGATCGTCTCGGTGGCGTGGTCGGCGAACAGCAGGGCTGCCATGCCGAGATGCCAGGAGTGCTCGGCCGTGTTCTCCCGCCGAGATCCGTCGGCGAGCCGGTTGCGGCGCTCGACCGACTTGAGCCGGTCGAGCTCGAGGAAGAACCCGAGTGTTGCTAGGACGTCGTCTGGTCGCTGCACTTCGTTGATGTTACCCGCGGGTAGCTATCGTCGGCCGAATGGGAATCGTGCGTGTGGGAGTGCTGGGTTCGGGAATCATGGGGTCGGGTCTGGCGGAGGTGATCGCCCGTGCCGGCTACGACGTGGTGGTGCGTTCACGGTCGCAGTCGTCAGCGGACGCCATGGTCGCAACGATCGCGAAGGGATTCGCCAAGGCGATCGAACGGGGCCGGGCCACCGAGGACGAGCGTGACGCCGTACTCGGCCGGATCACGGCGACCGATTCGCTGGCCGCGCTGGCCGACTGCGATCTGGTGATCGAGTCGGTCGTCGAGGATCTCGACATCAAGAAGGCACTGTTCGCCGAACTCGACGGCATCGTCAAGCCCGACGCCATCCTCGCGTCGAACACCTCGACGCTTCCCGTGGTCGAGTTGGCCATGTCGACGGGTCGACCCGACCGGGTGTGCGGCATCCACTTCTTCAACCCGGCGCCGGCCATGAAACTCGTCGAGGTGATCCGGCCGATCACCGCTTCCGACGAGACGGTTGCAGCGGCGCTCGAGTTCGCCACGTCGTGCGGCAAGGACGCCGTCGAGGTGAAAGACCGCGCCGGGTTCATCGTCAACGCGCTGCTCTTCCCGTACCTCAACAATGCCGTGCGGATGTGGGAGCAGGGCACGGCCGGCATGGAGGCGATCGACACGGCGATGAAGGGTGGGTGCAACTTCCCGATGGGTCCCTTCGCGCTGCTCGACCTGGTCGGTCTCGACACGTCGCTCGCGATTCTCGACGCCCTGTACAACGAGTTCCGCGACCCCAACTACGCAGCCGTGCCCACGCTGCGGCGGATGGTCGCGGCCGGGCACCTCGGCCGCAAGACCAAGCGGGGCTTCTACTCGTACTGACGGTGCTGGCCGAAGGCCGTCCGGTCGCGTCAGGATCTCCGGCATGATCCCTGCAGAGCGGACGGTCGAACCACCGCCGACGCGCTGGCGTCTTCCGTCACCCGACGAGGCCGATCGGCACGGGCTGTGCGCCGTCGGTGCAGACCTCGCGCCGGGCACGCTGCTGGCCGCCTACCGGTCGGGGCTGTTCCCGATGCCGCTCCGCAAACGGACCCTCGGATGGTGGTCTCCGGACCCACGAGGCGTCCTGCCGATCGACGGCTTGAGGGTGAGCCGGTCGCTGCAGAGGAGTTGTCGGCGCTACGAGGTCCGGGTCGACACGTGCTTTCGTCAGGTGATGCAGCGGTGCGGCGACCCGCGTCGACCCCACGGTTGGATCACCACCGAGTTCGTCGATGCCTATGACCGACTGTTCGATCTGGGCTGGACCCACTCGGTCGAGACCTACCTCGACGGCGTGCTGGTCGGCGGCCTCTACGGTGTGTTGATCGAGCGGTTCTTCGCCGGAGAGTCGATGTTCTCGGTCGAGCGTGATGCATCGAAGGTGGCGCTCGTGGCGTTGGTCGACATCCTCCGATCTGCCGGCGTCACCCTGCTCGACGTCCAGTGGACGACCGAGCACCTGGTCTCGCTCGGTGCGATCGACCTGCCGCGGGCCACGTACCTGGCACTGCTCCGCGACGCGATCGAGCCGTGAGGTCGATGGCACGGCCGTGTCGGGTCGCTGCCGTGCTCGGTGCGCTGCTCGCCGGCGCCGTCGCCGGCGGCTGCGGTTCGGGTCGAGCCGCCGATCGTGTCGCCCCGTCGCCGCCGCCGTCGCTGCCGCCGCTGCTCGAGCGGCTCGTGGCTGATCGGCCTGCGCCCGATGCCGAGACGGTCGAGGTGTGGGTGTGCGACGTGCCGCTCGACACGACCGCAGGGCGCTACGGCCGGTTGCCGCTGCGCCAGCCGCTGACCCCGACCGGTGTGGTGGCTGCGGTCGGCAACCGGATCCAGCGCTACTTCGACGTCGTGTCCGGTGGCCGTTACCGGGTCACGCTCACGGCGGGCGGCACCGTCGAGATGGCCCGCGGTGACGATGCCGAGGACTGCGTCGATGCGGCGCTCGACCGATCGGGACCGGCTGTCGACAGCGTGCTCGCCGTGGCGACCGCCGAGCACGTCGAGGGAGCGTCCGGAGGCTGGGGAACACCCGGGTCGTGGCCCACGTGCACGGGGCCGTGCCCGGCGTCGCACACACGGCGCGCCGCCTACGTCGGGGCGAGCGACTTCCACCCCGACTGGGGCGAGGTTCCGCTGCTCGACCTGATCGAACACGAACTGGGTCACACGCTCGGGCTGCCCCACTCGGGCAGCGCCACCCCGGGCAGTGACGAGTACCTGAGCGCGCTCGACCTGATGAGCAACAGCGCCGCACCCCGTGACGTCGATGCCGACCGCCGCGACGGTCCGCACCTGATCGGCGTGTCCCGGCTCGATCTCGGCTGGATCGACCGCTCGGACGTCGTCGTCGCGGGCGTCGAGCGCACCAGCGAGGTCGAACTGCTCGCGTCGACAGCACCTGACGGTGTCCGGTTGCTCGTCCTCCCGGTGTCGTCTGCGCCCTCGGAGGACGACGGGCGGATCGTCACCGTCGAGTACCTCGTACCGACGGGGTACAACGACCACCTGCCCGAGGCGGGCGTCGCCGTGCACCTGATCGACGACCGTGCCGGTGCCGGGGTGATGCGTGTTCAACAGACGATCGGCGTGGCCCCGTTCACCGATCTGATGAACGAGGGAGATCGTCTCGACGTGGCCGGCTGGTCGATCTCCGTCGACCGGGTGGTCGCAGGGTCGGCCCCTCGGGTCACCGTGCGGGTGGCGAACTCGTCGCCGACCAGCACATCTGTGCCCGTCGATCTGGCGGTGACCACCACCTCCCGGTAACACTGGGGCAATGGCACCCAGTGAGAGCACCTCGGCGGACCGTAGGCGAGACGAACCGTGGTTGATGCGCACCTACTCGGGTCATTCGACCGCCGCCAAGAGCAACGAGTTGTACCGGACGAACCTCGCCAAGGGTCAGACCGGGCTCTCGATCGCCTTCGACCTCCCGACCCAGACGGGCTACGACCCCGACTCGGTCATGGCCCGCGGCGAGGTGGGCAAGGTGGGTGTGCCCGTTGCCCACCTCGGCCACATGCGGACGCTGCTCGACCAGATCCCCCCTGGCACGATGAACACGTCGATGACCATCAACGCAACGGCCGCCTGGCTGCTCGCGCTCTACGTGGCGAACGCCGACGAGCAGGGAGTCGAAGCGTCGGCTCTGCGGGGCACGACGCAGAACGACATCGTCAAGGAGTACCTGTCGCGCGGCACGTACATCTATCCCCCCGAGCCGTCGAAGCGGTTGATCGTCGACATGGTCGCCTGGTGCACGAACAACGCTCCCAAGTGGAATCCGATGAACGTGTGCTCGTACCACCTGCAAGAAGCGGGCGCCACCCCCGTCCAAGAGATCGCGTTCTCGTTGGCGACGGCGATCGACGTGCTCGACGCCGTGCGCGACAGCGGCCAGGTGACACCGGACCAGTTCAGCCAGGTGTTCGGCTCGATCTCGTTCTTCGTCAATGCCGGCATCCGCTTCGTCGAAGAGGTCTGCAAGCTCCGCGCGTTCACCGAACTCTGGGACAGGATCGGTCTCGAGCGCTACGGCGTCACCGATGCCAAGGCCCGTCGGTTCCGGTACGGCGTCCAGGTGAACAGCCTCGGCCTCACCGAGGCGCAACCCGAGAACAACGTGCAGCGCATCGTGCTCGAGATGTTGGCCGTCACGCTCTCGAAGCGGGCGCGGGCCCGTAGTGTCCAGCTGCCTGCCTGGAACGAGGCGCTCGGTCTGCCACGACCGTGGGACCAGCAGTGGTCGTTGCGCATGCAACAGGTGCTGGCATTCGAGACCGACCTCCTCGAGTACGGCGACATCTTCGACGGGTCGACGGTGATCGAGTCGAAGACCGCCGAGCTCCGCGACGCTGCGTGGACCGAGCTCGACGACGTGCTCTCACGCGGTGGGGCCTTCGAGGCGGTCGACGAGCTGAAGGGTCGGCTGGTGCGGTCGATGGCCGAACGGACCCGACGTATCGAAGCGGGTGATCAGACGGTGGTGGGCGTGAACGCCTACACCGAGACGACCGAGTCGCCACTCGGCGGGAGCGACAACATCCTCACGGTCGACCCCGCCGTCGAGGCGGAGATGATCGCCGACGTCTCGACCTGGCGGGCCGGCCGAGATCAGTCGGCGGTCGATGCGGCGCTGGCCGAGCTGCGTCGAGCGGCCATCGAGGGCGACAACATCATGGAGCCCTCGATCGTGCTGGCCAAGGCGGGTGGCACGACCGGCGAATGGGCGTCGACGTTGCGTGACGTGTTCGGCGAGTACCGCGCCCCGACCGGTGTGTCGGCTGCGGTGGGCCGTCGCGTGGGCGAGTTGGCCGAGGTGGCCGCGTTCGTGAAGACGATCGCCGGTGGGCCTCCCAAGTTCCTCGTGGCCAAGCCCGGTCTCGACGGCCATTCGAACGGCGCCGAGCAGATCGCCGTGGCCGCTCGTGACGCCGGCATGGAGGTCGTGTACTCCGGTATCCGGCTCACCCCCGAACAGATCGCAGCATCCGCTCGCGACGAAGACCCCGACGTCATCGGGTTGTCGATCCTGTCGGGCTCGCACCTGGCGTTGGTGCCCGAGATCCTGCGGCTGCTGAAGGCCGAGGGCGTCGATTCGCCGGTGATCGTCGGTGGGATCATCCCCGAGGACGACCAGCGCCGTCTCGCCGAGGCCGGGGTGGCTGCGGTCTACACGCCGAAGGACTTCGAGTTGTCGCGGATCATGCGCGAGGTCGCCGAGCTCACGGTCGCGCATCGCGGGTCGTGAGCAGGACGTTGGACGTCAGACGTGGGCGGGCTGCTGGCGCTGGATCCAGCGCTCGAGATCGGGTGAACTCTCGACGCTGGTGATGAGTGCGTAGCGGGGTGCGTCGCCGTTGTGGACCACCACGTGCCAGAGGCGCTGGGTGTCGACGATGAACCGGGCTCCGCGGGTCAACGGGACCCGACGCTCGGTGGCCGGGTCGGGCAGACCCTCCGCGTCGTTGTCCATCAGCAGCATGTAGCTGTCGGGATTGTCGGTGAGTTCGACCCAGGTGCGCACGACCCACCCCTCTGCATCGGGGTTGAAGCGGTTGTTGTCGTCGCGGTGGATCGACCGGATCGCCTGCTCGCGGTCCTGGGGCTCGAGCTTGATGATGCGCACCCGGCCGAAGTTGGCGCCGATCGAGTCGACATAGGTCCGCAGCGTCGGTGCCAGGTCGGCGTTCGACGTCCACAGCGCGTCCTTGTCGGTCTTTCCCTTGTCCCAGAACCCGCGGCAGTCGAGCTGCCCGTCGGCCGACGCGAGCGGCGCGAAGTTGGTGTCTCCGCCGCTCTTCCAGTCCATGTACTCGAGCGATGTGTACTCGTGCTCGGGGACTTCGAAATCGGCGGGGGCCAGCGGGGCGAATCCGACCTCTGCCAGTGACGGCATGCGGTAGTGGGGTGTGTGGAGCGGGATCTTCACACTCCAGTGTTCCGGTGTCGGCCAGAAGCTCATGCGCGAAGCCTAGGTCGGTCGGGTGTGCGCATCGACGGCACCGGGCCGGGCCGAAGGTCCCATCGCCGTGTGACAGGTCGCACTGCCGTCCTCGTCCGATCAGGTCCCCGTGGTGGCGACGGTCGTCGAGGGGGCGCTCGGCGGGGGGATCTCGAGTTCGTCACCCGCCTCGATCGCGTCGGGGTCGGTGATGCCGTTCAAGATGGCGAGCTTGTCGATGTCGACGCCGAACTGGTCGGCGATCGCCTGCAGCGAGTCGCCCGACTGGATCTCGTAGGTGAACGGGACCCAGGTCGTCGTGGTGGTGGTCGACGACGTGGTGCTGGTGGTGGTGGCGATCGGGGGGAGCGTCTGCTCGGCGGCGTCGTCACCACCGCAGGCTGCGGCCCCGACGGTGACACCGGACATCAGCAAGGCCAGCGCTACCAGTCCGAGGCGTCTCACGATCGGCGAGCCTAGTTGTCGCCCGAGGCGGCGTGGCCTCTACTCTCGACCGTCATGGACGACTCGATGCCCGATGGCAGCTATCCCGGTGCGGTGGCACCCGAGCGCCAGTATCGAGTCGACGTCGGCGGCTTCGAGCTCGCGGTGCACGAGTGGGGTGACGAGCGGGACGATCCGCTGTTCCTCGTGCACGGTGGGTTCGACTTCGCCCGGACCTACGAGGTGTTCGCGCCCAAACTGGCCGCCGCCGGTTGGCGGGTCGTCACGTGGGACCAGCGCGGCCACGGTGACAGTGACCATGCGCTGCTGTATTCGTGGGAGGCCGATCTACGCGACGCGACGATGGTGATGGATTCCGTCACCTCGAAGCCGGCCCCGGTGATCGGCCATTCCAAGGGCGGAGCGATGATGGTCCAGCTGGCCGACGCGCAGCCGTTCCGGTTCACACTGCTGGTCAACCTGGATGGGCTCCCGTCGAAGCGCCCCATTCCCGACATCGCCGACCACGACCGTCCGAAGCTGCTGTCGCGAGAACTGCTCGGATGGCTCGATCACCGTCGCACGACCACCGACGCCGAGCGCAAGCCAGGCACCCTGCACGACCTGGCCCGGCGCCGGGGCAAGATCAATCCGCGGCTGTCGTTCGAGTGGTTGTGCCACCTGGTCACCGTCGGTGCTCGTCAGGATGCCGACGGTTGGCGGTGGAAGCTCGACCCGTCGATGCGGCCAGGTGGGTTCGGGCCATGGCGCCCCGAGTGGACGCTCACCCGGCTCCCGGGACTCCCGATGCCGTTCCTCGGGGTGCTCGGCCGCGAGCAGGAGCCGATGGGTTGGGGCACCGTTCCGCACGACGTGATGCCGTACCTGCCACTCGGTGGGCGGTGCGAGATCCTCGACGAGGTCGGTCACTTCGTGCACATCGAGCAGCCCGAGCTGGTGGCCGGCCTCGTCCTCGACTTCATGAAGGACCGGGCATGAGCGTCACGACGTTGCGTCACAACCGTGCGGCACTCGCATTGCACCTGGTCCGACCCGCCACGGACGAGGCGGCGCGTCCCATGCTGATCCTGCACGGTCTCGGCGAGGCCACCCCGCCGACGGCACCGGCCTGGGCCGAGGCCTGGGCCGGGCCCGTGTTCGGACTCGACTTCACGGGCCACGGACGGTCGACCCTGCCGGCCGGTGGTGGGTACAGCGCCGAGATCCTGCTCGCCGACGCCGACATCGCGCTGGCCCACATCGGCCGGGCGACCGTGGTCGGGCGTGGCATCGGTGCCTACATCGGGCTCATGCTCGCCGGTGCCCGACCCGACCAGGTGCACGGTGCCGTGCTGTGCGACGGTCCAGGTCTGGCGGGCGGGGCGACCGGGCCCACGTCGCAGAGCGTGATCGTCCTGGCACCACGGCTGTCCACCCCCGACCCGTATGCGCTGCTCGAGTTGTCGCGAGATCTGCGCCCTCCGGACTACGCGGCCATGTTCGCCCGGCTCGCCGTCGAGGGGTCGGTGCTCGACGCACCGATCACGGTGACGGCGACCGTTCGTCCCACCTGGCTCGCAGCCGTGGTCGAAGAGATGGGGGTCGTCACGGCACCGTCCATCGCCGGTGCGCTCGACGTGTACGCGGGCAGCCCGGCATGAGGCAGCGCTAGGGTGACCGAGGTGACCGACGTGGCCGTCGCCCTGGCAGCGTTCGTGCTGATGGAACCGTTCACGGCGTGGGCGCATCGAGCCGTCATGCACGGCCGGGGGATGGTGCTGCACCGGTCGCACCATCGGCGGATGCGTGCCGGGCGTCGGGAGCGCTGGGAAGCGAACGACTGGTTCCCGGTGATGTTCGCCGGTGTGGTCATGATCGGCTTCGCCGTGGGGTTCAACGTGCCGGGCATGGGGTTCGTCGTGCCGGTCGGTGTCGGCGTCACCGTGTACGGCGTCGCCTATGCGTTCGTGCACGACGTGTACATCCACCGCCGTGTACCGCTGTTCGGTGACCGCACCGTTCCGGTCCTCGAACGTCTCGCCGAGGCCCATCGCGAGCACCATCGGGGTAACGCGGCGCCTTACGGGATGCTGGTTCCCGTGCGCAGCGGGTCGCGCCCGTCCCACGTACCGGTCGAGTCGTAGGGCTCGAACCGGGCGAACATCTCTTCGCCGTACCACTGCTCGGTGCGCGTACGGCGCACGACTGCTGCATGTTCGGGCAGTCGGTGGGCGAAGGCCCGCGCCGCCGCGACGTCACGCCACAGGCTGAAGGTTCCCTGACGGCCGGCGGGGGCCTCGCCGATGGCGACGACGTCGAGCAGTCCGTCGGCGGTCTGCAGTTCGTCGCTGATCGCCGGCCCCACGGCGCGGAAGGCCCTCCACGACCGGACACGGACATCGGCGCGGGTGATGATCGCCACGGGTCCCCCGGCGGCCCGGGCGGGCTGCAGGTGGGTGAGCACCTCGACGCCGCGCCACGATCCGTGCCCTCCCGCGGCGCGCAGACGGACGTGCCACGACTCGTCTGCGCCGGCCCACCGCTCGGCCATCCGTTCCATGAAGCGGTCGAGGTCGCCCTCGTCGTCCCACAGTGCGAACAACGCGCTGCGGTGCGGGTCGACCCCCGGCCCCGTGTGGCTCGCGGCACCGGTGCCGAGCAGTCGCCAGAATCGCAGTCCGTCGACCGATCGCAGCCGAACCCGATCGGTGCCGAGCCGCGACAGGGCGCGCAGGGCGCGCTGCTCGCGCACCAGATGGAACGAGGCGATGCCGTGCACAGGTGCCAGCATGGCAGCCGTGGAACTCATCGTCACGGTGGTGGTCGGCTATCTGCTCGGCTCGGTGCCCGTGGCGCGGCTGGCGACCGGCCGTGATCTGCGAACCGTCGGTGACCGCAACCCGGGCTACTGGAACGCCAAGGAGACGTTGGGCCGGCGAGCAGCGCTGCCCGTGTTCGCCGGTGACGTCCTGAAAGGCGCAGCTGCGGCGGGCATCGGTCTGCTCGTCGCCCCGCCGGGTGGGTGGTGGCTCGGATACGTGGGTGGCTTCGCGGCGATGGTGGGTCATGCCTGGCCGGTGTTCGATCGCTTCCGTGGCGGGCGGAGCATCCTCACCTTCGTCGGCGCCGCTTGTGTGCTGTCGCCGCTGGCAGCACTCGTGTCGGTGGTGGTGCTGGTGTCGGTGACGGTGGCGCGCTCGTTCGCCTGGGGTGCCCGTGCCGGTGTGTTCCTGTTCCCGGTCGTCCAGTTGGTGATCGAGGGCCCCTACCGGACCGCCGCGACCGGGTGCCTGATGACCCTCATCGGCGTCCGGTTCGCGCAGGCCGCGCTCAGCCGTACCGACGACCCCGCCACGACTGCCGACGCGTGACGACCCCCCGGGCGAGCAGCACGGCGGCAGGTAGGTCTGCCAGCGGCGACAGCCAGTACGCGGTCCGCGGTCGTTGGTAGGCCTGCGCCGTGCCCGCCAGGGTCCCGAGGCGCGTGGCGACGAGCACGATGTCGAGCAGGTCGCCACGTCGGAAGAGGACCCGGGGGATCGGCAGCGACTGGGCGAACACGACGACCAGCAGGTCGATCACCTGCCGCCACCGCGGTTCGACGCCGGGCAGCGCCAGCGAGCGTCCCCATCCCGTGGCCGTCTGTCGCAGCGTGTCGTACATGCGCGTCGTCAGGAGATCCGGCCCGTCGACCATCGCGACCGACCATCCGGCGGCCGCCAGGTGGCGCGCCAGCGCGACGTCTTCGACCACATGACCCGAGACCGCACCGAGTCCGCCGGCCGCCGCCAGTCGTTCGCGCTCGAACGCCATGCACTGGCCGTTGGCGAGGTGCCGGTGGGCGGGCACCTCGTCGGCCCGACCAGCGGCACCGAAGCGGTACACGAGCGTGGTCAGCATCGCCGCGTGCAGCCACTGGGCACCCGGTGTGGGGCACTCGAACCGGCCGCCGACGGTGACGAAGTGCAGGTGCTCGGCGCGGGCACGGGTGACGAGGGCGAGTGGCAGCACCGGCGATGGGCGGGTGTCGGCATCGAGCGTGACCACCCAGGCTCCGGACGCTGCGTCGATCCCCTGTTGGAGGGCCCAGGCCTTGCCGGCCCAACCGGTGGGGAGCGGCTGTCCGGCCACCACGGTCGCCCCGCCGGCGCGGGCCAGTTCGGCCGTGCCGTCGGTGCTCTCGTCGTCGACCACGATCACCTCGCCGATGCCCGGTGCGTCGACGAGGGCGGTGAGGAGGGGGCCGATCCGGGCGGCCTCGTCGCGGGCGGGAACCACGACGCTGATCGAGACGGTGCCGTTCAGCGGTTCGCCGTCGGTCGTCGGCCGGCTCGGATCGTCGCGGGCCTCATCGTGTGCGGTCGCATCGTCTGCCGTCAGGGGCGGGCGTCGACGCGCTGCGGTCGCGAGGCGCGACAGGGCGAGCACTGCAGCAGCGAGACGGAACACGAGCAGTGGCCGGATCCGCACGGACATCACCGCCGCCGCCCCGTACGCTCGCCCGTCCCTGCGGCGATGTCCGCCGTCACCATGTCGGCCACGATCCGGGCGCTCATCGTCACCAGGGGCAGCCCGCCACCGGGGTGGCTGCTCCCGCCCACCAGGTACAGACCGCTCCGGCATCCACGGTTGGCCGGTCGGCGGAATGCGGCGCGACGGCCGTCCGACGATGTCCCGTAGATCGCACCGCCCGGCGACCGGTATCGCTGCTCGAGATCGCTCGGCGTGATCGTCTCGGTGAACACCAGGCGGTCGCGCAGGTCGGTGCCGTGCGCCGCCAGCCGATCGAGGACGAGTGCCTCGTACCGTTCGGCGTCGACGCTCGCGCCCGCGGGCGTGTTGACCAGGAGGAACCAGTTCTCGTGTCGGTCCGGCGCCTGGGTCCGGTCGGTCACCGAACTGACGCAGGCGTAGATGGTCGGGTCGTCGGCCAGCGCCCCGGCCGCCAGTTGCCCGAACTCGCGCCCGTAGTCGGCGCTGAACCAGATGTTGTGATGCGCCAGGTCGGTCGTGTGCCCGCGGACACCGGCGAGCACCACGAAGCCGCTGGTCGAGGGAGCCGCTCGCGTCACCCGACGAAGTGCTCGGCGGTCGGGAAGGAGATCTCGGTAGAGGTGGGTGGCGTCGGCGTTCGACACGACGATGTCGGCAGGCACCGAGGTGTCGTCGGCCAGACGGACCCCATCGACCCGGTCGGTGCCGGCGCTGATGGCGGTCACCTCGGTCGCACAGCGAATCTCGACCCCGACCCGATCGGCGACTCGCACGAACGCGTCGCGCAGGGCGCCGAGCCCGCCGACCGGGTACCAGCAGCCGAACTCGTGCTCGACGTGCGCGATGCAGGCGAGGGTCGCCGGCGCGCGGTACGGGGACGACCCCGAGTAGGTGGCGTACCGTCCGGCCCACTGCACCATCCGCGGGTCGCGGAAGGTCCGCTCGGCCGATCGGGCCAGCGTGCGCATCGGGTCGATGCGGGCGAGGTCGAGCGGGCTGCGCATGCGCCGAACGAGCGACAGGGGCGACCCCATCGGACCTGCGAAGAACGTGCGCTCGCTGGTCTCCCAGATCTGTCGGCCGTGATCGACGAACTCGCGATAGCCCGGCTCGTCACAGCCGTCGTCGCGCATGGTCATGGTCGAGCCGTCCGCCCAGCGGTAGCGGAACTGTGGATCGAGCCGGACCAGGTCGACCTCGTCGGCCAGCGACGAGCCGGCGGCACGGAACAGTTCGTCGAAGACGTGTGGCAGGGTGACGAGCGATGGTCCGATGTCGAACGAGAATCCGTCGCGCTCGCGAACTGCGAGCTTGCCGCCTGCCTCCGCCGCTCGCTCGATCACGGTGACGTCGTGGCCGGCGGCACCGAGGCGGATCGCCGTGGCGAGCCCGCCCACGCCCCCTCCGACGACGACGACGCGACGTCGCGGGTCAGCCACGCCGCCGCCGCCAGCGCAGCGCCTGCGCCGTCGCAGCTGCGGCAATGGGCACCATGCCGATCCCGCCGACCGCGGCGACGAGCCGGTCGCGGAAGAAGACCGCGAAACCCACGGTCTCCATCGCCGCCATGACCGCGTACTCCCCGACGAGTTCGGGGTCGGCGCCGCCGCCTTCGTCGGGAGGCAGGAGCACCTCGAGCAGCGTCATCACACCGAGCCCGGTGATGAACCAGCCGACGAAGTTGCTGAGCGGGATCCCGCGATACCGGCCTGGCTTCGACCATTCCCAGTACCCCTCGCCGACCATCTGCGGGTCGAGGAACAGATCCCATGCGGTCAGTGCGAGGGCGCCGAGTGTGATGCGGCGCAGCGGATCGGAGCGGACCCCGAGCACCCGGTGGGCGGTCTCGCGCGCCGGGAGCGCCATCGCGAACCATGCCATCGGCACGATGGCGGGCACGCCGCGCACCTGGGGCCGCAGCGCAGCGGTGTAGCGATAGCCGCCGAACGGGACGCCCGATGCGGTGCCGACACGCTCGACGACGGCGGTGACCGCGGTGGTCGCGCCGGCTGCCGCAGCCGTGCGGGTCGGTCCCCAACGACGCTGCGCTGCCGAGGTCGTGGTGGCGAACAGGCCACCGACGACGACGGTGCTGAGCGCCCGCCGGACTGGCCCGCCGCGGCGAGCCAGCGGAGTGGCGATCATGCCTGCCAGGGTGAGGGCCGCGGGAATGGCCCTGGTCGGAATCCTCATGACCGCGACGAGCGACCGGAGGGCCGCATGAGCCGGGCGACCATTGCTGCCTTCTCGGCGGTCGACACCCTCGCCCGCTTCGAGAACACGTCGTAGTCCTGGGCCTCGATCTTGTCGAGGATGCGCCCGTACAGGACGCGCGCGGCCTGGATGCAGCGCGCCGACTGGGGCGGGAGCATGGCCAGTCCCAGATCGGCCGATGCGTACAGCGCCCGGCATCGAGCGATCTCGAACTGCATCAGCTCGACGAACTGCGGTGTGACCCGGCGCTCGGTGAGGTCGACCCCGAACCGCCGCAGGTCCTCTTGCGGGACGTACTGACGGCTGCGGTCGAGGTCTTCGGCGATGTCGCGCAAGAAGTTGGTGAGTTGGAAGGCATCACCCAGGTCGCGAGCGTGAGGCAGGGCCTCGGGCTGGAGGGGTTCGAGGATGGGCAGCATCATCTCGCCGATCACGGCTGCCGAACCGTCCATGTACTCGCACAGGTCGGCCCAGGTGTCGTACTCGGTGACCGTCAGGTCCATCGTCATGCTGCGCAGGAAGCGTCGGAAGCAGTCGAGGTCGATGTCGAATGCCTTCACCGTGTGGACGACCGCCTTGAGAACCGGATCGGAGGACGCGCCGCGTTCGACGTCGGCGAAGAAGCGATCACCGAACTCGCGGAGGGCGTCAGCGCGCTGCTCGACCGGTGCCGGGCCGAGGTCGTCCACGATGTCGTCGGCGTAGCGACAGAACCCGTAGAGCGCCCAGACGTGGTGTTGCTTCACCTTCGGCAGCACCTTGGTGCTCCAGTAGTAGGTCGTGCCGTACCGCTTGTTCAGTTCGCGGCACCGCGCGTAACTCTCCTCGAGGGTCACCACCGGTGCTGGCGCGGTCACCGTCGTTGCTCCGCGAACTGCGCGACACGCTGGGCGGCCAACTTGCCCGAGACGAGCACCATGGGCACACCCACACCGGGAACGGTCGACGAGCCGACGAACACCAACCCGGGTACGCGACCGTCGACGTTGTTCGGCCGGAAAGGTCCCGTCTGGCGGAAGGTGTGTGCGAGCGCGAACGGCGTCCCCCGCTCCATCCCCATCGCTTCCCAGTCGAGTGGGTCGTAGATGCGCTCGACGACGACGTCGGTGGGGTAGCCGAGCGACGACACCTGCGCTCGCAACGACTCGACGATCCGGTCCCGCTCTCGGCCCCAGTCGATCCGCCCGTCGAGATTGGGGGTCGGCTCGAGCACGTAGATGCTGCTGCATCCTTCGGGGGCGAGGCTCGCGTCGTCGAGGCTGTGCAGCGTGACGAGGATCGACGGGTCGGGCATGCGGACGCCGTCGTGGATGAGGGCCCGGAAGGACGAGTCCCAGTCGCGCCCGAAATGGATGTTGTGGTGAGCCGCATCGGCCGGGGGCAGGCCTCGGACGCCCGCCACCCACAGCAGACAACTGGGTGAGTACGTCCCCCTGCGTGCCGCCCGTGGCGCGTCGACGCCGCCCAGCAACGTGCGGTAGGCGACGGGGAGGTCGGGATTGCACACCACCACCTCGGCGCGAAGTCGTTCGCCCCCGCCCAGTTCGACTCCGGTGACTGCGCCGTCACCACCGCGCAGGATGCGGGTGACCGGCGCGTCGTAGCGGATCGAGACTCCCGCCTTCTCGACCGCCTCGGCCAGGCCGGTGGCCATGGCGTGCATGCCCCCGCGTGGGACGAAGACCCCCTCGACGGAGTCCATGTAGGTGATGACGGCATACAGCGACAGTGCCTCGTAGGGGGCGAGTCCGGCGTACATCGACTGGAAGCTGAAGATCCGCTGGAGGCGCTCGTCGTCGAAGAAGCTCGCCACCTTGCGACCGAGCTTGCCGAATCCGCCCAGCCGGACCAGTTCGAGCCCGGCCCGCCACGGCTTGATCAGGTCGAGGACCGAATCGAAGTTGGCATCGATGAAGTGGGCCATCTCGACCCGGTAGAGGCGCTCGAGCCAATCACAGAACCGCCCGAACGCCTCCGCCTCCTTCGCGTTCGCGAACTCGCGGATCTCCTGGGTCATTGCCTCGCGTCCGTGACGCACGAAGAGCGTCGATCCGTCGGCGTAGCACGCCCGATACATGGGATCGACCTTGTCGATCGTGATGAAATCGGCCATGTCGGCGCCGGCCGCCGAGAACGCATCGGCGAGCAGGCCCGGCATCGTCAGCACGGTCGGGCCGTTGTCGAGCCGGAAGCCATGCTCGGCGATCATGCCGGCCCGGCCTCCGGGGATCCGCTCCCGTTCGACGACCGACACGCGGTGGCCCTGGCGGCTCAGGTGGGCAGCAGCCGACAGTCCGCCGAGGCCCGCACCGATGACCACCACGTCGAGCGCTCGCGTCACGTCTGCCTCCAGCTCACGAAGTGGGCGAGTTGCACGAGTTCATCCCGTGCCTCGGCGGTGATCGGCGCGGCCGAGATGGCGGTGAGCGCGGCGTCCGTCAACGAGGCGATGGTCGCCTCGAGGTCGGCGAGGGCACCGGTGTCGACGATGACCTGTTGGATGTCGGCGACCTCCGAGTCGGAGAGATCGGCTCGACCGACGCGGTCGAGCACCGATCGCTGGGCGGGGCTGGCGGCGTCGACCGCTCGGGCGAGCAGGGGTGTCGGCTTGCCCTCGCGCAGGTCCCCGCCGACGGGCTTGCCCGTCACCGACGGATCACCGAAGGCCCCCATGACGTCGTCTCGCATCTGGAACGCGTCGCCGAGCGGCAGCCCGTAGGCGCTGAGGATCGGCAGCAGTTCGTCGGCGCGCTCGGGTGCAGCGAGCACCGCACCGAGATGGAGCGGGCGTTCGATGGTGTACTTGCCGCTCTTGTAGCGGCAGATCCGCTGGGCTTTGTCGAGTCGACGGTCGTTACGGACGCCGCCGAGGATGTCGAGGATCTGGCCGATGTTCAGTTCGATCCGCAGTTCGTTCCAGATCGCCCAGGCCTCGCGTGGCGCATCGCTGAGCAGGAGATCGGCATAGACGAATGCCAGGTCGCCGACGAGGATGGCGACTCCCTCGCCGAAGCGTCGTGCCTCGCCCGCCCAGTCACCGTCGTGATGGTGCTCGGCGAAGCGCACGTGCGTGGTCGGGGCCCCGCGTCGGCTTGCCGCGTCATCCATCACGTCGTCGTGGAACAGCGCGAAGGCGTGCATGAGCTCGAAGGCGGCCCCGGCATCGACGACCAACGGGTGCTCGGGGTCGCCGCCGGCGCCGACGAATCCCCAGTGGGTGAACGCCGGGCGTAGCCGCTTGCCGCCGGCCAGGACGAGACGTCCGATCTCGTGGATCGGCTCGCCGAGATCGGGATCGAACTCGGACCATCGAGCCGACTCGGCCTCGAGGAGGTTGCGGAGTCGCACGTCGATCCGTGAAGCGATCCGTGCGAGCGACGGAGGGACGGGTGCGGCTACCACGTCGGCGAGGCTAGTGCCGATCGCTCCACCCGTCGCCCGGAGCTCGTGTTCTGTTCGGTGATCGATCGGACCGGACTGGCTGGTGCGACGGCGACGGCCAGTAACGTCGCGGCAATGTCGCACGACCCAGCACCACGCGAAGCGTCTGACCTGCAGCGTCATCGACGAACAGGTGCCATCGGGGCCGTCCTCGGGGCGCTGCGGCCGTCATTGCGCCACTCGCGCGGGCAGGTGGCCGTCACGCTGGCGCTCCTGACGACAGCTGTCGCGATCGGCGCGTTCATCCCTCGGCTGGTGAAAGAACTCCTCCACCATGGTGCCTCAGGGACGGTCATGGTGTGGTTCGTGGCCCTCCTGATCGCCGATCCGATCATCAACAACGTCGGCCACATCCGTGCCGCCAAGGTGAGCCTGCATGCGGGGCTCGAACTGCGCAACCGTGTCTTCGTCGGGCTGCAATCGTCGAGGACGGGTGTGCCCGACGCCGCGGTGCGGGCCAATGCCATCGCCAACAGCGGTGCCGATGTCGATCGCGTCGAGCACGGGTTCGAGATGCTGCTGATCGGTGGGGTCACCGGTGTGCTCCGCATCGTGGCGGCGTTGTACTTCCTGTTCACCTACAGCGCGTTCGGTGGCGTCCTCATGGCTCTGCTGGTGCCGTTGTACTTCTTCGTGCAGGCGCGCCTGTCGGGCCGATTGGTGCGCGCCGACCTCGCACGCCACTCGGGGGCCGACCGGGTGGCGACCGTGGTCGACGAATCGCTCACGGCATCGAGTGCGATTCGCGGTCTGGCGGTCGGAACGTGGATTCGGCGCCGCTTCGCCCACGAGGCGCACCATCTCGACGAACTCACGCTGGCCGAGCTCCGTCTCGACGCCCGCCTCCACTTCGCGACGCGCGTGGTCGCTCTGGTCGGTCTGGCCGGCGTGACCATCCTCGGCATGCGCAGCGAGGCATCGGCCGGCCAGGTGCTCTCTGCGTTGCTGTACATCGAGCTCGCCATGCTCGGTCTCGAAGCGCTGCCACCCACCATTCGAGCGCTGCAGCAGGGCGAGTCGAGCGTAGGGCGGCTCGCCGAGCTCCTCTCCGCGGCCGAGCGCGACCAGGCGGAAGCCGACGGCGCGGCCCGGGTCGAGTCGACCCGCCTCCCGGCCGGGCCGGCCGCCATCGAGCTCCGGTCACCGGACGGCACCGATCTGTCGATTCCGGCCGGTGCCTGGGTCGTGGTCGTCGACGCCACCGGGACCGGTGCCCCCAGGTGGCTCGGTGGGCTGGACGACGCACCAGCTGGCGCCGTGACCGTCGTCGGGCTGCCCGCCCCGTTGGCGCTTCGGTCGCGACGACTCGCCACCGTCACGTCCGATGCCCGATGCGTCGAGGCCTCGACACTCGATCATCTGCGCGCCGTCGATCCCGACCTCGACGAGGCTGCCGCGGTGGCGTTGCTCGGTCGTCTCGACATCGGCCACCTCGCCGACCTGCCGGGTGGTGGTGTCCAGGCGTCACTCGGGGTGCAAGGGTCACTGCTGTCGAACGGCGAACGACACCGGTTGCTGTTGGCGATGGCCGTCGCCGGCAGGGCCGACGTCGTGGTGGCGGGCCATCTTCGACCGCTGGCCGATCCCGAGGTGGCCGGGCCGGTGGTCGCCGAGTTGCGCCGTGACGGGGCGACAGTGTTGATGGCATCCGAGTCGGAGGAGTTGGCGGCGTCATCAGAGCTCGTGCTGTTCCTCGGGGTCGACCGGTGGTACCTGGCGCCGCACCACGACCTGCTGGTGCAGGTGCCCTCCTACGTCGAGCAGTGGAAGCATGCGTCGGGCGACATCATGGAAGTCGGTGCGCTCCGAGACGCCGGCCCGCTCGAGCGCGAGGCGCTGCGGACGAGGATGGTGACCGAACGGTACGAGCCGGGCGAGACCATCTACCGCGAGGGGGCACCGGCCGACCGGATGGTGTTCGTCGTGTCGGGGCACGTCGAGGTGCTCGGCGGTGCCGGATCGGGTTCCGAGCGGCGGCTCGCACTCATCGGTCCGGGCAACGTGTGCGGCGATCTTCGTCTGACGGCCAACGAGCGTCGCGCCGAGACGGCTCGTGCTCTCGATCTGGTGGTCGTCCGCACCATCGGTCGGGCGGTGTGGGAAGCGGGAATGGGGGGCATCCTCCATTCCGATCCGACCGAGCGTCGCGTGCTGGCGACGGTGCTGCGTCGCGGCATGCTCACGCCCGACGAACTCGTCGGTCACCTTCCCGACAGTCCCGAGGACGATGTACGCGCGGCGATCGGGACCCTCTTGCGCGACGGTGCGTTGCGCCAGCAACCGACCGGCGAGTTGACGATCGGTGCGGGCCAGCGCCGATCGGTGACGTCGGCACGAGCCGGATCACTCCTCGACGCCCTGTCGGAGTCGAAGGACTGACGGCTCAGTCGTCGTCGAGCGTGGCGACGACCTGTTCGATCTGCAGACGCGCCCGGTTGATCCGGTCGCGACAGAACTCGATCAACTGGGCAGCGCGCTCGACCTGGGTGGCCAGGACGTCGACGTCGACATCGGGCCGCTCGAGTTGCGCCAGGATCTGTTCGAGCTCGGCCAGCGCTGCGGCATAACCAACGGCGGCAGGTGGTACTTCGGCGTTCATCGTCCGGTCCTCATGGTTCGTGGTCTCCGCTGCTGCTGGTCGTGCCTGCCGTATCCGGAAGGTGGTCGTGGGGTCGGTGAGCTGTCACTGCATCGACTCGGCTGCGGGCGGTTCCGTCGGCCAAGGTGGTGATGATCTCGGTACCGACGAGCAGGTCGCGGGTGCTGCGTACCGTGCGGCCGTCGGCTGTTCGGGTGATGCTCCAACCCCGCGCCATGGTGGTTGCCGGATCGAGGAGTCGAACCCGATGTGCGACACCCTCGAGGTGCCGCAGCTCGTGCTCGACCCTGCCTGGCTGCCGGGTGAGCGTCGTGACGCCCGCTGCGAGGCGGTCGCCGGCTCGGTCGGTGACCCGAAGGGCGACCGCGCACAGTCGGGCGGTGCGCTGGCGAAGGCGTTCGTCGCTGCGGTTGACGGCGGCACGGGTGAGGTGTCCGATGCCCGCAGCGACCTCGTCGAGTCGCGCGACGGTGTCGACGAGACGGCGGTCGGCGGCCCGCTCGATCGATCGCCAGGCGTCCTCGGCGGCGGCAGAGAACGCGAGCACGCGCTCGACCAGCGCTGCCGCACAGGCGGTGGGTGTCTTGAGGGCGAGATGGGCCACTTCGTCGGCGACGCTGCGGTCGGTCTCGTGGCCGATGCCGGTCAGCACCGGAAGACGGGATCGTGCGATGGCGGTGGCGATACGTTCGTCGTCGAAGGTGGCGAGTTCGCTGCGTGCCCCTCCGCCTCGGATGACGACGATGGCGTCGAGGTCGTCGTGGCGGCCGAGGAACTGGATGGCGTCGGTGATCATGGTGACCGCCCACTCGCCCTGAACGCGGACATCGACCGTGCGCAGCACGAAGCCGAGTCCGCTGCGTTCGATCTCGTGCTGGAAGTCGGCCCAGGCAGCACCCTCGCGTGAGGTGACGACGCCGATGCGAAGCGGCGCGACGTGCAGTTGGATCGAGCGGTTCGCGTCGTACAGCCCGTTGGCGATGAGCCGCCGGACGACGTCGGCCCGCTGTGCCGCGAGGTCGCCCAGGGTGAAGCGCGGATCGATACCGGTCATCTTGAGGCTCAGTTGGCCGGACGGGGCGTAGACGTCGAGCGTGGCCGAGATACGGACTTTCAGCCCATCGGTGAGCCTGATCCCGTGTTTGTCGAGCATCGCCCGCATCCTGGCCCGGACCCCGGCGAACAGCGCCACATTCAGCGAGGCGCGGCCCGAGGTCGTCTCTTCGACCAGCTTGAAGTAGGCGTGTCCGCCGCGTTCGTTCCATCCCTGGATCTCGCCGCGTACCCAGACACCGTCGGGAAAGCCGCGACGGAGTACGAGGTTGACGGCTTCGGCGAGCTCGGCGACGCCGTACGTCGCGTCGTCGGCCCCGTCGAGGTCGAAGTCGAACGCGGGCTGGCTCATGTCGAGAGTCTGCCGGTTCGATCCCCGAAGGGAACACCATCACCGATCGAAATCGGCATCGAGCGAGTCGGGTTCGTCGTCGAATGCTTCGGGGTCCGTCGCGTCGGGCACCGCAAGGAGGGCTCCGTCTGACGGCAGAGCCTGGCGATGGCGGACATCCTCGATGGCGGTGAGCTGACGCTCGAGCTGGCGGCGCCGTGGCCCTGCCAGATCGTCGAACGAACGCGTGACGGTGTCGAGTTGGCGCTTCACCTTGTCGAC
The DNA here is from genome assembly GCA_039796935.1 of Actinomycetota bacterium. Classification (GTDB taxonomy): domain Bacteria; phylum Actinomycetota; class Acidimicrobiia; order Acidimicrobiales; family Ilumatobacteraceae; genus VFMC01. Next base: position 9,765 of record JBDKIV010000131.1, on the reverse strand, counting down.
CTGCTCGGTGTACTTGCCCCACTGCTGCCCGAACCGCCCGAGCAGCACGAGGATCTCCTGACTGGTCTGCTCGATCGCGAAGTTGTCGAATGCCTGCCGGATGACGCCGAGGAAGGCGAACAGGGTGAGCGGCGAGCAGAGCACGACCTGCTGGCGCAGGGCGTCGTCGATGAGTGCCGGATCGGCCTGGTGGATGAACGAGGCGAGCGACTCGTTGGGGATGAAGAGCAACACGTTGTCGACGGCTGGTCGGTCGTCGGTGGCCGCGTACTCGCGCCGGGCGAGTTCGGTGACCCGGGCGCGGACGTCGCGGAGGAACGTCGCGCGGTGGGCCGTGCGTTCGTCGTCACTCGCAGCGTCGAGATAGCGCAGGTAGGCGGCCATCGGGAACTTCACGTCCATGAAGAGGACGTGACCCTTCGGCAGTCGGAACGTGAAGTCGGGGATGCCGGTCCCGTCGCCGGTGACGGCGGTGCGCTTCACGTAGTTGACGTGCTCGTGCAGGCCGGCGAGCCGCAGGACGTCCTCGGCCATCCGCTCGCCCCACTGACCGCGGGCATTCGAGCTGGCGAGCGCCTCGCGCAGGCCGTTGGCGGTTCCGGTGAGTTGGCGGGTCGCCTCGACGTGCCACTGCAGCGAGGTGTCGATACGGCCGAACCGCTCTGCCGTCGTCCGGTCGAGCTGATCCACCAGGGTCGTCAAGCGGTGCAGGTCTGCGCGGACGGCGCTGTCGGCGCCGTCCGCGGTCGCTGTCGCGGACGACCGACGATCGAGCTGCGTCACCAGACGGGCGACGAGCGCCAGGACGGCCAAGAGCGCGACCAGCAGAATGATGACGACGAGATCCATGACGGCATCATGCCCGGCCGGTGTGACACGGCCGGTGTGACACGACCGTCCGAGCCGGTGCTCGGACCCCGGCGAGACTCAGGACCCCGGCGAGACTCAGGACAGCAGCGTCGCCGACGCTTCGCCTGCCTGCACCTGAGCGGCGTAGAGACCGCCGAGCGCGAGCAACTGCTCGTGCGTGCCCTCTTCGGCGATTCGTCCGTCGTCGAGGACCACGATGCGGTCCGCATCGCGAACCGTCGACAGCCGGTGGGCGATCACCAGCGCCGTCCGGTTGCGCAGCGCATCGTCGAGCGCGGCTTGCACGTGTGCCTCGTTCTCGTTGTCGAGGTGGCTCGTGGCTTCGTCGAGGACGATGATCGCCGGGTCCTTCAGCAAGAGCCGGGCGATGGCGAGACGCTGCTTCTCGCCGCCGCTCATCCGGTAGCCGCGTTCGCCGACCACGGTGTCGTAGCCGTCTGGCAAGGCAGCGATCATGTCGAGGATGCGGGCTCCGCGGCACGCCTCGTCGAGTTCGGCATCGGATGCATACGGCTTGGCGTAGCGGAGGTTGGCGCCGATGGTGTCGTGGAACAGGTGTGGGTCCTGGCTGACGACACCGATGGCGGAGCGGAGCGATTCCTGGGTGAGGTCGCGCACATCGTGACCGTCCACGCGCACCGTCCCGGCACTCACGTCGTACAGACGAGGGAGCAGCGACGCAAGGCTCGTCTTGCCCGACCCGGAGGCACCGACGAGCGCAACCGTCTCGCCGGGCCGGATCGTCAGGCTCACGTCGACGAGCACGTCCCGGTCGGGATCGGAGCCGCCCACGGCCGACGGCGACTCGAGCGACGCCACGGTGACGTCGGCAGCAGCGGGGTAGCGGAATCGGACGTGATCGAACTCGACCAGCCCCTGTGGTGCGACCAGGTCGATCGCACCCGGCCGGTCGGTGATCGCCTCGGGTGCGTCGAGCACCTCGAACACGCGCTCGAAGCTCACCATCGCGGTCATCAGATCGACGCGGGCGTTCGTCAACCCCGTGAGCGGTTGGTACACGCGGGTGACGAGCGCCGCCAGCGCCACGAGCGTGCCGCTCGAGATCGTCCCGTCGACCACCAAGAACGCCCCGATGCCGTACACGGCGGCAGCGCCGATCGCGCCCACCAGACCGAGCGCGACGAAGAAGACCCTGCCGTACAGCGCCGACGTGATCCCGATGTCGCGCACCCGAGCAGCTCGCCGATCGAACACGTCGACCTCGTCACGTGCTCGTCCGAACAGCTTGACGAGCTGAGCGCCCGACACGTTGAACCGCTCGGTCATCTGGCTGTTCATCTCGGCGTTGACGCCCATCTGCTCGCGCGAGATGGCCTGGAGCCGGTTGCCGACCCGTTTGGCGGGGACGATGAACAGCGGCAGGACGACGAGCGCCAACAGGGTGAGGCGCCATTCGAGGGCGATCATCGCCACCAGCGTCGTCGCCAGGACCACGACGTTGCTGACGGCGCTACCGAGGGTCGAGGTCACCGCGGTCTGCGCGCCGACCACGTCGTTGTTGAGGCGACTGACCAGCGCGCCGGTCTGCGTACGGGTGAAGAACGCCACCGGCATGCGCTGGACCTTCGAGAACAGGGCGAGCCGAAGGTCGTAGATCAGGCCTTCGCCGATCCGCGAACTGCACCACCGCTGCACGATCGCCAGTGCGGCATCGCCGAGCGCTGCCGCGACCACCGCCACCGCGAGCACGGTGATGAGCCGACGGTCACCGTCCGGGATCGCCCGGTCGAGGATCGAGCGGAATGCGAACGGAGGCACGAGCGCGAGGAGCGCTGCGGCGAAGATCGCGATGAGGAACCCGATGATCGTGCCGCGATACGGGCGTGCGAACTGCCAGGCCCGGGCGAGTGAGGCACGTTGCAGGCGTTTGCCCTTCACGGCGGCAGCATTGCCCGGCATCATCATGTGGGGGCTCATGTGCATGACGACCACGATACGGCTGGCCACGTCGCTCGCCCTAGGCTGACGCCTCATGCGTAGGAAGACGGCCCTGGTCTCATTGGCACTCGCTCTCACGATCAGTGCGTGCGCGACCGGCGAGAATCCCGTTGCATCCGAGAGCCGTCCGGCCGGCTCGAGCGCCGCCACGACCGACGCATCGACCAACCAGACCGATCCGCTGACGACGCAGGGCACGACGACCGACCCGACGGCACCCGAGCCCGAGCCCGTGTCCATCGAGTGGAGCGAGCTCGAAGAGGGGATCGACGAAGGGGTCATCGAGGTGCCCCTCGACTACAGCGACCCGTCGGCGGGTACTGCTTCGCTGTATCTCATCCGGCACCGAGCCACCGACCCCGACGCGCGGATCGGCTCGATGCTCATCAACCCGGGGGGTCCGGGCGTGCCGGGCAGCGATTACGGGTACTTCGCACCGCAGTTGTTCAGCGAGGCGATCATCGAGCGCTTCGACGTCATCGGCTGGGATCCGCGCGGCACCGGTGCCAGTGCTCCTGCGATCGACTGTGTCGACGACTACGACCGGTACTACGGGTCGATCGACATCACCCCGGACGACGACGCCGAACGGCAGGAGATCGTCGACATCGCCGAGGAGTTCCAGAGCGGTTGCGTGCAACGAACCGGTGACGCCATCCAGTACTTCGGTACCAACAACTCGGCGCGTGACATCGACGCGATCCGCCGGGCCCTCGGTGAGGAACAGATCACCTACTTCGGGTTCAGCTACGGCAGCGAGCTGGGTGCGGTCTGGGTGACGCTGTTCCCCGACACGGTCCGCGCCGCAGTGCTCGACGGTGCGATCGACCCGACTGCCGACATGGTCGAGGCGAGCCTGCAGCAGTCGAAGGGGTTCGAGCAGACCCTGGCGACGTTCTTGGCGCGGTGCAGCGCAGACAGCAGCTGTGAGTTCCACAATGACGGCGATGCCGAAGGCGCGTTCGACGCGCTGATGCTCGAACTCGACGACGATCCCATCCCGACCGATCCTGGACGGCCTCCGCTCAATCGTCAGATCGCCCTGAACGGAGTGGCCCAGGCGATGTACAGCGACCAGTTCTGGCCCGATCTCGAACGAGCGCTGGCAGAGGCGCAGAACGGTGACGGGCGAGGCTTGCTCGCCTTGCACGACAGCTACTTCCAGCGAGATGCGGACGGCACCTGGCCGAACATGCTCGAGGCGTTCCAGACCATCAGCTGCATGGACGATCCGATGCGCTCGACCGTCGAGCAGGAAGACGCCGAGGCGGCCCGGTTCAGCGAGGCTGCTCCCAGGTTCGCGCCAGGGACGACCGGCTCGTACTTCTGCACCTTCTATCCCGAGTCGAGCGATCCGCGCATCGACATCACCGGTGCCGGCGCTGGTCCGGTGGTGGTGATCGGGGTGACGGGAGACTCGGCGACACCGCTCGAAGGGACGAGGCGGATGGCCGAGGTGCTCGAGCAGGGTGTGCTCGTGGTCGTCGACGGGGATCAGCACACCGGCTACGGGCTGAATGCGTGCACGTACGAGGTCGTCGACCGGTACGTCGTCGACCTCGAGCCTCCTGCCGCCGGCACCGAGTGCTGAGCACCCGGTTCGCTCACCACCGCGAGGCTGTCCACCAGAGCAGCACCGACATGGCAGCCGCCGGCAGCACGAGGGCGAGTGCCAGGCGAGTCGCGAACCGGTGACCGCCGGCTGCTGCAGCGAGAGTGAGCTTCACGAGCGTGTTCGTCGCGAGCGCTGCCCCGATGGCCGAGATGGCGGTCGACGGGGTGATGATCTCGTCGCCCGCCAGCGACGCAGCCCCCATCGCAGGGGCGTGAGCATCCGCCAGTCCGGCGACGCCGGCGGTCAGCACTGCGGCGCCACTCCCGAAACGTTCGCTGAGCGACTTCGACAGCACCAGTGAGAGCGTGAGGAGCGCGGCGATCACGAGCGAGGCGGTGAACTGCAGCGGCCGACGCTGCGCCAGGGACTCGTCCGCGACTCGTTGCGCGTCGTCGTCGGCTCGGGCGCCGCGGGCCACGATCACCATCTCGATCGTCAGCGTGGCGGCACCGAGTGCCATCGCCGGCAGCACCGCCAGGGCGATGTCGTCATCGACCACCGTGGTGATGAGCACGATCTGGATGCACGTCCCGATGCTCGCTGCGAGCGCGCCCGCAAGCGCAGGGCGAAACGCTGACTGCCCGCCCCGAGAGACCCGCGCCATCATGCCCGTCGTCGCGGAACCCGACACGAAGCCGCCTGCGAGACCGGTCATCGGGAGACCGCGTCTCGGTCCGAAGACACGGGTGGCGATGTACCCCGCCCACCCGATCCCTGCCAGGACGACGACGAGGGTCCACAGCTCCCGAGGATTGATCACGCCCCACCGGTCGACGTCCCGGTCGGGAAGCAGGGGCAGGACGATGACGGCCATCGCCACGTACCGGAGCGCGTCGTCGACTTCGACGTCCGTCACGACATCGCGTAGGAGGTGGCGGAGGCGAGCTTTCTGCTCGAGGAGCACTGCCAGCGCCACGGCGAGCCCGGCAGCCACCGCAGCATCGGTGTGGGTGTAGGCGCCGAGGAGGAACGCGACGAGCGCGGTCATCTCGGTCGTCAGTCCCTGGTGCTCCTGGCTGGTGCGCCAGTAGCTGACGACGACGGCCAGCGCGACCGCAGCCAACCCCGCTGCGACGACGGCGGTCGACATCGCCCCGGCGAGTGCTCCGGCCAGCGCGAGCACGGTGAGGGTGCGGGTGCCGAGTGCCGGTGCGGGTTCGCCTTCGCGAAAAGCGTGTCGCTCGCGTTCGAACCCGAGCAGGAAGCCGATGGCTCCTGCGACGAGGAACGCCAGCACGGATGAGCTCACGACGCCAGTCTTGCCCGTTCCTCGACCGGAAAACGACGAACGCCCCCCGTCACCGGGGGGCGTTGCCTGGCGGAAGGGGTGGGATTCGAACCCACGGAGGCCCGAAGGACCTCAACAGTTTTCGAGACTGTCCCATTCGTCCGCTCTGGCACCCTTCCGGGGCGGCAGGTTATCGGGCCGAGCGTGTGGTCGCGCACCCTCAGCGCCGTCGCGCGAAGAAGGCCTTCAACAGTGCCGAGGCTTCGTCGGCCAGGACGCCGTGGTCGACCGTGGCGCGATGGTTGAGGCGGCGGTCGTCCGCGATGGAGAACAGGCTTCGTACTGCTCCGGCCTTCGGGTCGGTCGCCGCGTACACGACTCGGGCGACGCGGGCATTGACGATCGCGCCGGCGCACATGGCGCACGGCTCGAGGGTCACGTAGAGCGTGCAGTCGTGCAGTCTCCAGTGGCCGACGGCCACTGCTGCGTCGCGCAGCGCCAGGACCTCGGCGTGAGCGGTGGGGTCTCCGGTGAGCTCTCGCTCGTTGTGGCGAGCGGCGATGACGACGCCGTCGCGCACCACCACGGCGCCGACCGGTACGTCGTCGTGCCGTTGTGCGGCGAGGGCCTCGTCGAGCGCTCTCCGCATCGCCTCGACATCGGCGTGCGCCGCCGGGTCGTCCTGGGGGGACTCCGGGTCCATGGCGGAGGGGGTGGGATTCGAACCCACGGAGGGTTGCCCCTCACACGCTTTCCAAGCGTGCCGATTCGGCCGCTCTCGCACCCCTCCTCGTCCGACGTCGTGTGACGGGAGCGCCCGGCAGGCTAGCGCCCGCCGAGGAGGTTCGGGTGGGGTGTCCGTCGCCGAGCCGTCGGATAGCCTGACCCGGTCTCGCCCGCTGGGTGAGGTGACGGTCGGGTCCTGTGCGACGGGTAGCCGGGAACCAGGTCAGGACCGGGAGGTAGCAGCCTTCAACGGTGTCGCCTGTGTGCCGCAGGTCGCCTGGCCGTCACCACACTCAGCGGGCGTTTCATCGAGCCGGGTGCACGCGGGCGGCGAGCGTGCAGGCGCGAGTCCACAACTGTGATGATTCGAGCCGGTCGGCCATCGCTTCGAGTTCGGGGCGGGGGCCGCTCCAGTGCCAGTCGTCCACGCTGCCGACCGCAACGTCGGTCTCGACGGTCGCGATGCGACGGAACAGCAGCGCCGTCTCGTAGTGCTCTCGCAGCGTGGCGGCGAGCTTCTCGGCGCCACGCAGACCGGGGATGTCCCACTCGGCAGCCGATGCGGGGATGGCCTCGAGGTGACCGAAGCGAGCGAGCACGGTGGCGGCGCTCTTGGCCCCCCAGCCAGCCAGGCCGGGGAAGCCGTCGGCGGTGTCACCGACCAGTCCGAGGTAGTCGGCGATCGACTCGGGTGGTATCCCGAACTTGGCGACGACGCCGTCGTGATCGACGATCTCGTGCTTGCGTCGGTCGTACTGCACGACTCGAGTGCCGCGCACGCACTGGCCGAGGTCCTTGTCGGGCGTGAGGATCAGCACCTGTTCGACACGGGGGTCGGCGTCGGCGACGGCGGCAGCAGCGCCGAGCGCATCGTCGGCCTCGTGCTCGACCATCGGCCAGACGGTGAACCCGGCTGCGGCGAGGGCCTCCTCCATCAGGGGGATCTGCGCCAGCAGTTCCGGCGGCATGCCCTCACTCGTCTTGTAGCCGGCCCACAGATCGTTGCGGAAGCTCTCGATGACGTGATCGGACGCAACACCCACGTGGGTCGCGCCATCGGCGATGAGCTGGAGCGTCGACGAGACGACCCCGGCGGCCGCAGCGGTGGGGCCCGGTGTACCGAATCTCGCCTGGCCGAAGTGTTGACGGAACAGCTCGTACGTGCCGTCGACCAGATGCACCTTCATGACGGATCCCGTGACATCTGCTCAGTCTCGCATCGTGCGGGGCCGTGCCGGGCGAGCCTCGACGCGGGTCCCGATCGGCAGCGTCCTCATCGGCAGCGCCATGGTTCGTTTCACCGACTTCATGGCGAGCTGCGAGGTCAGCGTCTGCACGTGGGGCAGGCGGGCGAGGTGGTCGAAGTAGAGCTGCTCGAACGTGTCCGGGTCGGCCGTGACCACTCGCAGCAGATAGTCGGGTTGGCCCATCATCCGGAGTGCCTCGACCACCTCGGGCACACCCTGCACGGCGTCCTCGAACGCCGACATGGTCGCCCGGGTGACCTCCTTGAGCGTCACCCAGACCAACGGCTCGTAGGCGCACTCGACGGCCTGACGATCGATGATCGCCATGTACCCGCTGATCACCCCGGACTCCTCGAGATGACGGACTCGGCGCAGGCAGGGCGAGGGACTGAGCCCGACGCGTTCGGCCAGTTGGTTGTTGGCGAGCCGTCCGTCGCGTTGGAGATGGTCGATGATTGCGCGATCGATGTCGTCCACGACAGAAAATGCTACGCCAGGTCAATGATGTGGTGGACATTGGCAGCTGGTGCCGCTCGCAGCGTGTCACCATGCGGTCATGGAAGCGATGTATGACGTGGTGTGGCCCAAGCCCGACCTGGGGACGACGTCCCGTCCGCCGGCCCCCCGCCTGGGCACCCTGGCCGGCAAGCGGATCGCCTTCGCATGGGATTACCTGTTCCGCGGGGACGAGCTGTTCCCGGTCCTGGCTGCCGAGCTGCAGCGACGATTCGACGGCATCGAGATCGTCGGCCACGAGACGTTCGGCAACCTCCACGGCCCGGACGAACGGGAACTGGTGAATGCCTTGCCGGACGCCTTGGCGATGCACCGCATCGACGGGGTCGTGTCGGGCAACGGGTGTTGAGGCAGCTGTACACCCGCCGTGTTGCGGGTATCCGTTGCGTGTGAAGCGGTGGGCATCCCCACCGTGTCGTTGGTGTGCGAGGGTTTCGAGCGTCAGGCCCGGGCCACGGGCCGAGGCCTCGGCTTCGACGGTCTTCCCCTCGCCGTACTGCGCGGTCACGTCGACGCCCAGTCGTACGACGACATGGTCGCCTCGTTCGTCGCTCACACCATCGACCAGGTCGTTGCCGGGCTCACCACGCCGATCGAGGTCGACGAGCACGCCGTCGTCGAACCGGCGGCACTCGATGTGGTGGTGAGCGGCACCATCGACGACGTGCACCGGGTGTTCGTCGAGCGAGGCTGGTCGGACGGACTCGCGGTCATCCCGCCGACCAGAGCCCGTGTCGAGGCGTTCATCGCCGTGTCGGGTCACGACCCGTGGCGAGTGCTCGGAACGGCGCACCCGTCGGGCCGCGAGGTGACGGTCTGGTCGCTGGCGGTCAACGGCGTCATGGCCGGATGTCGCCCCGAACAGTTGCCCGTCCTGCTGGCGATCGGCGAAGCGCTGCTCGACCCTCACTACGGCGTGCAGCACTCGGGCAACACCACCGGCGCCGATGCGATCGTGATCCTGAACGGTCCGGTCATCACCGAGCTCGGCTTCAATCACGGGCCGGGTGCGCTGCGCGACGGCGCCGGTGCCGCCAACACGGTGGTGGGCCGGTGGCTGCGGCTCGTGCTCCGGAACGTGTTCGGCTTCACCGCCGACGAGCACGACAAGGCCACCTTCGGCAACAGCAACCGGGTGGTCCTCGCCGAGGATGAAGGTGTCCTGGCAGAGATCGGTTGGCCGAGGGTGGCCGACGCATTCGGGCATCGGGCGAGCGTCGACGCCGTGTCCATCGCGCGGATGAACAGCGGCCTCATCATCGGAAGCGTCTTCGGTTCGACGCCCGAACAGATCGTGCCGTACCTGGCCGACGGTCTTGCCCGTGTGGCCGGTTGGGACCTGACGCACGTCTACGGCCTCGGGCAGGGACAGCAGCGGCCGCTGGTGGTGCTGTCGCCGACCCTGGCGCGGATCTTCGGCGGGGCGGGATGGACCAAGGACGACGTGCAACGAGCGCTGTTCGAGCAGGCGCGGATTCCCGCCTGGAGGTTCGAGAAGCTGATCGGTGAGTGGTCGAACCTCACCGCTGGCCGCCGCACCCTGGTCGACCTGGTCGCAGAGGGTGCCGTGCCACCGGTGTACGCAGCATCGAACGACCCCGATC
>JBDKIV010000130.1:0-23758 GCA_039796935.1 Actinomycetota bacterium | reverse complement strand
CGTTCCCGGCCGTCAGCCGGTAGCATGGCGAGCCGTTCTGAACTCCTCCGGATCGAGGCTGCAATGTCGCAAACCAAGCTCGTCGCCACCACCGGTCGTGCCACCGGTTCCCCTGCCTCCCGTCGGCTTCGCGCCGAGGGCCGCATCCCGGGTGTCATCTACGGCCGTGGCATGCAACCGATGAGCGTGTCGGTCGACCGGCGCGATCTTCGCGTCGCACTCAGCGGACCGTCGGGTGCGAACACGGTGCTCGAACTCCACGTCGACGGAGCGAGCTACCCCGCCGTGGTCAAGGAGATGCAGCGCCATCCCATCAAGCGGACCGTGAGTCACATCGACTTCCTGCAGGTCAGCATGACCGAGCAGATCACCGTGTCCGTTCCCGTTCACCTGACCGGCGAGTCGAAGGCGGTCCAGTCCGAGGGCGGCCTGGTCGACCCGGCCGTCGATTCCATCGAAGTCCTCACCACCCCGAACAACATGCCCGGTGACATCGTCGTCGACATCTCCGACATGAAGCCCGGTGATGTGATCCGCCTCGCCGATCTGGCGCTGCCCGCCGGCGTCACGGCGACGGGCGACCCCGAGATGCCGGTCGTCACCGTCATCATGGGACGCGGTTCGGGCGCTGCTGCCACCGGCGAAGCCGGGGCTGACGCAGCGGAGTGACCGTCCGAGCGCTCGTCGTCGGTCTCGGTAACCCCGGACGCCGATACGAGCGCACCCGTCACAACGTCGGTGCCGAGACCATCGACGAACTGGCCCGACGAGCGGGCGTCGTGCTGACGTCCGGCCGCGACAAAGCCCTCGTCGCCGAGACCGAGGTCCGGGGCATCCGGGTCGTCCTCGCGTTTCCCATGACGTTCATGAACGAGAGCGGTCAGGCCGTACGCCCGCTGATGAAGCGGTACGGGCTGGATGACCCGCAACGGCTGATCGTCGTCCACGACGAACTCGACCTCGCCCCAGGCGTCGTACGCGTCAAGTCCGGCGGAGGATTGGCTGGCAACAACGGCCTGCGCAGCATCACTGCACATCTCCACACCCAGGACTACCTGCGGGTCCGGATCGGGATCGGGAAGCCACCATCGAAAGAACGTGGCGCCGGCCACGTGCTGTCGAAGATGCCTCCCGGCGAGCGAGCGCTGCTCGACGTCGCCGTGCAACACGCCGCCGATGCGGTCGAGGTGATGCTCGTCGACGGTGTCGACGCGGCGCAACGCATCTACAACTCCCCCACCCTCGACCCACCGAGGCCCTGAGAGGCGCCGCGGCACCGAGCGAGGTCAGAGTCGTTCGTCCGAGACGATCCGTCCCGATGCCACGGTGATGCGGCGCGTGAGGCGAACCGACTCGAGCAGCGACCGGTCGTGGGTGACCAGCAGGACCGTTCCTCCGAACACCTCGAGCGCTGTCTCGAGTTGCTCGATCGCCGGAAGGTCGAGGTGGTTGGTCGGTTCGTCGAGGATCAGCAGATTGGTGCCCTTCGCCATCAGCACTGCCAGCACGGTCCGGGTCCGCTCGCCCGGGGACAGCGTGCGCGTCGGGCGATGAACCTCGTCGGCGCCGATCCCGAATTTCGCCAGCAACGTCCGGGCGTCGGGAACCGACCAGCCGGTCTCTGCCATGAAGGCGTCGAGCAAGCTGCCCTCGGAATACAACTGCACCCGCTGCTGCTCGAGCTCACCCACCACCACGCTCGGGCCGATCCGGCGGTCACCCTCGGCGAGCGTCCGACGGCCGAGGATCACCTCGAGCAGCGTGCTCTTGCCTCCACCATTGTCGCCGACGATGACGACGCGCTCGCCCGTTGCGATGTGGAGGTCGATCGGCCCCAACCGGAAGTCTCCCCGCACGGCGACCGCCCCGGACAGTTCGACCACCCGAGTACCGCTCCGAGCGGTCTCACCGAAGGTGAGCCGCAGTTGCCAGGCCTCGCGCGGTTCGTCGACGTGTTCCAGTCGTTCGAGCGCCCGCTCGGTGCGTGCTGCCTTTCCGGCGAGTTGCTCGGTCTGGGCGACCTTGAACGACCTGATGTGCTTGTCATTGTCGTCAGCGTTCCGCGTGGCCCGCCGAAGCCCCTGCGTTGCCCATTCGCGCTCTCGCTGGGCACGACCGAGGAGCGTCGAGCGGCGATCCGAGTACTCGTCGTACCGCTCTTGTGCATGGCGTGCCGACACCTCGCGTTCGCGGAGGAACGCGTCCCAACCGCCCGCGAACATGGTGAGCCGATGGCTGAACGGGTCGAGCTCTGCGACGTGGGTGACCGTTCTGCGCAGGAACTCTCGATCGTGACTGACGACGACCATCGCCCCGTGCGTCGAGAGGACCCAGGCCTCGAGCCTCGCCAGGCCATCGAGGTCGAGATCGTTCGTGGGTTCGTCGAGCAGATGGATGTCGAAGCGCGAGAGGAGCAAGACTGCCAGACCGACTCGCGCCGCCTCGCCGCCGGACAGCGTCACCATGGGTTGATGCATCAGCCGCTCGGCGAGGCCGAGTTCGGCCCACACGACACCCAGTCGCGCCTCGAGATCGGCTGCCCCCGATCCGAGCCAGCGTTCGAGTGCCTCGGCATAGCGCTCGTCCGCTCCGCCGGTACCAGCCGCGAGTGCTGCCGTCGCGGCGTGGAACTCGTGCTCCGCGTCGGCAACCCCTGTCCGACGTCTCACGAACGACTCGACGGTCTCGTCGACGCGACGTTCGTGCTCTTGGAGGAGATGACCGATGGCGGCCCCGGGGGGTGTCGCCGTGACGGTTCCGCGATCCGGGTGAATCGCACCGGCGAGGGCCCTCAGCAAGGTCGACTTCCCGACCCCGTTCGGCCCGGTCAGACCGATACGTCGGCCGGGAACCACATCGAGGTCGATCTCGTCGAGCACGATGGACGGCCCGAGCGACACCGTGAGCGAACGGGCGTGCAGGGCGGCGAGAGACCGGGCGTGGGCTGGTGTTGGTGACGACATGGCCTTCTCATCGTGGAGCGCCGACACCGAGTCCACAACCACATGCGACGCCGCCACGAGTGGTCGATACCCTGAGCAGCCCATGTCGCTCGCCGACCTCGCCCCCCTGCTACGCGCCGACCCGGGTCTCACCCACGCCTTCGGCGACCCGCAGGCCCACCTCGCCGTCCCCGAGGCGGCTCGACCCATCGCCATCGCTGCGCTCAGCCAGCTCGGAGGGCGCCGCCCGCTCCTGGTCGCGTGTCCGACGGGCAGCGATGCGGGCCAGCTCTACGACGATCTCGTCCAGTTCGTGGGTGCCGGCGACGTCGCGCTGTTCCCGGCGTGGGAGACGCTTCCGTTCGAGCGCGTCAGCCCGAGTGTCGAGACGATGGGTCGCCGGCTCGAGGTCCTCTGGCGGATGCGGACCAGCGGCCAGGTGCCCGCGGTGATCGTCACCGGTGTCCGGGCGCTGCTCCAACAGCTCGGACCCGACGCGACGACCGTCGAACCGATCACCATCCGCCCCGGGGACGTGCTCGATCCCGAGGCGCTGCTCGACCGGCTCATCCACTTCGGATATCGCCGAGAAGAGCTGGTCGAACACCGAGGAGAGGTGGCTCGTCGAGGCGCCATCATCGATGTGTTCCCGAGCACCGCCGACGCGCCCGTGCGGATCGACCTGTGGGGCGACGAGGTCGACCGCCTCACCGAGTTCACGGTCAACGACCAACGGAGCACCGCCGATCTGGCCGAGGCGCGGATCTTCCCGGCGCGAGAACTCCTGCCCAGCGACTGGGTCCGCGATCGAGCGGCGGCCCTGGTGGGCAGCGAACCATGGGGACGCGAGCACTGGGAACGTCTTGCCGAGGGCACCGTCTTCGACGGCATGGAGAGCTGGCTTCCGTGGCTCGTCGACGACTCCGGGACAGACGGAGCAGGCGGCCCGCTCATCACCGACGTGCTGCCCGAGAGCGCGAAGGTCGTCCTGGTCGAGCCGCGTCGAATGCGCGACCGGGCCAACGATCTGCTGGCCGAAGAAGACGACCTCGCCCGAGCGCTGGCCAGTACGTGGGCTCGCGATGCCGACAGGGCCTTCCCACGGCTGCATGCCGCGACCGATCGACTCCTGTCGGCCGGTCGGCAGCTCTGGACCATCAGTTCGACCCCGACGCACCCCGATGCCCCGACCGTGCAAGCGAGCGGATGGGGCCCTGTCGTGGGCGACGGAGAAGGCTTCACCAACCGCTTGAAGGAGTTGCTCGCCGACCGCTACCGGATCGTGGTGGCCGCCGACGGCGAGGGTTCGGCACAACGCCTGGCGTCACTGCTTCGCGACCGAGGAATCGACGTGGGCACCGCCACCACAGGCCGCGACATCACGGCACCGGGCGGCCACGTGGTGGTCGCTCCGCTCCACCGCGGCGTGACGATACCCGCCGCCAAGCTCGCCATCGTCGCCGAGGGCGATCTGACGGGGCGCCGTCGAGCGCACCGTCAGGCGCGTCCACGCAAGCGCCAGAGCGCCGGATTCTTCGAGGACCTGAAGCCCGGGAACTACGTCGTCCACCACCAGCACGGCGTCGGCCAGTACGAGGGCATGGTCAAGCGGACGATCGGTGGGGTCGAGCGCGACTATCTGCTCCTCAACTACAAGGGAGGCGACAAGCTCTACGTACCGAGCGATCAGATCGACCTGCTCCGCCAGTACGTCGGCGGCGAGGTGCCCGCACTACACCGACTCGGCGGATCCGACTTCGCGAAGGCGAAGTCGAAGGTTCGGAGTGCGGTTCGAGAGATCGCCCAGGAGCTCGTTCTGCTCTACCAGAAGCGGGTCAACGCAACGGGTCACGCCTTCGGTCACGACACACCGTGGCAACACGAGATGGAGGATGCGTTCCCGTTTGCCGAGACACCCGACCAGCGCAAAGCGATCGACGACATCAAGTCCGACATGGAGCGGGCGTTCCCGATGGACCGACTCCTGTGCGGCGACGTCGGATTCGGCAAGACCGAGGTGGCGGTACGTGCCGCGTTCAAGGCGATCCAGGACGGCAAGCAGGTCGCCGTGCTCGCCCCGACCACGTTGCTGGCGACCCAGCACGGGAACACCTTCGCCGACCGTTTCTCGGGATTCCCGATCCGGGTGGAGGTGCTGAGCCGCTTTCTCACCGCCAAAGAGGCCAAACAGGTCATCGACGGACTCGCGACGGGCGAGATCGACTGCGTCATCGGCACGCACCGGTTGCTCCAGGACAGCGTCAGGTTCAAAGACCTCGGTCTCCTGGTCGTCGACGAAGAGCAGCGTTTCGGCGTTCAGGCCAAAGAGGCGATGAAGAAGCTCAAGCACAACGTCGACGTGCTCACCCTCAGCGCCACACCGATCCCCCGAACGCTCGAGATGAGCCTGGTGGGTATCCGCGACCTGTCGCTCCTCCAGACGCCACCCGCGGACCGTCAACCGATCCTCACCTACGTGGGCGAGTACGACGAGCGGGTCGCCGTCGAGGCGATCCGACGCGAGCTGCTGCGCGAAGGCCAAGTCTTCTGGGTGCACAATCGGGTCGCCACGATCGGTGAGGCCGCCGCCCGACTACGCGAACTGGTTCCCGAGGCGAGGATCGCCATCGCCCACGGACAGATGGACGAGGGCTCGCTCGAGCAGATCGTGCTCGACTTCTGGGAAGGCCGGTTCGACGTCCTCGTCTGCACCACCATCATCGAGAGCGGCATCGACATGCCGACGGTCAACACCCTCGTCGTCGAGCGAGCCGACCTCCTCGGTCTGGGGCAGATGCACCAGTTGCGCGGCCGGGTCGGTCGGAGTGGGTCGCGCGCCTACGCCTATCTGTTCCACCCTCGAGACGCCCGACTCACCGAGGAGGCCTACGAGCGCCTGCGCACGATCGGCGAGGCGACCGATCTCGGGAGCGGCTTCAAGATCGCCATGCGCGACCTCGAGATCCGCGGCGCCGGCAACCTGCTGGGCGAATCACAGAGCGGGCACATCGCAGCCGTCGGATACGACCTGTACTGCCAGATGGTGACCGAGGCGGTCGGCGAGATGAAGGGCGAGCCGGCGAAGGAGCCGAGCGACGTGAAGCTCGACGTCCCGACGAACGCCTTCCTCCCGAGCGGGTACGTGGCCAAGGAAGAACTCCGCCTCGAGGCATACCGCCGCCTCGCCGGGGTCACCCTGCCGACAGAGGTCGACGACATCCGCGCCGAGTGGGAGGACCGCTACGGCCCGGTCCCGGCCGAGGCGTCGGCTCTGCTCGATGTGGCCCGACTACGCGCCGAGTGCCACCGCCTCCACCTACGCGACGTGTCGATCCAGTCGAACGCGGCGCGGCTGGCACCCCTGCACCTCAAGGTCAGCGAGACCGTTCGTCTCAAGCGCCTCAGCCGCACCGCCCTGTACAAGGAGGACCTCGGTCAGCTCGTCGTGCCCATCCCGAGGGGCAGCGAGCCGGCATCGTTCCTCGTCGGGTTCCTCCGTGAGTTGGTCGTTCCCGACGAGCGCTGAGCGAGCCGGGCATCGACCGAGACGAACGCGAAGGCACGGAGGGCACATCTGACGAAGCTGCATCGATGCCGCTAACGTCGGTCGGCGTGAACCGCCGAATCGTCCTCGCCGCCGCAGCGTTGGTTGCAGCACTCGGTCTCGCCTCGTGCGCAGACGGGTCGAGCAACGAACTCACCAGCAACAAGATCGCGGCGAGCGTGGAGGGGGTCGAACTCTCCCAGGACGACCTCGCTGCGATCCTCTCGAGCGACCTCGGCACAGAGCTGCTCCAGGCCAGTCCCATCGACGGATTCATCGACGCCACCAGCGCCCGCGGACTCATCAGCGCATGGGTCGGCATCAACTCGATGATCGCCGCCGGGGTCGGGGCCGACCTCGACCGGGCAGAGATCGAGTCGTCACTCGCACAGCAGTTCGCCGAGGTCTGGGACAGCGCTCCGGCACCGATGCGCGTCCTCGCCATCGCCAACGTGGTGGTCGGAGAGGCGGTCCAGACCGGTGCCGTCACCACGGAGGAACTCCAGGCGATCGTCAGCGCCGCCGACGTCACCGTCGACTCGCGCTATGGCTGGTGGAGCGGCGAACAGTTCTCCGTCCTGCCCTTCGGCTGACGGGCCGTACACCATGACGACCCGTCTGCCCGTGGTGACGGTGGTCGGGCTCGGACCCGGTGACGACCGCTGGGTCACCGCCCACACCCGAGCCGCGATCGAGAGCGTTCCGATCCGGTTCGTCCGCACCCGGCGCCATCCGAGCGCGCACCTCGTCGGCGCCGATGCGATCAGCTGCGATGACATCTACGACGACGCCGACTCCTTCGACGACGTGTATCGCTCCATCCTCGAACGATTGGTCGACGCGGCGACGTCACACCACGAGATCGTGTACGCAGTACCGGGTTCACCGCTGGTGCTCGAACGAACCGTCCGGCTCCTGCGATCGGACCCTCGCGTCGAGACCCGGGTGCTTCCGGCGATCTCGTTCCTCGATGTCGCGTACGAACGGCTCGACATCGACCCGGTCGACGTCGGGCTGCGATTGATCGACGGCCACGACTTCGCACGTGCCGCTGCCGGCCACACCGGACCGATGCTGGTGGCGCACACGCATGCCAACTGGGTCCTCAGCGACATCAAGCTGGCCGCCGAGAGCGCCACCGGGGACGAGCCCGTGACGATCCTGCAGCGACTCGGCACCGACGACGAACTGGTGGTGCACACGACGTGGGCCGAGCTCGACCGCACCGTCGAGGCCGACCACCTCACCTGTGTGTACATCCCCGGCCTCGGCTCGCCCGTCGCCGCCGAACTCGTGCGTTTCCACGAGCTCGCCCGCGTCCTGCGGGCACAGTGCCCGTGGGACCGCGAGCAGACCCACCAGTCGCTGGTGCAGTATCTCCTCGAGGAGACCTACGAGGTGGTGGACGCCATCGCCGAACTCGACCCCGACGATCCGGCGACCGACGAACATCTCGTCGAGGAGCTCGGTGACCTCCTCTATCAGATCGAGTTCCACGCGACGATCGCCGAGGAGGAGGGACGCTTCACGATCGCCGACGTCGCCCAGTACGTCCACGACAAGCTCGTACGGCGGCACCCACATGTCTTCGCGGTCGACGGGTCGGCCCTCGTCGAGGTGGCCGGGGCCGACGAGGTCGTCGCCAACTGGGACGCCATCAAACAGACCGAGAAGCGTCGCTCGAGCGTCTTCGAGGGCGTTCCCAGATCGCAGCCGTCGCTGTCGTATGCACATGCCGTGCAGCGCAAGGCCGCCAAACTCGGCTTCGACTGGCCCGACGTTCACGGGGCGGTGCCGAAGATCGCCGAAGAAACCGCCGAGGTGCTCGAAGCTGCTGCCGCTGCAGACGTCACCGGCGACCGGTCGGCCGTCATCGGGGAACTCGGCGACCTGCTGTTCGCAGTTGTCAACGTGGCGCGCCACCTGGGTGTCGAACCCGAGAGCGCCCTTCGCGTCGCGACGCAGAAGTTCCGGACCCGGTTCGAAGGCGTCGAGCAGCTCGCTCGAGCACGCGGGATCGACCTCGTCGCTGCCGATCTCGCTCAACTCGATGCGCTCTGGGACGAGGTCAAGGCACACCACTAACGTGGCGTCATGAGCGAGATCGTCAGCATCGTCGGCCGCGAGATCATCGACTCCCGCGGCAACCCCACGGTCGAGGTCGAAGTCGTGCTCGACACCGGGGCGACGGGCCGTGCTGCGGTTCCGTCGGGCGCCTCGACGGGAGAGCACGAGGCGGTCGAGTTGCGCGATGGCGGAGACCGATTCCTCGGCAAGGGTGTCCAGACAGCCGTCGGCTTCGTGAACGGCGAGATCGCCTCGACGCTCGAGGGACTCGACGCGATCGAGCAGCGACTCGTCGACACGGCGCTGATCTCGCTCGACGGGACGCCGAACAAGGCCCGGCTCGGGGCCAACGCCATCCTCGGGACCAGCCTCGCGGTCGCGAAGGCTGCGGCAGCCGAACTCGAGGTGCCTCTGTATCGGTATGTCGGTGGCGCCAACGCTCACGTTCTGCCGGTACCGATGATGAACGTGGTCAATGGCGGCGCTCACGCCGACAACTCGATCGACATGCAGGAGTTCATGATCATGCCGATCGGGGCGCCGAGCTTTCGCGAAGCGTTGCGCTGGGGCACCGAGACCTACCACACCCTCAAGAAGGTGCTCCACGACCGCGGACTGTCCACCGCTGTAGGAGACGAGGGCGGGTTCGCCCCTGATCTCGCGAGCAACGAGGACGCCATCCGCATCCTCATCGAGGCCATCGAACGCGCCGGCTACACGCCCGGCACCGACATCGCGATCGCCATGGACCCTGCGATGAGCGAGCTGTACCGGGACGGCCGCTACCACCTGTCCGGTGAGGGCAAGGTGCTCGGACCCGATGAGCTGGTCGAGTACTGGGTCCGGCTGATCGACGCCTACCCGATCGTCAGCATCGAAGACGGCATGGCCGAGGACGACTGGGACGGGTGGGCTGCGCTGTCGGGTGCCGTTCGGTCCAGGGTGCAGCTGGTCGGCGACGACCTGTTCGTGACCAACGTCGAACGACTCCAGATGGGGATCGAGCGACGGGTGGCCAACTCGGTGCTCGTCAAGGTCAACCAGATCGGGAGCCTCACCGAGACGCTCGAGACGGTCGAGCTGGCGACGGCGAACGCATACACGAGCGTCATGAGTCACCGCAGCGGCGAGACCGAAGATGCCACCATCGCCGACCTGGCTGTTGCGACGAACTGCGGGCAGATCAAGACCGGAGCCCCGGCGCGCAGCGACCGTGTCGCCAAGTACAACCAGTTGTTGCGGATCGAGGAGCAACTCGGGGAGACCGCTGCATTCCGGGGTCGGCGTGCGCTCGCTCCGCGCTGAGCGTTCGGTGATCGCCGAGATGCCGCCCGCGAGCGTCTGCGACCTGCGAGACTGACCGACGTGAGCAGCGAGCGAAGCACCAGTCGTCCGTCGCGCTCTCGCGCCGACGCTCGCTCGAGCCATGCTGCCAAGGCTGCCAACCGGGACCAGACGTTGCTCGGCGACCTGACCCGACCGATCCCGACCGAGCGCCGACTGGTGCAGCACCCTGCGGTTCGTTGGGTGGTCGGCGCTGCGGCGCTCGCCGTGGTCGTCGGCCTGCTCGCCGCGATGTTCGTCCTGCCGGTCGAGACCTGGCGCCAACAGGACGCCGCCATCGCCGCCAAGCAGGGCCAACTCGAGGTCCTCGGTCAGGTCAACGCCAAGATGGCTGCCGAGGTGGGCCATCTGCAGACCGTCGACGGCGCCCGTCAGGCTGCCCGCGACGAGATGGGTCTGATCGGCCCGGGCGAGCAGCGGCGCACGATCGTGTCGAACGATCTCGCATCACTCGCGCTCCCGTCGGGCTTTCCGTACGACGCGATCTCACAGGCGATCGCCACCCGCTCGGTCACCGGTCAGCCCTGATCATCCGACCTCCCACCGACCTGATCGCGACCCGATCCGGTCCGCCATGGCGCTCGTCACGCCGACAGGGTGCCATGAGTACTACTGTCGGGTCATTCGTTCGTCCGACGTTCTGGGGGTAGTCACGTGGCTGGCAGCATTCTGGGTAACAGGGTCCTTCGCAAGGAAGACCCGAAGTTCCTCACCACGGGTGGTACCTACGTCGAGGATCTGAACGACGAACCGCTGTTGACCGGGGCCGCCTACGTCACGTACGTGCGCTCGGCGGTGGCCCACGGACGGATCCTCGGGATCGACACCTCGGCCGCACTCGAGATGCCCGGCGTCATCGCCGTGCTCACGGCCGCCGACCTCGGCCTCGAACCCGTGCCGTCGCAGTTCAACCCGATGGTCAGCCGTGGATTGCTCGCCATCGACAAGGTTCGTTTCGTCGGCGAGCCGGTGGCGGCGGTCATCACCGAACTGCCCACGCAAGGCGAGGACGCCGCCGAGCAGGTGATCGTCGACATCGACGTCCTGCCGGCACTCGTCGACGTCGAGCAGGCCATGGCCAGCACGACGTTGATCCACGAGTCGGCCGGCAGCAACGTGGTGTTCGACACCACGGTGCTCGGCATGCCCGAGAACAGTGGTGACTCGTTCTTCGACGGTTGCGAGGTCGTCGTGAAGGGCCGCTTCGTCAACCAGCGAGTCGCTCCGTGTCCGCTCGAGGTGCGCGGGTCGGCGGTCGCCTGGGTCGACGGCCGGCTGCACCAGTGGCTGAGCACGCAGGGCGCACAGGGCGCCAAGCAGACCATCGTCGCCGCCAACGGTGTCGATGCCGACAGCGTGCTGGTCATCACCCCCGACGTGGGGGGAGGCTTCGGCGCCAAGATCTCGTGCGATCCCGAAGAAGCGGTACTGGGCGTTCTCGCCAAGCGGGTCGGTCGGCCGCTGCGCTGGCGCGAGACCCGGAGCGAGTCGATGATGGTGATGGGCCACGGACGCGCCCAGGTGCAGTACGTCACGATCGGCGGTTCTCGCGACGGTCTGGTCACCCACTACCAGATGCACGTCATCCAAGATGCCGGCTACTTCGCCGAGATGGGCACCATCCTCGCGCCGTTCTTCACTCGCCCGATGGCCAGCGCCGTCTACGCGTTCCCGAACATCGAGTGCAGGGCCACGAGCGTGGTCACCAACACCGCGGTCACCACGGCGTACCGTGGTGCTGGCCGCCCCGAGGCGACCGCCGCGGCCGAGCGGGCCATGGACATGTTCGCTGCCGAGATCGGCATGGACCCGGCCGAGGTCCGCCGCAAGAACCTGATCCCGAAGTTCATGGAACCCCACACGACGGCCGTGGGCCAGTCCTACGACGTGGGCGACTACGAACAGTCGCTCGACAAGGTGCTCGAAGTCGCCGGCTACGCGGATCTCCGCGCCGAGCAGGCACGTCGCCGCGAGCGCGGCGACGTGGTGCAACTCGGTATCGGTGTGAGCGTCTACGTCGAGATCACCGGCGGCGTGGGCCAGGGCGAGCACGCACGGATCGAGGTGCTCGACGACGGGCGCGCGATCGTCTACACGGGTACCTCACCCCACGGGCAGGGCCATGTCACCTCGTGGAGCATGCTCGCCCACGAGCAGACCGGCATCCCGATGGACCAGATCGACGTGGTCTGGGGCAACACCGACCTCGTGCCGGAGGGTTCGGGAACGATGGGGTCTCGTTCGCTCCAGCAGGGCGGTAACGCCGTGTATCTCGCTGCCGGCGACCTGGTGTCGACGGCGAAGAAGGTGGCGGCTCGCCTCCTCGAGGCCGACGAGGCCGACGTGGTCCTCGACAAAGACAGCGGGAGCTTCCACGTGTCGGGCGCCCCGGCCATCGCGAAGTCCTGGGCCGACCTCGCACTCGCTGCGAAGGCCGACCCGGAACTCCCCGAGGGCCTCGCTCATGCCGCGTACTACGGAGTGAGCGGAGCGACGTTCCCGTTCGGCGCCCACGTCGCAGTCGTCGACGTCGACACCGAGACCGGCCAGGTCCGCCTCGTGCGCCATGTCGCCTGCGACGACGCCGGCCGAGTCCTCAACCCGCTCCTGCTCGAGGGTCAGATCCACGGCGGTGTGGCCCAGGGTGCCGCGCAGGCGCTCCTCGAGGAGGTCCGCTACGACGAGGACGGCAACCCGGTCACCTCCAACCTCGCCGACTACGCCTTCATCTCGGCGGCCGAACTGCCGAGCATCGAGGTCGTGCACATGGAGACGCCGACATTCGTCAATGCGCTCGGCGCCAAGGGCATCGGCGAGAGCGGCACGATCGGCGCAACGCCGGCCGTCCAGTCGGCGGTGGTCGATGCGCTCAGCCACCTCGGTGTGCGCCACATCGACATGCCTGCAACAGCCGAGCGTGTCTGGAAGGCGATCGCAGCTGTCTGAGCACCACGACTCCCCCATCGTCGCGCGCGGGTTGGTGCGGACGTTCGGGAGTGACCAGCAACTGGTGACCGCGGTTGCCGGTGTCGACCTCGAAGTCCGGGCCGGCGAGATCTTCGGTTTCCTCGGTCCGAACGGGGCCGGCAAGAGCACCACCGTGCGCATGCTCACGACACTCCTGCGACCCACCTCGGGTACGGCGAGGGTTGCCGGACACGACATCGTCCGAGAGGCCGATGCCGTGCGTCGGAGCATCGGCGTGGCCCTCCAGGACGCGGCGATCGACCCGCTGATGACCGGCAACGAACTCCTCGAACTGCAGGCCGTCCTCTACGGGATCCCGTCGTCAGCCGTGCGCAGCCGCGCCGCCGAACTGCTCGAGCGCGTCGGTCTGACCGCCGCGGCCGACCGCCGTGTCGGCACCTACTCGGGGGGTATGCGCCGACGCCTCGACCTGGCGTTGTCGCTCATCCACCAGCCGAGCGTGCTGTTCCTCGACGAGCCCACCACAGGCCTCGACCCGATGAGCCGGATCACGCTGTGGGAGGAGGTCCGCCGGCTCAACAGCGAGGGCACGACGGTACTGCTGACCACCCAGTACCTCGAAGAAGCCGACCAACTGGCGGACCGCGTGGCGATCATCGACCACGGTCGGATCGTTCGGGAAGGGACGCCATCGGCGTTGAAGGCCGAGGTCGGAGCGCCCACGCTCTTGGTCTCGGTGCCGCAGCACCAGGGCGACGTCGCCGCCTCACTGTTGTCGAGCTTCGGCGAACTCCGTCCGACGCCGGAAGGCACGCTCGGGGTCGGCCTGGCCGGCGGGGCCGCGCAGGTGACCGAGGTCGTGCGGGCCTTCGACGAGGCCGGCATGCACATCCAACACCTCGAACTCAACGAGCCCAGCCTCGACGATGTCTTCGCGGAGGCGACCGGCCACCGCCTCGAAGGCACCCAGTGAGCCTGGCGGCGGCTCACCCCGGCGAGCAGCACGGCCACCGCGCAGGTTGGTCACGCACGACGGCCCAGTACCGGGCGATGTCGCGACGTTCCGTGCTTGCGATCGCCCGGCAGCCAGCACTGGTGATCCCCTCGCTCATCTTCCCCTTGTTCTTCGCTGCGCTGGGTTCGTCATCGTTCAACCGCGCCACCGCTCTCCCCGGATTCCCCGAGGTCGACTCGTTCCTCGACTTCGCGCTCGCAGGCAGCATCGTCCAGGGGGTGCTCTTCGGCAGCGTCACCGGCGGCGCTGCCCTCGCGACAGACATCGAGAACGGTTTCTTCGATCGCCTGCTCGCCTCACCGACATCACGAGTCAGCATCCTCGTCGGGCGTCTCGCCGGCGCAGCGGTCTTCGGTGCCGTGCAGGCACTGTTCTTCACCCTCGTGCTGATGCCGTTCGGCGTCACCGTCCGGGCCGGGGCCGTCGGGATGTGCGCCATCGTCCTCTCGGGCGGGCTCATCGGCATGGCCATCGGCGGCTTCACCGCCGCCATGGCGCTCCGCACCGGGTCGGCCGAAGCAGTCCAGGGTTCGTTCCCTCTGCTGTTCATCGCGCTGTTCCTGTCGAGCACGTTCTTCCCACGAGAGACGATGAGCGGCATCTACGGGGCGATCGCCGATCTCAACCCGCTCAGCTACCTCGTCGAGGGAATGCGCGGCCTCATCATCGACGACCTGTCGGCGACATACCTCGCCGAGGCGCTGCTGATCCCGGTGGCGATCGGTGTGGTCTCGATCGGACTGGCGCTGCGGATGCTCGACCGTCGCCTGAGGTCGAGATGACCGCCCTGTCGTTCGACCACCGATCTGCGGGAGGCGGCACGCTGATCCGGTCGTCGATGCAACTCGCCCGCCGCGGCATCGTGTCGATGGTCCGGGTGCCGGCGACGTTCCTCCCGGCACTCATCATGCCCATCTTCCAGGCCATCGCGTTCAGCGGCACCTACTACGCGATCACCCAGATCCCCGGCTTCCCGACGGATCGTTCGATCAACTGGTTCCTGCCGCTCGCATGCGCCATGGGGTCCGGGTTCAGTGGCCTCGGGTTGGGGTTCACCGCAGTCCGCGATCTCGAGAGCGGGTTCTACGACCGACTCCGGATGGCACCGGCACCGCCGGGGACCCTCATACTCGGGCCGCTCATCACCTGCTGGATACGAGTGCTCATCACCGTCTCGATCGTGCTCGTCGTCGGTGTCGTCGCCGGTGCCCGCCCGACGGACGGCGTGCTCGGTCTCGTCACCCTGTACGTCGGATGCGTGGGGGTTGCCTCGATCGCCGCCGGATGGGGTCTCGGGTTGGCATTCCACTTCGGCGACATGCGTGCCGCTGCGCTCATGCAGCTGACCTTGTTCATCGCGTTGTTCCTCACCGATGCCCAGATGCCGATCGACATCATGTCGGGCTGGCTCCACGTGGTGGCGACCGTCAACCCCTTCACCTACGTCCTTCGCCTGATTCGCCAGGGGTTCATCGGCGACGTCTCGTGGGCCGACTCATGGGGCGGCCTGCTGACCATTGCGGTGCTCGGTGCGCTCAGCGTGGCGTTCGCCCGGCGAGGTCTCGACCGCTTGGCGCGCTGATGCCGATCAGCCCGAGGGCCTGAGCGCGGGCACTCGCCTCGGCTCGTCCCTTGGCCCCGAGTTTGCGATAGATCGAGATGGTGTCGGCCCGAACCGTTGCCACGCTGTGGGCCAGCTGGACGGCGATCTGTGGGTTCGTCGAACCTGCCGCCAGCAGCGTGAGGACCTGGAGCTCGCGAGCGGTCAGCCGGACCGGTTCGGGTGCCGGGCCGTGACGCTGCAGCACGGCGCGCAGGTCGCCAGCTCGCTGAACGGCGAGCACGTCGTTGACGGAACGAGCCAGTGCTTCACCCTGCTCGAGGCAGCGCCATGCCGCATCGAGATCGCCGAGCAGATGGTGCAGTCGGCCGAGGCGAAGCGCGACCGGCCCATCGCACCACCATCCTCGACCGTCGACCGCCACGAGACCAGACCACGGGGCAAGGACGCCGACGAGGTCGCGCGACAGGTCGACGGCACCGATGGATGCTGCGACGCCGGCGGCCAACCCACCGATGAGCAACAGGTCGTGCTCGGGCTCGAGTTGGCGCACGGTCCGGCGGAGTTGCTGCTCGGCCTCGAGGTGATCACCACTCGCAGCACGCAGGGACGCCAGCACCACGCGATGGAGCGGCTCGGACGTGATCTCGCACCGGTCGTCCGTGACGAGCCGTTCGCACCGTTGCGCCGTGTCGAGGCCGGCGAGCCAGCGCTGCGCAGCGAAGGCCAGATCTGCGACGGGGTCGACCCCGTCGTCGAGTTCACGGGCACGCTCGACCAGATGCGCAGCACGTTCGTCGTCGCCGTCGAGGAGCGCCGCTCCACCCGACAGCAACAGGCTGCGGCGCACCAGTCGAGGATTCCCGTCGTGCAGGGCGACCCATCTCGCCAGGTCGATCGCCCGGTCGTACGCTGCACGATCACCCGCTTCGAGGGCGTCGACAGCAACCCATTCGGCGGCGTCGTAGTGTTGCCCCGGTTTGTGACACTGCTGCGTCAGGTCGAGCAGCTCGGACGAGACCTCCCGTCTGCGGTGCAGATAGGCCGGTGCCGTGTGGGTTGCTCGCCATGCGCGAAGCGCCAGGGCACGACTCTCGATGCCGACCGTCGCCGATCGCGCCAGGGCGGCGTCGGCGAGCGCGCGACCCACGCTCGGCCGCTCCACCCATGCGACGGGACGACCGTCGACCACGACGCTCGGCAGCCGGCGCTCGACGAATGCCTGGGTCGCCTCGACCGCGATCCGATCGTCGGCGCCGAGATCGAGTGAGACCACCTGCCGGAGCAGGGCCGGCCCGCGTCCGTCGGCCACGACCCCGTCGTCGAGCAGCGCCAGCGCGACGGACGCTCTGGCCATGACGTCGGGGGCTGCCGAAGCCGCGGCCACTGCAAACGCCTGGACGAGGAGGCGGCGGGCCCGAGCGGCGTCGCCGAGTCCCTCAGCTGCCTCGGCACCGTCGCACGACCTCGCCGCCGCCCGAGCGCTGCGTGGGGCCTCGTCGATCTCGGCGGCGAGGACGAAGAGTTCGTCCGCAGTTCGGTAGTCGGCCAACTCGAGCGCCATCCGACCCACCCGGTCGAGGGCTGGTACGAGGTCACCGCCATCTGGACCGCCAGCCGCTGCTCGTGCATGCACGAGCGCCTCGGGGACACGCTCCAGACCGAGGGCCAGCAGCGCCCGTGCGACCTCTGCCTCGATGGTCAGGCGTTGCTCGTCGGTCAGGATCCGGCGGATCACCGTACGGGCCTGCGCAGTCGGCACGCCGGACGGGTCGAACCACCCGTCACTTCGCGCCCGCTCGAGAGCAGCCGTGACGTCAGCAGCAGTGACGTGGCGGACCCCGAGATGCGCTGCGAGTCTGGCGACTCCGTTGGCCGTCAACCCATCGGCGATCACCCCGAGGGCACTGAGCAGCTGCCACCGGTCCGCCGACGGTGTCGGCTCGGCGTCCCCCGGCCCGCTCACGGGGCGAACCTACCGATGCCGTTCTCAGACCACCGGAGTCCGAATGGTCATTGACGAAATGCTGACCCGTCATAACCACTCGGTTTCATCAAATAGCCGGATATAGCCGGATGGATCGAGAAACGAGCGCAGGCACGTACCGGTCGGAGCGGAGCTGTGCCTACGATCGCTGGCGTGAACGGTGCCCAGGACACGACACCGGAGCACGAACGGTCATGGCGCGAAGTGGCCCGGGTGTTCATCCCGATCGGCGTGTTCGGCTTCGGTGGCCCGGCTGCCCACATCGCGCTCATGCGCGATGCCGTCGTCCGGCGACGGGGGTGGGTCGACGACCGGACCTTCCTCGATCTCGTCGGCGCCTGCGCGCTCGTACCGGGACCCAACTCGACCGAACTCGCCCTTCACCTCGGTCTGCGGCGCGCCGGCTGGCGCGGCATGACGGCCGCGGCGGTCTGCTTCATCCTCCCGGCCGTGGTCATCGTGACCGCGATCGCCGTGCTCTACGACCGATACGGACAGACGCCCACCGGGCTCGACCTGAGCGCCGGCATCATCCCGGTGATCGTGGCGATCGTGGCACACGCCGTCGTCGGTCTGGCCCGCACCGCGGTGAACGGCGTCACGACCGGCGCCGCGGCACTCGGATCGGCACTGCTGTGGCTCGTCGGAGCGAACGAACTCCTGCTGCTGGCCGCGAGCGCCGTCGTCGTCGTCGCCGCACGCCACCGACCGCGACGCCTCGACAGGACGAACGCGATCATGCTTCCGCTGCTCGCGGCAACAGCGGCCGAACTCGACCACCAGCGCTCCGTCGACCTGCTTCGCCTCGGATGGGTCTTCCTCAAGGTCGGCGCCGTGCTCTACGGAAGCGGGTACGTGCTGATCACGTTCCTCGAGCACGACCTCGTCGAGCGCCTCGGCTGGCTCACCGAACGCCAACTGCTCGATGCCGTCGCCGTCGGCCAGTTCACACCAGGGCCGGTCTTCACGACGGCGACCTTCGTCGGCTACCAGATCGCAGGAGCCGCCGGAGCGGTCATCGCCACCGTGGCGATCTTCGCCCCCGCGTTCGTGTTCGTCGCGTTCTTGGGCCGGATCACCCATCGGATCAGGAACACACCCTGGGCGGCCAGCGCACTCGACGGCGTGACGGCCTCGTCACTCGGACTGATGGCAGCCGTGGGCGTGCGGCTCGCCGACGGCGCACTGGTCGATCTGCCGACATGGTCGCTCGCCGGCGGCGCGCTGATCGTGCTCGTCGTCTGGACGCCGAACACTGCGTGGCTGGTCCTGTTCGGAGCCGCAGTCGGACTGATCCGACCCGCGATCGGCGTCTGAACCACATCGGCCATGGGGCGGCCATGGGGCCGCCGTGAGCTGGCAGGCGCTCGTCAGCGGCGCTGTGACTCGCACTCGGCGCACCGGCCGAGCAGGTCGAGGCGATGGTGCTGCAACTCGAACATCACTCCCTCGGCCGCCTCGCGCAGCGCTTTGTCGAGCGAGCGCTCCGCCGAAGCGGGCAGCACCACATCGGTCACGCTCCCACACGACGTGCAGATGAAGTGATGGTGATGGTTGTTGGTGATCTCTTCGCCCAGTTCGTAGTGAGCGTGCTCGTCGCCCATGGCGATCTTGCTGACGAGCCCTGCGTGCTCGAGCACGGCGAGATTCCGGTACACCGAACTCTGCGCAAGAGTCGGTTGACGACGCAGGATCATCGGGATGGTGACCGGCCCGCCCGCCTGCTCGAGCGTCCGGAGGATGAGCTGCCGACCCGTGGTGAGTCGCTGACCGTCCTTGCGAAGACGGTGGAGCGCAATGTCATCGATGTCAGTGACCACGAACACAGTGTATACATCATGCATCGGACCACATGGACATCGTGAGTGACACAACCTGCTCCGACCGTGCAACGACGCAACACTGCCGAGACGCTCGTGTCCAGCGACGGCAACGGACCCGTCTAAGGTGAGCGGTGGTGCTGCCACGAGAGGGCAGTCGACAACATAGGGGGCACTCGAACCATGCAGATCCGCGTCACCGTCAACGGCACGGTTCACGACAGCGACGTCGAGCCGCGCACGTTGCTCGTCCACTACGTGCGTGAGGCACTCGGCCTCACCGGGACCAACATCGGGTGCGACACGTCGTCGTGTGGCGCCTGCAGCATCCATCTCGACGGCGAAGCCGTCAAGAGCTGCACCGTGCTCGCAGTCCAGGCCGACGGATGCGAGGTCACCACCATCGAGGGCATGGCCACGGACGGACAGCTGCACCCGATGCAGCAGGCGTTCATGGAGAACCATGCGCTCCAGTGCGGGTATTGCACGCCCGGCATGGTGATGGCCGCCACGAGTCTGCTCAAGGAGAACCCGAACCCGTCCGAAGAGGACGTGCGCATCGGCCTCGAGGGCAACCTGTGCCGCTGCACCGGGTATCACAACATCGTCCAAGCAGTGCTCGCAGCAGCGAGCAAGTAACACGAGCGGGAGGGGGCCCGACATGACGATGACCGACGACCGACCCGGGGCCGTGCTGGGGACACGGCTCCTGCGCAAGGAAGACCCTGCGCTACTGACCGGTGAGTCGAAGTACACCAACGACTTGAACATTCCCGGAGCACTGCACCTCGCACTGGTCCGCAGCCCGTACGCGCATGCCCGGATCACCGGCGTCGACCTGAGCGCGGCGCGATCGATGCCAGGGGTCGTGGCCGCGTACAGCGGCGCCGAACTGTCAGAACTCTGGGCATCGCCCATGCCGAGCGCCTGGCCGGTCACCCCGGACATGAAGAACCCGGCCCACTACCCCGTCGCGATCGAGAAGGTCACGTACGCGGGTGACGCCGTCGCGTGCGTTCTCGCCACCAGCGAGGCGGCAGCCCGTGACGCCGTCGAGACGGTGCAGGTCGACTACGAACCACTCCCTGCAGTCGTCGACCTCGACGACGCGCTGAGCGACCGAGTGGTCATCCATGAACGCGAGGGAACCAACCGGACCTTCACCTGGGACCTGAAGATCGAAGGGCACGAGGGCCAAGTCGACGAGGCATTCGCGAACGCGGCCTACACCGTCAGCGAGCGATACGTCCAGCAGCGACTCATCCCGATGGCGATGGAGCCTCGCGCCGTGGCAGCAGTGCCGCAGCCGTTCGGGGGTGATGTCACGCTGTACAGCGCGACCCAGATCCCACACATCCTCAAGGTGATGGTGGCACTCACGCTCGGCATCCCCGAACATCAGGTTCGCGTGGTCGCTCCGGCTGTCGGCGGAGGATTCGGCTCGAAGCTCGACGTCTATGCCGAGGAGTTGCTCTGTGTGGCGCTCAGCCGTCAGCACAAGCTGCCCGTTCGATGGAACGAGGAACGCAGCGAGAACGCCCAGGCCACGATCCACGGCCGAGCACAACACCAGTACATCGAACTGGCGGCCGATGCCGATGGCCGTCTCACCGCAGTCCGGGTGCGGCTGCTCGCCGACATGGGTGGATATCTGCAGCTGATCACGCCCGGCATTCCGTTGCTCGGGGCATTCCTGTACGCCGGCGTCTACGACCTGCCGGCAGCGTACGATTTCAGCTGCACGGGCGTGTTCACCACCATGACCCCGACCGACGCGTATCGCGGGGCAGGTCGGCCCGAGGCGACCTACGCCATCGAACGTGCCATGGATGCCCTGGCACGCACGATGGGTGTCGACCCGATGGAGTTGCGTCGCCGCAACTACATCCGCAAGGACCAGTTCCCCTACACCGCGTTCACCGGCCTCGTCTACGACAGCGGCGACCACGACGCCGCGGCCACCATGGCCGCCGAGCTCGCCGATTACGACGGCGTTCGTGCTCGCCAGCGCGAGCAGAACGTCCCGGGCGCCACCAAGCGGCTCGGCATCGGCGTGAGCAGCTACTTCGAGATGTGCGGTCTCGCCCCGTCACGGGTGCTCGCCTCACTCAACTACGGCGCAGGTGGGTGGGAGGCGGCAACGGTCCGCGTGCTTCCGACGAACAAGGTGCAAGTCGTCACCGGCACCGCACCCCACGGGCAGGGCCACGAGACGTCGTGGAGCATGATCGTCGCCGACCGTCTGGGCATCAGCCCCGACGACGTCGACGTCCTGCACAGCGACACGGCCATCGCCCCGCTCGGCCTCGACACCTACGGGTCTCGCTCGTTGCCGGTCGGGGGCGTCGCCATCGCACTCGCGTGCGACAAGGTGATCGACAAAGCACGCAAGATCGCGGCGCACCAACTCGAAGCCAACGAGGACGACCTCGACTTCACGGCCGGAGCGTTCACCGTGAAGGGCTCCCCCGACAAGACGATGCCGCTCGCAGCGATCGCGTTCGAGGCGTTCACGGCGCACAACCTGCCGGACGGCCTCGAACCGAACCTCGAGGCGCAAGTCACCTACGACCCGCCGAACTTCTCGTGGCCGTTCGGCACGCACATCTGTGTCGTCGAAGTCGACACAGAGACGGGACAGGTCGACGTGTTGCAGTACGTCGCCGTCGACGACTGCGGGAACCAGGTCAACCCGCTGATCGTCGAGGGCCAGGTGCACGGAGGTGTCATCCAGGGCTTGGCGCAAGCACTGTTCGAGGAGGCCGTCTACGACACCGATGGCAACCTCCGCACGACCACGCTCGCCGAGTACCTGGTACCGGCGGCGAGCGACGTCCCGCCGATCACTCTCGGCCACACCATCACCCCATCCCCGACCAATCCGCTCGGCGTGAAGGGCATCGGCGAGGCAGGCACCATCGGTGCAGCGCCCACCGTCATCAATGCCATCGTCGATGCGTTGGCCGATCTGGGTGTCACCGAAATGGCAATGCCCGCCAGTCCACAGACCGTCTGGAATACGATCCAGGCCGCAGCCACCAAGCAAGGAGCTACAGCGTGATCCCCGCAGCTTTCGACTACGTCCGAGCCGGTTCTGTCGACGAGGCCATCAGCCTCATCGGCGAGCACGGCGACGAGGCCAAATTCATCGCCGGTGGCCACAGCCTCCTGCCGTTGATGAAGCTGCGCCTCGCTCAGCCGAGCGTGCTCGTCGACATCGGCCGGCTGAGCGATCTGTCGTACATCCGCGACGCAGGCGACCACATCGCGATCGGCGCGCTCACCCGCCACATGGACGTCGAGAAGAGCTCGATCCTCGCCGAGCACGTACCGCTGCTCGCCCACGCGGCCGGCCACGTGGGCGATCCTCAGGTGCGCCATCGCGGGACCATCGGCGGTTCGATCGCCCACAGCGACTCGGCGAGCGATCTGCCGGCCACCACACTGGCACTCGGCGCCACCTACGTCGCCCAGGGACCGAACGGCTCGCGAGAGATTCCCGCAACGGAGTTCTTCCAGGGCTTCCTGCAGACGGCACTCGCCGAGGACGAGATGCTCACCGAGATCCGCGTGCCGAAGATGAACGGCGCCGGATGGAGCTTCCAGAAGTTCAACCGTCGCGCGCAGGACTGGGCGATCGTCGGTGTCGCGGCATGGCGCCGCAACGGCGAGAGTGGGGTGGGTCTCGTCAACATGGGGTCCACGCCGATCCTCGCCTCGAGCGTGTCGACAGCGCTGGCGTCGGGAGCCTCGGTCGCCGACGCCTCGCGACTGGCAGCAGCAGAGGCCGATCCGCAGGGCGACCTGAATGCCTCGGTCGAGTACCGGGTGCACCTCGCCCAGGTGCTGGTCCGCCGAGCGCTCGAACAAGCCTCCGCCTGAGCCAACACGTCGCCCGGATGACGGCGACGTGAACATCCGGTGAGGGCTGAGTAGCCTTCCGGCCATGCTGCTCGAGACCGACGACGCGTCGCCGTCACACGGTCGAACCCTCGAGACGGCGCCACGCATCGTCGATCTGGTGCCCCACGACCCGTTGTTCACCGCCCGAATCACGGCGATGTCGATCTATGGGGTGATCTACCTGTGGTGGTTCCGCGAGCGTGGCATCATCATCGATCGCATCTCGGTGGCAATCTCGGTCGGGATCTTTCTCGTCTGCGCGTTCATGGGCAAACCGTGGCGCCGATGGGGACAGTTGGCCATCGACGCAACGCTGTATGCACTCATGTGGTTCACCTACGAGATGACCCGTGGGGCAGCCGACCGGCTCGGGTTCCCGTATCAACTCGACATCGTCCGCACGTTCGACCGATTGCTGTTCCTCGGCACCGACCCCACGGTCTGGATGCAGGACCGCTTCTTCGATCCGCAGGACGTGAAGTGGTACGACAACGTTGCGTCCGCCATCTACTACACCCACTTCGTCGTGCCCGTGATCGCGCTCGCCGTACTGTGGGCCGTGAGCCGGGTGCAATGGGTCAGGTTCATGAAGCGCTTCGCGACGTTGCTGGCGATCTCGTGCGCGCTCTTCGTGATCATGCCCACCG
>JBDKIV010000129.1:0-22703 GCA_039796935.1 Actinomycetota bacterium | reverse complement strand
TGCTGCTGTTCGGCTCGGTCGTGCTGGGAGCGTGCGCCGTCAGCGTGGCGTCACGGTTGGGTCCGGCGGCACCCGCCACAGCGCTCGCCTGTGTGCTGTGGCTGGTCGTGATGGTCGACGTCGTGTCGGGATCGCGCCTGCAGATCAACACGCCTCTCGGTTACACGCCGACGATCGCTGGACGCTTCCAGGGCTTCGGCAACCTTGCCTTCGGCCTGGTGGCGGCCTCGGGCCTGGCGGTTGCCGTCGGGTACGCACTCGTCGTGGAGCGGACGGAGACTCCTGTGCCGCGCACGCGGCGACACGACCACCGAACACCGCGGGTGGCGGTCTGGTGGGCAGCCTGGGTCGGTGCCGTGACGACGATCGGGGTCGCGGCACCCGCGTTCGGTTCGGACGTCGGTGGGACGCTCGCATTCGTGCCCGGTTGCGCGATCGGGGTGGCGACCCTGGCGGGCGTCAGGCTGGGCTGGCGACGGGTCGCCCTGGCCGTCGGGGTGGGAGCTGCGGTCGTCGTGCTCGGAGCGTGGATCGACATGCAGCGACCGCCGGATCGCCGCACGCACGCCGGTCGCTTCCTCGGTGATCTCGTGGATGGCGACGGCTGGCTGGTGGTGCGGCGCAAACTGGCGAGCAACCTCGACATGGTGACCGCGAGCGTGTGGTCCGTGCTGTTCGCGCTGGCACTCGGCGCATGTGCCGTGGCGGTCTGGGCGCGTCGTGAACGCATGCTGGGGATGCTGGCGACCCGTCCGGTCGAGCGTGCGTACCTGGCGGGTTGGTCGAGCGTGGCAGCGCTCGGGTTCGCGCTGAACGACAGTGGGATCGCCGTCGTGGCCATCATGGCCGTCATCGGGGGAGCCTGGACGGTGTCGGCGGTGATGCCCGTGACCCGGCGGGAGGGCCGATGATCGCCGCGCTCCTGTTCGCCGGCGGTGTGCTGACGAGTGCACTGCTCTGGAAAGCGTTCGAGCCGGAGTTCCGCTCGTCATCGGTGCTGCAGCGGCGCAACTACCGGGGCCACGAACTGCCGATCGCCGGTGGTGTCGTCCTGGTGCTGTCGGTGGTGGTGGTGGCCTCGATCGCCACCCTGGCCGCCCGGGCCGGCGGCGTCACCACTGCCGAGGTGATCCGCACGTCGTCGTTGCTCGGCGGTGGAATCGTCGGGTATGCCTTCATCGGTCTCTTCGACGATCTGGTGGGCACGGTGCACGCCAAGGGCTTCCGCGGTCACCTCGCCGCGCTGGCGCGGGGCCAGATCACATCGGGAATGGTCAAGCTGGTGTGGGGCGTGCTGTTCGGCGTACTCGCCGCGCCGGGGTCTCTGGGAGGTTCGCTTCGTGCGGGCTTGCTGATCGCCGCCACCGCCAATCTCGCCAACCTGTTCGACCGGGCTCCGGGCCGGGTCATCAAGGTGAGCCTGCTCGGCGGTGCCGTCGTCGTGGTGACCGGCGTGACCGCCGATGATGCGGCCGGCATGTTGCTCGTGCTCGGTGCCGGTGCAGGCCTCGCGATCGCGGACCTCCGCGAGCGCTGCATGCTCGGTGACACGGGTGCGAACGTCCTGGGAGCAGCGGTCGGTTACGGACTTGTCGTCTCCCTCGACCGTGTGGGCGAGTGGGTGGCGCTCGGTGTCGTCGTCGGGGCGAATCTGGTCAGTGAGTACGTGAGTTTCTCGGCGATCATCGACCGAGTCGCTGTGCTCCGATGGCTCGATCGCGTCGGTGCGCTGCCCGAGCGCCGCGCTGCCGGGCGCTCGGGCTGACCGACCCGTCCGCCGACGACTCGGAAGGGTCACCCCGGTCGGTCGCCCGCCGCGATACGATGCTCTCCCGTTGTCAGTTCGCCTGTGACGGAGGTTCAGCACGATGCCCAAGCACATTTTCGTGACCGGAGGCGTTGCCAGCTCCCTCGGCAAAGGACTCACAGGGTCGTCGCTCGGCCGCCTGCTCAAGTTGCGCGGCCTGCGCGTGACGATGCAGAAACTCGATCCGTACATCAACGTCGATCCGGGGACCATGAACCCGTTCGAGCACGGTGAGGTGTTCGTGACCGACGACGGCGGCGAGACGGACCTCGACCTCGGTCATTACGAACGGTTCATCGACGAGAACCTGAGCCGCAACTCGAACGCCACGACCGGTTCGATCTACCAGGCGGTGCTGGCAGCAGAGCGCCGCGGCGACTACCTCGGCAAGACGGTGCAGGTCATCCCGCACATCACCGACGAGATCAAGCGTCGGATCCAGCGACTCGCCACCGACGACATCGATGTGGTCATCACCGAAGTCGGTGGCACGGTCGGCGACATCGAGATCCTTCCGTTCCTCGAGGCGATCCGTCAGTTCCGCAAGGAAGCCGGCCGCGACAACGTCTGCTACATCCACGTGACGCTGGTCCCGTTCATCGGGCCGAGCGGCGAGCAGAAGACCAAGCCGACGCAGCACTCGGTCACCGAACTACGGAGCCGTGGCATCCAGCCGGACGTCATCGTCTGCCGGAGCGAGGAGCCGTTGAGCGACAACCTCAAGCGGAAGATCTCGAATCTGTGCGACGTCGACGAGCAGGCCGTCATCAACGCAGCAGACGTCCGCAACATCTACGAGTTGCCGCTCATCCTGCACGACGAAGGTCTCGACGACGTCGTCTGCGAGGTGTTGCGCATCGATGCACCGGTCGACCTGTCGCCGTGGGAGCAACTCGTGGCAAAGGTGGAGGCAGCGGTGCGGCCCGTGCGCATCGGACTGATCGGCAAGTACGTCGAGCTCCAGGATGCGTACCTCTCGGTGGTCGAGAGCCTGAAGCACGCGGCGATCCATCACGGCGCCAAGGTCGAGATCGACTGGATCCAGGCCGAGGAGGTCGAGGGACTCCTCGCCGCGGGGCGGCTCGCAGGCCTCGATGGCATGGTGATTCCCGGGGGCTTCGGGCCCCGTGGGATCGAGGGCAAGATCGCTGCCGCGCAGTACGCGCGAGAGGAGAAGATCCCGTGCCTCGGTCTGTGCCTCGGGATGCAGGTGATGACGATCGAGTATGCGCGGCATGTGCTCGGACTGCCCGACGCCAACTCGACCGAGTTCGATCCGACCTGTGAGCATCCGGTCATCGACCTGATGCTGCAGCAACGCGACATCAGCGACAAGGGCGGAACGATGCGGCTGGGCGCCTACTACGCCGTGCTCTCCCCGGGTTCGAAGGTCGCCGCGGCATACGGCGAGCCAGTGGTCAGCGAGCGGCACCGTCACCGGTTCGAGTTCAACAGCAACTACCGGGCCCGTTTCGAGCAGAGCGGCTTCCTCTGCAGCGGCACGTCGCCCGACAAGCGCCTGGTCGAGTTCATCGAGGCCGTCGACCATCCGTTCTGGGTCGGTACACAGGCCCACCCGGAGTTCAAGAGTCGGCCGGATCGCCCGCACCCGCTGTTCCGAGAGTTGATCGCCGCAGCGCTCGCCACTCGCGAGGCGAGGGGTGAGTCGGCGCCCATGTCGGCAGCCGACGATCGACTTCCGGCTGCCGAGACGGAGCGGTCGCTCGCCGGATGACCGGCTTTCGGCACCTCAGTGATGTCCCGGCGTATCAGGGGCACATCTGGCACGTCGCGCTGTCGGAGTTCTCGGCGCCGGACGGGGTCACGTTCCGACGAGACATCGTGCGGTCACCCGGCGCGGTTGCTGCGGTGCCGCTCCGGTTCGATCAGGTCGATGAGCCGTCGGTGGTCCTCGTGCGTCAGTATCGGGCGGCATTCGACTCGCTGCTGCTCGAGATTCCGGCCGGCATGCGCGACGTCGCCGACGAACCGACCGTCGAGACCGCACAACGGGAACTCATCGAGGAGGTCGGGTTCCGGGCAGGCAGCCTTCGCCACCTGACGAACTTCTATCCGTCGCCGGGTATGACCGACGCCGTGCTGCATCTGTTCCTCGCCACCGACCTCGTGCCGGTCGGCAGGGAGACGCACGGCCCCGAGGAGGATCACTCGGAAGTCGTGGAGCTGCCGTTCGCCCACGCGCTCGAGATGGTCGTCACGGGCGAGATCGTCGATGCGAAGACCGTGATCGGGCTGCTCTTCGTCGACCGCGAGTTGCGTCGCGGCGGCGTGACCTCCGGTCGGTGACGATGCAACCGAGCGCCGTCGCCGAGCAATCGCACGATGATTCGGTTGCCGGATTCGAGCTTCCGATCGAGGTCGAAGCGTTCCTGTCGTGGATGCTGACCGAACGTGGCCGATCGCGCAACACCCTCGATGCCTATCGTCGAGATCTGGCCGGCTACAGCCGATGGCTGTGGTCGTCGGGCCTGAGCGTCTCGTCGGTGCAGGGGAGCGACATCGACCGATTCGTGTCGGCACGCCGTCAGCATGGAGCACCGGCGAGCGTCGCCCGGCAACTGGCCGCGGTGCGGATGTTGCACCGGTTCCTGTCCGACGAGGGGCAACGAGCCGACGACCCGACGGCACAGCTCGAGGGGGTTCGGGTTCCTGCCGGGATCCCGAAGCCCCTCGGTGAGGACGAGGTCGAGGCGCTCCTCGCCGCCGTGGTCGGCGACGAGCCGGTGGCGCTCCGCGACCGGGCTCTGCTCGAGTTGCTCTATGCCACCGGGGCCCGGATCAGCGAGGTGTGCGGACTGTCGCTCGGCGACATCGATCTGGCGTCGAGGACGACCCGGTTGTTCGGAAAGGGCGCGAAGGAGCGGATCGTCCCGTTCGGCAGGGTGGCCGCCGATGCCGTCGAGATCTGGCTCTCGGCCGACGGCCGACCACGGATGGTGCCCGACCGCTGGTCGAGGCGAGGGGACTCGGAGGCGCTCTTCCTCAATCGACGTGGAGCCCGGATCAGTCGGCAATCTGCCTGGGCGATGGTGAAAGAGGCCGGTGGCCGCGCAGGGATCGCCGCGGAGCGATTGTCGCCCCACGTGCTTCGGCACTCGTGCGCCACGCACCTGCTCGACCACGGCGCCGACCTTCGGGTCGTTCAGGAACTGCTCGGCCACGCATCGGTCTCGACGACGCAGGTGTACACCAAGGTGAGCCAGGAGCGACTGTTCGAGGCATACCGTTCTGCCCATCCTCGAGCGAGACGATGACGAGCGCCGCAGCCGACGAGACGGCGCGGTCGTCGCGGGTCGGCCACCTCGTGCGACGGCTCCTCGGTTCATTGTCTCGCCGGCCGCCGGCGCCGCCCGAGCGGGCATGGGCCGAAGGGTGGCTCCTCGAGCCCGAGCAGCGCCTGTGGCGGGCCATGACACCTCAGGATCAACGCCACGCCGTCGTGGTGGCGAGGCGGTTCGAGGCGCGCCGGCGCGATGCCTCACGCGCCGAGATGGCGGCTGCGCTCCTGCACGACATCGGCAAGGTCGATGCCGGACTCGGGACGATGGCGCGCGTGATCGCGACGCTCGTCGGGCCACGCGGTGGTCGATTTCGGCTCTACCACGAGCACGAGCGTCGAGGTGCGGATCGGCTCGCGGCGGTGGGTTCGGACCGTGTGACGGTCGAGCTGCTCCGAGGTGTCGGCGCAGCGGCAGCGGCGCTCCGGGCAGCCGACGACGTGTGATGCCGGCGCGAGTGCCCGCACTGCCCGACAGCCGTGGGACGGCTACAGTTCCGGTCATGGTTCGTCGTTCGTTGCTCGCCGCTGTTCCCTTCCTCGTCGTGCTCGCTGGCTGCAGCGACGATGTCGAGCCCTCGACCACGACTCCCGACACGACGGAGGACACCGTGCAGATCGCCAATCCGGCATCCCAGTACTGCATCGACCAGGGTGGCACCCTCGAGATCGTCACCGAGGAAGGCGGCGAGGTCGGGTACTGCAATCTGCCCGACGGTACCCGTGTCGACGAGTGGGAGTACTACCGCTCGCAGACCGGCAGCACCCAGCCCTGACCGCCGAGGCTCAGCGGGCGAGCATGCCGATACGGGCGTAGGTCCGCTCGAGCGTCGCTCGGGCGACGGCTCCGGCCTTGTCGGCACCGGTGCGCAGCAGTTTCGTGAGCTCTGCACGGTCGTTCATCAACTCGTGGTAACGGCGCTGGACGGGTTCGATCATGGAGATGACGGCGTCGCCCGTGTCGGACTTGAGCGGCCCGTACTGCGTGTACCGCTCGGCGAGTCGATCGGTCGATTCGCCGGTACAGGCCGACAGGATGTCGAGCAGGTTCGAGACGCCGGGCTTGTTCTCTCGGTCGTAGCGGACGCTGCTCTCGCTGTCGGTGACGGCTCGCTTGAACTTCTTGGCGATCACGCTCGGCTCGTCGAGCATCGTGATGAGCCCGGCATCGGTCGCTGCCGACTTGCTCATCTTCGACGTCGGGTCCTGGAGGTCCATCACCCTGGCCCCGGCGCGAGGCGTGACGGCTCTCGGCACGACGAAGGTCTCGCCGAAGCGCCCGTTGAAGCGGATCGCCACGTCGCGTGTGATCTCGAGATGCTGGCGCTGGTCGTCGCCCACCGGCACCTCGTCGGCGTCGTACAGCAAGATGTCGGCCGCCATGAGGGCCGGGTAGGTGAACAGGCCGGCGGAGACGAAGTCGCCCTCGCGCTTGGCCGACTTGTCCTTGAACTGCGTCATGCGGGAGAGTTCGCCGTAGCTGACGGTGCATTCCATGACCCATCCCAGTTGCGCGTGCTCCGGGACATGGCTCTGGACGAACACCGTCGCGACGTCGGGGTCGAGACCGACGGCGAAGAGCATGGCCGCCGTGGTGACCGTGGCATCGCCGAGGACGCCCGGGGTGTCGGTGATCGTGAGCGCATGCAGATCGACGATTCCGTGAAAGGCGTCGCACTCGTGTTGGCCGCTGACCCAGTTGCGCAAGGCGCCCAGGTAGTTGCCCAGGTGGACGTCGCCGGTTGGTTGGATGCACGACAGCACGCGAGTCACGGTGGGCCACGCTATCCAGCATGTACGAGGGAGTGTGCAGCCATTCGCCGGTGGCTGCCGGTGGCGTCGGCGTGTCCACTAGCGTGATCGGCCATGGCGTTCGATGTGGCGACCCCGGTCTACGAGGGCCCGTTCGACCTGTTGCTGCACCTGATCTTGAAAGATCAGGTCGACATCTACGAGGTGTCGTTGGCTCGCATCGTCGACGCCTATCTGGTCGAGATCGAGAGAATGCAGTCGCTCGACCTCGATGTGGCCACCGAGTTCTTGATGATCGCATCGACCTTGGTCGAGCTGAAGGCGAGGCGTCTGCTGCAGGGCAGGGAGGACGTCGACCTCGACGACGAACTCGCCCTGTGGGAGGAGCGAGACCTCCTGCTGTCGAGGTTGCTCGAGTGCAAGACCTTCAAAGACGTCGCAGCGGTGTTCGGGCGGTTCGCCGACGACGCCGACAGGAGCTTCGCCCGACAGACCGGGCCGGACGACCGGTTCGCCGAACTCGTGCCGGACATGATGGACGGCATCACCCCCAAGCGGATCCATGCTGCGTACCTCCGCGCCGTCACGCCCAAGCCAGTTCCGAGGATCGACCTGTTCCATGTGGCACCGGTCCGGGCCAGCGTGGCGGACGCCCTCCAGGAGCTGCTCGACGAACTGCCACGAGCGGGTCGGATCTCGTTCCGTCGGCTCACCAACGGCCTCGTCGAGCGACTCGACGTGATCGTCCGCTTCCTGGCGTTGCTCGAGCTCTTCAAGCAGGGCGCGGTCGAGCTCGATCAGACGGAGCGCTTCGGGGACATCGAGATCGTGTGGAACGGTTTCGACGGAACGCACGAGCCGGCATTGGCGATCGACGACTACGAGGGATGAGATGACCGGCGACGAACCACTCGAGAGAACGGCCGACTCGGCCGACGATGACGTGCTGCCGATGGCGAGCGTGCCCGGCACACCGGATGCCGAGACGGTTCGTGCCATCGAGGCGATCCTGATGGTGGCCGTCGAGCCGGTTCCCGCCGAGTTGTTGGCGCAACTGCTCGAGCTTCCGGTCGCGCTGGTCGAGCATCTGTGCATCGAGTTGGCGGCGAGTTACGACGAGGCCGGTCACGGCTTCCAGCTGGTCCACGTCGCAGGTGGATTCCGGTTCCAGAGCCACGCCGACCTCTCGCCGTACGTCGAGCGATTCCTGCTCGACGGTCAACGAGCACGAATGAGTCCGGCGGCACTCGAGACACTGGCGATCGTGGCCTACAAGCAGCCCATCTCGCGTGCTCAGGTGGCAGCGATCCGAGGCGTCGATCCCGATGGTGTGCTGCGGACGTTGCAGGCCCGTGGCTACATCACCGAGGTGGCGCGCGACAACGGTCCGGGCCAGGCGATCCTGTTCGGGACCACGCCGACCTTCCTCGAGAAGCTTGGTCTCTCGTCGATCGCGGACCTGCCTCCGCTGGCCGAGTTCGTCCCCGGCCCGGAGGTGGTCGAGGCACTCGAACACGGCCTGCGCGTCGAGCCCTCCACGCCGGACGCGCCGTGACCGAACCTCCGCTGTGGGAGCAGTGGGCGGCTGCGTCGGCTGCCCTGCCGCAGGGGGAGCGCCTCCAGAAGGTGCTGGCGACGCGCGGATGGGGGAGTCGACGGGTGTGCGAGGACCTCATCGCGGCCGGGCGCGTGACGGTCAACGGTGACATCGCCGTGCTCGGGCGCCGGGTCGACACCGAGACCGATCGGGTCGAGGTCGACGGCGTACCCATCGGGGTGCGCCCCGGGCTCGTCTACTACCTGTTGAACAAGCCGAGCGGAGTGATCACCACGGCCCACGACCCGCAGGGTCGGCCGACCGTGGTCGGTCTGGTTCCCGACGATCCGAGGGTGTTCCCGGTCGGGCGGCTCGACGTCGAGACCGAGGGGCTGCTGTTGTTGACCAACGACGGAGACCTGGCCCAGCGATTGACCCACCCCAGCCACGGTGTCGAGAAGGAGTACCTCGCGGAGGTCGCTGGAGGCGTCGTGGCACAGGGGTGCCTGCGCGCGCTCAGGGAGGGCATCGAACTCGACGACGGGGTGACGGCGCCCGCCCAGGTGTCGCAGCCATCCCCGGGGGTCCTGCGGATCACCATCCACGAGGGAAGGAATCGTCAGGTGAGGAGGATGTGCGACGCCATCGGCCATCCGGTCCAACGCCTGGTCCGCGTCCGGATCGGTTCGCTCAGCGACCGTTCGTTGCGGCCGGGTCAGTGGCGCCCGCTCGATCCGCGCGAGTTGACCAGACTGGTCGAGTCGGTGGCCTCGCGCGGCGCGCCGGTAGATTCCTAGCCCGTGACCGATCAGACCGCAGGCGCCCAGCACCGTCGCCGGGCCAACATCGCCGGGCTCGGTCTGATCGGGGGATCGATCGGACTTGCTCTCGTCGAGCGAGGGTGGACGGTGAGCGGCTTCGATCTCGACCCCGGCACGGTGGAACTCGCGATCGCCAGAGGCATCGTGCAGCACGCTGGTCTCGACCCCGATGCAGAACTCACCGTCGTGGCGACGCCGGTGCTGTCGGTGGTCGAACAGGTTCGGCGGGCGCTGCGAGAGACGCGGGGTGTCGTGACCGATGTCGGCAGCGTGAAGGCGAGCATCGCTGCAGCGGTCGACGACCCCCGGTTCGTCGGTGGTCATCCGATGGCCGGGAGTGAGCTCGAAGGTCTCGACGGCGCCGATGGAAGCATGTTCCAAGGGGCGATCTGGGTGCTCACACCCACACCGGCGACCGATGACCAGACGTTCGCCGCTGTTGCGGCGATGGCCGTCGAGTTGGGTGCCGAGGTGGTCGCCCTGCCACCCGAACGCCACGACCAGGTCGTCGCCGTCATCAGTCACGTTCCGCACCTGACCGCGGTGACCCTGATGGGTCTGGCGACGGACCGAGCCGAGGAGCACGCCGCGCTGCTCCGGTTGGCGGCCGGAGGGTTTCGGGACATGACCCGGATCGCGTCTGGCCACCCTGCGATCTGGCTCGACATCTGTGCCGAGAACCGTCCTGCGATCCTGTCCGCGCTCGATGGGCTGATCTCGGGACTGGGCGAGATGCGCGACATCGTGGCGACGGACGACCGAGCCTCGCTCCTCGACCGTCTGCAGCGGGCGCGAGAAGCGCGGACCAACCTGCCGGCCAGGGTGCACCTGCCGAGCGAACTGGCCGAGGTGCGAGTTCCGATTCCGGATCGCCCCGGCGGTGCCGCCGAGATCTTCACGCTCGCCGCGGAGCTGGGCGTCAACATCGCCGACTTCGAGGTGGTCCACCGGCTCGAAGGAGTCAGCGGTGTCGCGGTGGTGCTGGTCGATGCCTCGATGGCCGATGTCTATCGGGGCGGTCTGATCGCCCGTGGATACCGACCCGCAGTGCAGCGGCTCGGGTGAGACGCGATGGGTTCGACGACCCCGACGCAGAGTCCGGTTCAGGGACCGGTGCGGACGTGAGCGGCGGACCGGTGGCCCGCGTCCGGCCGGTCGAGGGCATGCTCTCGTCGTCGGTGGTGGTCCCGGGCTCGAAGAGCGTG
Source organism: Actinomycetota bacterium (assembly GCA_039796935.1). Taxonomy (GTDB): domain Bacteria; phylum Actinomycetota; class Acidimicrobiia; order Acidimicrobiales; family Ilumatobacteraceae; genus VFMC01. Next base: position 12,283 of record JBDKIV010000129.1, on the reverse strand, counting down.
GCGAACCGTGCGCTGGTCTGCGCTGCGCTTGCAGCCGGTACGAGTCGGCTCGATGGCGTGGCCCCCGGCGATGACACGGGTGCGATGCTCGACGTGCTCGATCGGTTGCAGGTGAGCACTCGGCGGTCGGGGCCGGCGAGCGTCGACGTCGACGGATGTGGTGGACACCTCGTGGCGCCGCCCGTGACCTTGACGACCCGGCTCGCCGGGACGACCTCGCGCTTCGTGACCGCCCTCGCAGCACTCGGCTCGGTGCCGTACACGATCGACGGTCTGGGTCCGCTTCGCGAACGTCCCATGACACCGTTGCACGATGCGCTCCGGCATCTCGGCGCTCGGGTCGAGGCGGAGCGTCCCGGTCACCTACCGGTCACGGTGTGCGGGCCGCTCCGGGGAGGCAGCGTCGCCATCCGCGGGGATGTGAGCAGCCAGTACCTCACCGCCCTCATGCTGGTGGCGCCCTATCTCGACGGCGGACTGCGGATCGAGCTGACGACGCCGCTGGTGTCGCGCTCGTACGTCGGGATCACTGCCGCGGTGATGGCGTCGTTCGGTGTCGAGGGCGTCGTGGTGGGAGAGTCGGCCGTCGAGGTGCCGCCGGGCCGGTACCGGCCGACCGACTACGTCGTCGAACCCGACGCGAGTTCGGCGAGCTATCCGCTCGCTGCAGCAGCGATCTGCGGCGGGACGGTGCTGGTCCCGGGGCTCTCCGAGTCATCGCTGCAGGGCGATGTCCGCTTCGCTGACCTGCTCGGCGAGATGGGATGTGAGGTTCGTCGCGGGAGTTTCGGCACCTCGGTCACGCGAGAGGGGCCTCTGCGCGGCATCGAGGTCGACATGGTCGACCTGTCGGATCTGGTGCCGACGCTCGCCGTCGTGGCGCCGTTCGCTCACACCCCGACGGTCATCCGTGGCGTCGGTTTCATCCGGCACAAGGAGAGCGACCGGATCGGTGACCTGTGCGCCGAACTCCGTCGTCTCGGAGTCGATGCACGGGACATGCCCGACGGCCTCGAGATTCGTCCGGGTCATCCGCACGCTGCCCGGGTCGGGACACACCACGACCATCGACTCGCGATGTCACTCGGACTGGTCGGTCTGGTGGTCGACGGTGTCGAGGTCGAGGACCCCTCGGTGGTGACGAAGAGCTGGCCCGGGTACTGGGAGATGCTCGAGGACCTCGCATGAGGGATGGCTCGGTGTCGATCGTCGCAGCGTTCGACGTGGACGGCACGCTCACCGTGCGCGACTGCGTTCGCCCCTTCCTCGAGACGCTGGCGGGCCGCTCGGGCGTGGCTGTCGCGGCGCTGCGTCGTCCAGCGGCGACGCTGTCGGGGCTCGCTCGCAGAGACCGAGACCGGTTGAAGGACGTGATCGTCGGTGGCGTCTTCCATGGCCGGTGGGTGACCGAGGTCGATGAGGCGGGCCGGGAGTTCGCCGGCCGTGTCGAAGCGACCATGCTGCGCGCCGACACCGTGGCGCGTCTGCGGTGGCACCAGGACTCCGGCCACCGGACGGTGCTGGTCTCTGCCTCGTTGCGGCCGTATCTCGAGCCACTTGCCCGGTCGCTCGGCCTCGATGGGGTGCTGTGCACCGAGGTCGCGTCCGTGGAGGGGCGTTACACCGACCGGTTGCTCGGGTCGAACTGCCGCGCCGACGAGAAGTGGAAGCGGCTGTCGCGCTGGATGGCCGACGAGGGACTCGCCGATGCGCAGCTCTGGGCGTATGGGGACAGTGCCGGCGACCGGGCCATGCTCGCGCATGCTCACCGACCGACCTGGGTGCGAGGCACTACGGTGAGCGCCGTGCCTTCGGAGACGACCTCGTGACGCAGTCGGTGCAGGGCACTGGTCACCGTCACCGGAGGCTGCCTGCTGCGCTGCTGGTCGAAGCTCGACCGAAGCAGTGGGCCAAGAACGTCCTGGTGCTCGCGGCGCCGGGGGCGGCCGGTGTGCTCGACAACGGAGACCACCTGTGGCGGGCGGCGCTGACGTTCGTGGCGTTCTGCATGGTGAGCAGCGGTACCTACTACTGGAACGACATCCTCGACCACGACAACGATCGCCACCACCCGGTCAAGCGTTTCCGGCCCATCGCCAGCGGACAGATCCCGCTCGGCATCGCGCGTGCGGTCGGCACGGTCCTGCTCGTGGGGGGCATCGCGCTGTCGGCGGTTCCACGGCCTGCCACCGCACTCGTGGCGACCACCTACGTCGTCGTGACGACGCTCTACAGCTCTGTCCTCAAACACATCGCGGTGGTCGATCTGGTGGCCGTTGCGTCCGGGTTCGTCCTTCGGGCGATCGCCGGTGCCGTGGCCACCGATGTCCCGATGAGCACCTGGTTCTTGCTCACCACGTCGTTCGCCTCGTTGTTCATCGTTGCCGGCAAGCGCTACGCCGAGCTGCGAGAGGTGGGTGAGCTCACCCAGACCCGGGCGACGCTCGACGACTACTCGCTCGGATTCCTCCGGATCGTGCTGTCGGTCAGTTGTGGCGCGGCGCTCGTCACCTACTGCATCTGGGCCTTCGACACGAAGGAGATCGCCGGGACCACCTGGCCGTTCTACGAACTGTCGATCGTGCCGATGGCAACGGCGTTGCTGCGCTACACGCTGATCCTCGAGCAGGGTCACGGCGGTGCGCCCGAGGAGATTTTCGTGGCCGACCGCACACTGCAGGTCTTGGGCATCATCTGGGTGCTCGTATTCGGATTGGGGGTCTACGTCTCGTGACGATGTTCGAATCAGTGCTCGCCTCGGTCGAACGGGTCGACGGTTGGATGACCGACGGCCAGGCCCGGCGGCTCTTCGACGCAGCCGCGGCCACGACACCCGGTGACACGATCGTCGAGATCGGGTCGTTCCGCGGGCGGAGCACGATCGTGCTGGCCTCTGGCGCCCCGGCCGGTGTACGGGTGGTGGCGATCGATCCGCATGCCGGCAACGACCGCGGGCCGCAGGAGATCGAGGGGTTCGCGGCCGAGGCCGCCGACGACCATGCGGTGTTCACGGCGAACCTTGCCGCCGCCGGTGTGGCGGACCGGGTGACCCATGTACGGGAGTTCAGCGATCGCGCGCACCGGTCGGTGAGCGGCGAGGTGCAGGTGCTGTACATCGACGGAGCGCACCGGTACGGCCCGGCGCGCGCCGACATCCGCGACTGGGGGGCGCGAGTCGCATCAGGAGGAACGCTGTTGATCCACGACGCGTTCTCGTCCGTCGGCGTGACGTCTGCGATCGCCAGAGAACTGATGCTGGGTACGAGGTTCCGCTACGTCGGCCGGTCGAGGTCGCTCGTCGAGTACCGGGCAGATCTGGCGGCGGGGTGGCGGGCGCGGCTCGTCAATGCCGCGCGGCAGGCGGCTCAGCTGCCATGGTTCGCGAAGAACGTGGGGCTCAAGATGATCATCAGCGCTCGACTCGGTGGCCTGTTGGCGAGAGCGACCGGTCGTGCTCCTGAGTGGCCCTACTGAGGGGCCCGACTAGCCTGTCGGTCGTGACCCGCACATCGATCTCCGGTTGGGGACGGACGAACCCGTCCGTCGCCGACGTCGTCGATGTGCTCCGAAACGAGGTTCCGTCGGCCATCAAGGAGGCAGGCGCCCGGGGTGCGCTGGCGCGAGGACTCGGACGCAGTTACGGCGACGCCGCGCAGAACGGCGGCGGTCTCGTGCTGCGTCTGCAGGGAAGTGCAGCCGACGCCGTGATCGACCGGTCAGCGGGAACGGTCACGGTGAGTGCGGGGGCGAGCCTCGATGACCTCCTGCGCCTGTTGGTGCCACGAGGGTGGTTCGTGCCGGTCACTCCGGGCACCCGCTTCGTGACGATCGGTGGTGCGATCGCCAGTGACATCCACGGCAAGAACCATCACGTCGACGGGTCGTTCGGGAACCACGTGCTACGACTGTCGCTGCAGCTCGCCGACGGCAGCGTGGCCGAACTCAGCCGCGACAGCGATCCTGAACTGTTCTGGGCGACGATCGGCGGCATGGGGCTGACGGGTGTGGTGCTCGACGCAACCATCCGCCTGCTCCGGGTCGAGACGAGCAAGATGGCGGTCGATACCCAGCGTGTCGACGACCTCGACACGCTGTTCGCGGCGATGACCGACGGTGACGACGCGTATCGGTACAGCGTTGCCTGGATCGACCTGGTGGCCAAGGGGCGGAACCTGGGACGCAGCGTGCTGACGAGGGGCGATCACGCCCGTGTCGAGCAACTTCCGGTTCGGGACCGGCACGAGCCGTACCGGTACGGACCGCGCCAACTGGCCAGCGTTCCGCCGGTCGTCCCTCGTCCGGGCCTGCTGAACCATGCAACGGTGGCGGCCTTCAACGAGGTCTGGTTCCGCAAGGCACCGCGACGGCGTGTCGGCGAGATCCAGGATCTCGCCGGCTACTTCCATCCCCTCGACATGGTCGGTCAGTGGAACCGTTTGTACGGCCGGCCCGGTCTCGTGCAGTACCAGTTCGTCGTGCCGTTCGGCCGCGAGGACACGATGCGGGTCATCATCGAGCGTCTGTCTGCGTGCGGGGTCGCGAGTTTCCTGGCGGTGCTCAAGCGTTTCGGCGACGGGAACGAGGCGCCGCTCAGCTTCCCGCAAGCCGGATGGACCCTCGCCCTCGACATGCCAGGTGGTGGCACCGGGCTCGACACGTTGCTGCACGGCCTCGACGAGATGGTGCTCGAAGCGGGTGGCCGCAACTACTTCGCCAAGGATGCGCACACGGTGCCTGCCACGATCCGCCGCGGATATCCGCGCCTTGCCGAGTGGCAGGCGGTGCGACGCCGGGTCGACCCGTACCACGTGTGGCAGAGCGACCTCGGCCGACGATTGCTGCTCGCCGACGGCTGACCGTCGTCGCGCCATCCAGGACATCGCAGACAGGACATCATGAACAACGCATTCGGACAGCCACAGACGATCGTGGTGCTCGGCGGTACGAGCGACATCGGTCTGGCCATAGCCCGACGACTCCTCAGCCCGGCTGCCCGCACGGTCGTGCTGGCATGCCGAGACCTCGATCGGGGCGAGCAGGCTGCTGCATCGTTGCGTGACGACTCGCTCGAGGTTGCGGTCGTTCCTTTCGACGGCGCCGACGTCGAGACGCACGAGCAGGTGATCGCGGACATCGCGCGAGCACACGGAGATCTCGACGTGGTGGTCCTCGCGTTCGGAGTGCTCGGCGACGGCGAGGAGACCGGTCGGGACGTCCAGGCAACGGCTCATCTGGCACAGGTGAACTTCACCGGCGCGCTCACCGCCGGTGTCGCCGTGGCCAATCGTCTCCGGCAGCAGGGTCACGGGGCGCTCGTCGTGCTCAGCAGTGTCGCCGGAGAGCGTGTGCGCAAGGCGAACTTCGTGTACGGCGCGACGAAGGCGGGTCTCGACGGATTCGCGCAGGGGCTCGGTGACTCGCTCGTCGGTTCCGGTGCGCGGGTGCTCGTGGTGCGTCCTGGTTTCGTGCAGTCATCGATGACGAAGGGACTACCGCCGGCGCCGTTCGCCACCACCCCGGACGCCGTGGCGGAGGCGACCGTGCGCGGGCTGCGGTCGGGTCGGCGTACGGTGTGGGTCCCCGGAATTCTGCGGATCGTCTTCAGTGTCCTGAGGCATCTGCCCGGCGCCGTGTGGCGCCGCCTGCCGCTCGGCTGACGAGGCTGCGTTCAGCCCTGCGCCGCGCGTTCGGCGATCTCGGCCTCGAGCGACGCACGACGTTCGGTGCCGATGCCGATTCCCGCGGGGCTGATCCCGTCGCCTTGCTCGCATCGTCGGTACAGCAGGACCAGGGCGTTCTCGTAGTTGCCGACGAGACAGAAGCCGTCTGCGACAGCCTGGTTGGGCGCGTCGCTACCGAACTCGACCGAGGCGTTCGGTTCGTACCAGCCTGTCCAGAAGTTGGTGAGGAGGATCCAGTCGGATGACGCAACGTCGTCGGCGAGGCTCGAGCCCTCGGAGTCGGCGAGGCCAGGGTCCATCTCGATGTAGAACGTGGCCGGGACCAACTCTGGGAACATGAAGTAGAAGGCGACGTCGCTGTAGATGGTCCGGCTGAGATCGGCGGGTCCGACGAGGAGTCGTTCGCCCGGAACGCTCGACGCGGCGAGTTGGTCGACCGCTGCCTGGCTCGCCCGCTGCAGTGCCTCGTTGCCGAAGTAGAAACGTCGGTCATCGCGTTCGACGAGGAATCCGCCGGGCTTCTGGCCGATCGAGATCCGGGAGTAGAGGAGATACGTGCGATACGTGTAGAAGGGGCAGATCGCGAAGAAGGTGACGACGACGACCAGCGCAGCCACCAGGTCGCGTCGGAGTGCGGCAGTGGCGGTCGTCGTGTGCCGTGATGCGAGCAGTTCGACGACGATCGCCGGCACGAGTGCGAACGACACGCACGACCCCCATGCCAGGTGTGTGCTGTCGGGCCGCTGCAGAGCTTGGGGCAGCATGCCGAGACCGAGGAGCGCCGCTGCCAACAGCGTCGCGTGGGCCGGGGTGGGTGCGCGGCGCCAGAGCCAGATCGCAACGATCGCAACGGCCAGGGCGGTGAGCACCACGAGCCAGAACCAGAAGAACAGCTGATGGTTCGCAGCGAGCGCAGGGAACCTCCACCACGGTGCATCGAGCGGTCCCTCGACGACGGCCTGCAGGGCACCGTCGACCCGGTCGAAACTGGGGGGCCGGGGCAGCTCTCGTCCCGGGCGGAGGTACCTCACGGGATCGGTGACCATCCCCGTCCAACTCGGGCCGAAGCCGGCGACTGCCAGATGGACCCACATGGGAGCGGCCCCGACGAGCGCTCCGGCGAGGGGCGCCCGCCATGTGCCTGCTCGCCAGGCACGTGTGCCCCAGAGGACGAAGGCGCCCATCGCGGCGATCGCGAGGACGAGATCGGGGCGGAACGACAGGGCGAATCCTGCCAGCGCCCCACTGGCAGCCAGCGAGACTCGACGTTCGGTACCGGTGACGTGGAGCGACCTGACGCCGAAGACGGTGGCCCAGATGGCGAGCGCGACTGCCCCCTCCCACGCGAGCGCAGAGAGTCCGATCGGCGTGAGCACGAGGAGCAGGGCGGTGAGCGCGGAGATGACGGCGAGACGATGTCCCCACGCCCGTGCGAGCGCGTAGATGCCGAAGATGACGCCGAGGTGCTGGAGCAGACCGAACAGCCGCTGACTGCCGAGCGAGGTGCCGAACAGTTGGTACCAACCCATCAGCGAGTGGAGCGAGCCCGGACCGTACAGGTGGAGGAAGTCGACGTTGGGGACATCACCGGCGAGCATGCGCTCGGGGAAGACGAGCATGAAGCCCTCCTCCATCGAGCTTCCCGTCCCGAGGAACAGCCCACGCAGGGGCAGTGCAACGGCCGCCAGCACGACGAGGACCGACAGGACGGAGTCGCGGTGGGGCCGTAGACCCAGGTGGCCACCGAACACGTACGGCGTTGCGGGGCGTACGGTCGGATCGGGCACGGGGCGACTGTAGCGAGCGACGAGGCTCGGCCACGATGATCGCTCGCTGCACCGGTAGGGTCGGTCGGGCATGACCGACGACCCGGTGCTCGAACAACTCGGGGGCCTCGCCGACGACATGGTGCGGCGCGGCGTGCGGCGAGTGCACACGCTGGCGTGGCGCGACCTCGACGATGCCGACGCCGGAGGCAGCGAGGTCCATGCCGACGAGTTCATGCGTCGGTGGGCCGATGCCGGGCTCGAGGTCGTGCATCGCACCTCGTTCGCGGTTGGTCACCCGCGCGAGGTGGAACGAAACGGCTACCACGTCGTACGGCGGGGCAGCCGGTACTCGGTGTTCCCGAGAGCCATCGCCGCGCAGGTCACGGGACACGCCGGGCCCTACGACGCGCTGGTCGAGATCTGGAACGGCGTGCCGTGGTTCTCGCCCGTGTGGTGTCGTCGTCCTCGGATCACCTTCCTGCATCACGTGCACGGACCGATGTGGGACCAGATCATGCCGCGGCCGGCAGCCGGTCTCGGGCGGGCGCTCGAGGCGCGGATCGCGCCGGTCTTCTATCGGCGCACGCAGATGGTCACCCCCTCCGATGCGACTCGGGACGAACTCCTCGAACTCGGCTTTCGGCCCGAGCGGGTGGTGGCGGTGCCGAACGGCGTCAGTGCAGCGTTCCGCCCGGGAGGGGATCGATCGAGCATCCCGTCGGTGGTGGCCGTCGGGCGCCTGGCGCCCGTCAAACGGTTCGACCAACTGATCAGCGCTGCGATCGTCGCGAAGGCGCGTGTTCCGGATCTGCAACTCGAGATCGTCGGCGACGGGCCGGTGCGTGGACAGCTCGACGACCTCGTTCGCTCGCACGGTGCGGGATCGTGGATCAGGCTGCTCGGCCAGGTGAGTCATGACGACCTGGTCGCCAGGTATCAGCAGGCATGGTTGGTGGCGAGCGCATCGATCGCAGAGGGGTGGGGTCTGACGCTCACCGAGGCGGCCGCGTGTGCCACGCCGGCCGTGGCCACCGACATCCGTGGGCATCGCAGCAGCGTGGTCGACGGCGTGACCGGGGTGCTGGCCCCGATCGAACGCTTGGGCGACGCGATGGCGGACCTCCTGCTCGATCATGCTCGCCGCGCCGAGCTCGGCGAGGCTGCGCTGCAGCGGGCCCGGACCCTCACCTGGGATGCGTCTGCGCTCGGGGTGCTGCGAGCGCTCCATGCCCAGGTGGCGCTCCACCACTGAGCCGACCGTCGGTCGCCCATCGGCTCTCGGCGGGCGAGAGCCGGTCGTGGCCCGGTCAGGGCAGGTGTCGCATGACGCCCTTGACCAGGCGGAGTGCTCCCTGTTTCGCGGTCGTGCGGTGGTGGGAGACGCCGGCCCGCTCGGTCGACGCTCGGTTGGTCAGGAACCAGTCGTAGCTGGCAGCGAACATCTCTTCGTTGGAAAAGCGTGGCTGCCAGCCGAGGGTCTCGCGTGCATGCTCGATGTCGAACCACAGCGACTTCGAATACATGATCCAGTGATACGGGGCGAACGGGGCGAGGCGGGCCGCGGCAGCGGCTCGCATGGCGGCAGCCGTGGCGCCTGCCGGGAGCGAGCGCACCCGCGCACCCGTACCGGCGTGCCGACACAGCGACTCGAGCGACTCGCGCATCGTGCCGAATCGGTCCGTGCCGGCATTGATCACCATCGGTCCGGCGTGGCCGGCCGCCAGGAGGCAGACCTCGGCGAGGTCGTCGGCGTGCACGAACTGGTAGCGGTTCGAACCATCACCGAGCACGACGACGTCTGCACCGTCGGCGATCCAGTCGAAGAGGATCCCGAAGATGCCGAGGCGGCCGTGGCCCAGGATGGTCCGGGGGCGGACGATGCTCACGTCGAGTCCGTGAGCGGCGGCCTCGAGACACGCCCACTCGGCGGCCAGCTTCGCGTGCCCGTATGCCTCGACCGGTGAGGGCACCGTGGTCGGAAGCACTGGATTCGATTCGGGGACACCGAAGACGGCACTCGAACTGGTGTGGACCACCTTGGTCACTCGGGCGGCGGATGCCTCGCGCAGGAGCAACGTCGTGCCGTCGACGTTGACCGAGCGGAGCAGGTGATGATCCTTGGCCAACGGCACCTGAGCAACGTTGTTGAAGATGACGTCGATGCCCTCGACCGCCGCCGCGACCGTGGCGCGGTCGCGAATGTCGCCCCGGACGAGTTCGACCTCGGACGGGCGGTCGTCGCTGTCGTCGAGGTCGAGCACCCGTACTTCGTGCCCGGCTCGGAGCAGATGCGACACGAGCAGCGATCCGAAGTAGCCCGACCCTCCGGTGACGAGCGAGCGTGTCACAGCTCGAGTCCCTGGTCTCGGCACCACCGGATGCTCCGACGCATGCCTTCGTACAGTTCGACCTGCGGCTCGTAGCCGAGCTGCTCCTCGGCGGCAGAGATGTCGCACGCGATCGTCTTGTCCATCTCGCCCAGTACGTGGAGTTGCTGCTGGTACCGGCCGGTGGACTGGATGATCCGGTCTCCCAGTTCGGCGATCCGACCGGCGATGGCTGGCAGACGGAGCGCTCCCTCGGTGACGCTGAAGCCTTCGTCGCGAAGCGCCCTGCCGACGGTACTGACGATCTCTGCCACCTCGTACGGGCGCGCATCGGCGATCCAGTACCCGTGTCCTCGTGCCGCGGGCGTGGTCTCTGCGGCGATGACGCCGTCGACGAGGTTGTCGACGTAGACCATCGATCTGCGCTGGTGGCCCCCGGCGATGACGGGGAACCGTCCCGTGCGGACCATCCGGAAGAACGTGGTCTGCCGCGGAGGCTGGAACGGGCCGTAGAACCACGGTGGCCGGACGATCGTGGCATCGAGTCCGTCGTCGATGGCGGCGAACACCGCCTGCTCGGCGAGCATCTTCGACCGGCCGTACCCGTAGTAGGGGTGGTACGGCTCGTCGGCCCGGAACGTGTCGGACGGGTGCGGGTTGGTCCCGAACGGGCTGTTGCTGCTGATGTGGACGAACCGGCGTACCCCGCACGAACGGGCTGCGGCCACCATCACCTCGGTGCCCGTGGTGTTGACACGGTAGAACTCCGAGACACGACCCGGGTGGATGACGCCGGCGGTGTGGATCACGTCGGTGTCGCCCCCGCATCCATCGAAGAGACGATCGACGACGGCCGGGTCGGCCACGTCGCCGATGACGACATCGGTTCGATCGATGTCGCGGACCGATGCCGCTTCGTCGGCGTCGCGCACGAGCAGCCTGAGTGACGAGCGCGCCGGGTCGTCGGCGAGCCGGTGGACCAGGGCCCGGCCGAGCCAGCCTGCGGCACCGGTGACGATCGTGCGTGCCGGAGCGGTCCACCGCTCGTTCGTCGTCACCTCAGCCACGGGTGCCTCCTCGCCGGTCGATGAACGCGCGGGCGTTGCGGATCGCGAAGGCCATGACGGTGGCTTGCGGGTTGACGCCAGGGGCTGTCGGGAGGAGCGAGGCATCGTTCACGTAGATGTTCCTGGTGCCATGGACCCGCCCGAACGAGTTCGCGCCGCAACGCGAACGGTCCTCGCCCATCGGTACGGTCGAGCAGAGGTGAACCGTCATCACGCTCGCCTTGGAGGCTGCGAACCGATCCTGCATGGTGACGAGATCGGCCCGGGTGCGAACCGACGGCGCGCCGCGGAACGACGGGTAGACCTCGTCGGCTCCGGCTTCGAGCATCAACAGTGCGAGCCGTGACAGGCCACTTCGCAACAACTCGCGGTCGCGATGCGTGAGCCGATACGTGACGAGCGGGTCGCGCATTCCCGGGATCGCCTGGACCCGTCCGCGTCCCTCACTCGTGATCGCCGCGTAGTAGATGCTCATGCGCTGCCACTGCTCGATCGCAGGGGCGAACGCCTTCCAGTGGTCGCTGAGCGCGAGCGCCATGAGGCCGGAATGGCTCGCCGAACCACCGAACGACAGATGGGGAGCGAACTCCTTCACCTGGTGGACCGGTACGTCGTCGGCCACGTTCATCGTGTCGGCGAACCGGGCTGCGAGCTTGACGGTCGGGTGGACGGCGAGGGATGTGCCGATGCTGGCGCGCATGCCGGAACGTTGGAGCAGGGCGGGTGTCTGGATGGCGCCACCGCAGACGAACACGTGCTCTGCCGAGATGGTGCCGGTGCGGCCGCTCGCATAGGTCGCCTCGATGGTCACGCTCGACCCTGAGGACCGGCGGATGCGGTTCACCCGGCAGTCGACCACCATGCGGGCCCCGGCCCTGAACGAACGGGGCAGGTACGTGCGAGTCATGCTCTGGCGTTGGCCGGTGACGGCGTCACCACCCGGCGGGTAGGTCATCCACCGAGGGATCTCGCTGTGCTTCCAGCCGAGTGCGGCGGCGCCCCGACGGAGCATCTCGCTGGCGGGCGTCGGTCGGCCGGGCACGGTCGTGACGTTGATCGCGGTCTCGACCTCGTCGGCGATCGAGGCGATCTCGTCGAGATCCAGTCCATCGATCCGGTACTCGCTGCGCCAGCGTTCGACGACATCGACCGGTGGACGGAAGTACAACCCGCTGTTGACCTCGGTGCCGCCACCGGCGCAGCGTCCCTCGGTGTAGGCGATGGATGGCAGCCCGAGCGCCACCGTCACCCCGCCGGCGCGGTACTGCTGGTCCATCTGGGCCAACGAGAACGGCCGGACCGCGTTCTGTTCGACCCAGGGCCCCTCCTCGATGACGAGCACGTCGAAGCCGGCTTCGGCCAGCAGCGCAGCGGTCGTCGCGCCGCCGGCCCCGGAGCCGATGACGGCGACCTGTGCACGAAGGTTCGTCGAGGGTTCG
>JBDKIV010000128.1:0-41285 GCA_039796935.1 Actinomycetota bacterium | reverse complement strand
ACGATCCACTCGAGCAGGACCGACGTGTGACGGGAGCATGTCCCGCGGGAAATCGTCCGCGTCTCGTCGTCGGTTCGTGCCGGTCACACGGCGATGACGTCGTGCTCGTTCGTCGGTGTCGTGCGTTGCGTGGTGCCTGGCCGTGCGCCGGTCACCCACGTCGGAACATCGTCAGCGAACTTCCTTCGGCCCGTACCACGGTGAACCCCGACGACTCGTAGAGCGAGCGGGCGGCAACGTTGCCGGTGTCGACGCTCAGGCTCATCGCCGGATGGCGAGCGACGAGATGGCTCAGCATCGCTCGGCCGATCCCCGATCCCCGATGTGGCCGGATCACCGCCATGCCGAGCTCGGGCACGTCTTCCGACACGAATCCGTACGCCGGCTCGTCTGCGCCGAACAGACGGCAGAAGGCGGCGCCGATCGGCACCCCGTCGACGCACGCAATCACTGCGTCGTCACCGAACCGCGACCCGAACCCGGCGAGGTAGTGCCGGATGGGAGGGTCGTCGAGGACGGAGCGGGGTGGTGGTGCCTGGCCGTCGGCGACGTGGATCGCCTGGTGGAGCATGTCCCAGAGAAATGGTTCGTCGTCGGGTTCCCACGTGCGAAGCGTCACGGGCATGTGCCGACCGTAGCGAAGCGTGGACCCTGTTGTGGACCCTGTTGTGGACCCTGTTGTGGACCGTCCGGTTTCCCGCGGGAAATCCGAATCATCCACAGCCGATGGTACGCGCCAACCCGACGCCGTGAGGGAACCTGACGGCGACCTGGCGTGTCGATGATGCTGTGAGGATCGTGGAACCACCGAGTGCTCCGGACGTGGCAGGACGGTCGTTCGACGACTGGTTCGTCGAGGCATGGCCGACGGCGTTCCGGCTGGCAGCGTTCCTCACCCACGACACCCAGGTCGGCGAGGACATCGCCCAGGACGTGATGGTCGAGATGTCCCGACGCTGGGACTGGATCGACAACCCCGATGCGTACCTGCGGCGTGCGGTCACCAACGGGTCGTGGAACTGGAAGCGCCGCGTGCGCACCGCCGACCGGAAGCTGCCGCTGCTCGCCGTCTCGGGCCGCGACGAGATGCGGTTCGACCACCTCGCCGACGCTGTCGCCCGGTTGCCGTTCCGCCAGCGGGCGGTGGTCGTGCTTCGCTACTACTCCGGCCTGTCCGAGGCCGAGATCGCCGATGCACTCGGCTGCCGGCCCGGGACGGTCAAGTCACTCGCCTCTCGCGCCCTCGCGGCGCTGTCGAAGGAGATCACCCGATGAACAGACTCGACGACGACCTCAGCGCGTTGTTCCGTCGACAGGCCGATGCGATGCAGGTGCCCGCACCGACGCTCGACCAGCAGTTGGCGCGGGTCGCCTCGCTCGCCACCGGCCGCGAGCGCCGGTGGCTGCTGCCCGCTGCCGCGGTCGTGCTGGTGGCCGTCGGTGGTGTGGCGCTCGCGCAGCGCACCACGCCGGTGACACCGGCTGGGCCGCCCGCTGCCGACACTGGCATCTCCGGCGCACCATTCGTGTTCGAGACGCCGACGGTGCGGATGACCGCCGACAGCATCGAGGTGATCGCCGGCGACCAGGTGTTCGTCCCCACCGACGTGGTGGTGCAGGGCGATCCGGGCAACTCCCGGTTCACCACCCTGGAACTGGGTTGGGGCGATGCCTCAGCCGTCTGGCAGAGGATCCACCTGTACTTCGTGAGCGACGGGAGTTCGTGGTGGGTGAGTGAGATCCGCACCACCGACGCCACCGGCGAGTGGGTGTTCTCACCGCCGGACCAGCGCTGGTTCACCTCACCGCTCGGCACTGCCTGGACTGGTGACCTCGACCTGCCCAACCTGCGCATCACCAACCTGACGATCGAGGCATTCCTCCCGCCGGTCGCGTGTGACGACCCGTCGGCGCCGATCGCGGTCGTGTCGGCCAACCCTGCCATCGGTGGTGCGGCCGGCGGCGGTTTCGGTGGCCGGATCGACCTCATCGACACCGCCACCTGTACGGCCATCGACCCGACCTCGTACGTGTTCACGACCGTGGTCGACGATCCGTCGATCGCCGCAGTCACCTCGAGCGAGCCACTTCCTCCGCCGACGACGATGCCGATGGAGGTCCAGACGACGCTGCCCGGCGTCGCCGTGGCGCCGACGACCACGGTCATCGTCGATGCCCGCACGGGAGCGGAGTACGACGACATCACCACGCCCCCCGAGTCATTCGGACGTTTCAGCCTCGAGTTCCTGCGTCCGGGCACGACGACCGTTCGCGTCACGGTCACCGACGCGACCGGCACGCTGATCGGCTCGGTCGCCATCCCCCTCACCGTGCTGCCGCAGGACACCGCACCGACCACCACCATCTCGGCCACCACCATCTCCGCCACCGCTGGTCCCACCCCGTCGGGCCTGTCGGCCGACGTGCGGGAACAGGCCGCCCACCGGGTGGAGTTCGCCCCGCCCGTCGCCTCCGACTGACGGTCGCCGAGCGCCGAGCGGCGCACCCGAACGCGTGAGAGTCGGCCCGTGTCAGCCGGGCCGACTCTCACGCGTTCGATGGGGGTGGGGGGAACCGGGCGCGGGTGTCACCGTCCTCACGGCCACGGATCCGAACGCCGAGGGCCGGACCATCACGATCGTCATCAGGCCCGGCACCTCGCTCGAACCGGTGCTTCACGACCGCACGCCGGTGACCGTCACCGATCGGACCGGCACGTCCGTGCGGGCCGTCAACCAGTCGAACAACGGGTGGTCGTTCGTGGTCGAGGTGACCGACCCGAGCGGCGGGCTGCTGCCCGCCGACGAAGCGCTGCGGGACCTCGTCCACACCCTCGATCCCTGACGGGCCGGACCCGGTTCAGCCCAGCGCGGAGACCAGTGCGGCCACAACCACGACGACGGCCATCGAGGCCAGGCACCACAGGCCCACGCGATACATCGATCGTCGGTAGGCGCGCCCACGCGGATCGCGGTGCTTCAGCCCCCGTGCGAGGACTCCGGTGGCTCGGATCCTGCCCTCGACCGTGAACATCTCGCCCGGTCGACTCGTGGTGGGTGACCAGTCGTTCTCGTCCGAGGGCTCGGGGAACCGCGACATGGGGCGAGCCTACGATGCCCACGATCGCGACGATGTCACGTCAGTCCGGTCGAATCTCGACGACGGCCTCGATCTCGACACAGATGTCTGCCGGGAGCTCGGCCATCCCGACCGCCGAGCGGGCACCGCGGCCCGCCTCGCCGAACACCTCGATGAACAGCTCCGAGCAGCCGTCGATGACCGTCGGTGTCCGGTTGAAGCCCGGCGCACAGTTGACCATGCCGAGCACCTTGACCACCTGGGTGACGCGGTCGAGTGAGCCGAGCTCGGCGCGAAGGCGTGCCAGGAGTTGCAGTCCGGTCAGACGAGCTGCATCCCGTGCCGTGGCCAGGTCGACATCGGTACCAACCTTGCCGCGGACCATCGTCCCGTCGGGCCGCGCCGGCCCGCAGCCCGAGAGGAACACCAGGTTCCCCGAGCGCACGGCCGGTCGGTAGAGGCCGGCCGGTGCTTCGATGGCCGGGAGCTCGATGCCGAGACTGTCGAGGCGTTCCTCTGGAGTCATGACTCCATCTTCGCGCCCGGCCGACGGACCACTGGGCGCGGTGTCAGGACAGCAGCGCGGGGGCGAGTGCTCGCCACTGCTCGACGGGGAGTGCCGTCGGGTCGCTGGTCAGCACCTGGATGCAGACATGGTCGGCACCGGCGTCGCGGTGCTGCTGCACTCGCTCGGCGATGGCCGCCTCGTCGCCCCAGACGACGAGCGCATCGACCAGGCGGTCGCTCCCGCCGTCGGCGATGTCGGCATCGGTGAAGCCCTGCCGCTTCCAGTTGTTCGCGTAGTTGGGCAGGCCGAGGTAGGTGCGCAGGTGCATCCGGGCGATCTCTCGCGCCGTCGTCGGGTCGGTCTCGAGCACCACACCTTGTTCGCTGGCGACCAGCCGGTCGGGTCCGATCCCGGCTCGTGCCTGCGCGGTCAGCTCGGGCGTGACGAGGTACGGGTGCGTGCCGGCGGTGCGGTTGCGGGCCAACTCGAGCATCTTCGGCCCGAGGGCTGCGAGGACCCGGTCGTCGGCGGCGAGCGGGGTGGAGGCCGCGTCGAGTCCGTCGAGATAGGCGGCCATCGTGGCGACAGGCTTCTGGTAGGTGCCGGCTGCCTTCACATGGTCGATGAACGGCTGGTGGCTGATGCCGATCCCGCACAGGTAGCGGTTTCCGTGCTCGGCCGTGAGTCGGGCGTGCTCGGCGGCAGCCTCGTCGGGCGTGTGCATCCAGATGTTGAGGATGCCCGTCGCGATCGTGACGGTGTCGGTGGCACCGAGCAGGTTGCCGAGCGGGGTGAACAGGTCGCCACCGACGTCGGGGATCCACAGCGCCGAGTAGCCGAGCGACTCCAGTTCGACTGCGGCGGCGGCTGCCTGTGCGGAGTCGCCGTACCGCAACATCGCGCTCCAGATGCCGGTGCCTGTGAGTGGTGTGTTCATGGTGGTCGAGTCTGTCAGTGCCGGCGATCCGTGGCGGTACGGTGCTGTCGATGATCGGAACGCTGCTGGCAGTGAGCGTCGGACGGGCGGGGACCCTGCTGTCGGGCCGACGCCGCGTGTCGACCGCCTTCGTGAAGACGCAGGTCGACGGCCGTGTGGCCGTGTCGGTCGCGGGCGTCATCGGTGACGAGCACGTCTACGAGGGCCACGGCGGCCCCGACATGGCCCTGCTCGCCTATCCGGTCGAGCACTACGAGTACTGGCGCTCGATCGGCCTGCACCTTCCCGAGGCGGCGGCGATGGCCGAGAATCTCACCGTCGCCGGTCTGGTCGAGACCGATGTGCAGATCGGCGACGTCTTCGAGGTCGGCACCACTCGGGTGCAGGTGACCCAGCCGCGCCGCCCGTGCTCGAAGATCGCGGCTCGATACGGCCGTCACGATCTCGCCGTCCTGGCGCAGGACACCGGGTTCACCGGGTACCTCCTGCGGGTGCTCGTCCCGGGTGAGATCGGTGCCGGTGACGAGATCCGTCTGGTCGAACGCGCCGATCACGGCGTGACGGTCGCCGAGGCGGGTCGCATCGTCAACGTCGAGCGCAACGATCTGGATGGTGCTCGTCGTGTGCTGGCGGTGACGGCACTCGGCAGTGATGTGCGGCGGACCTTGATGGCGCGTGTCGAGTCGGGTGAACGCGTCGGGATCGATGCGGCTCGACTGTTCGACACCGGTCCTGATGGTGTCGGCACCAGTAGGGTTGGCCACCTGTGAGCGGTGGACTGGTCGGGCTGTTGGATGATGTGGCGGCGTTGGCCAAGTTGGCTGCCGCTTCGGTCGACGACGTGGGGGTCGCGGCCGGCCGGGCGAGCGTGAAGGCGGCGGGCGTCGTCGTCGACGACACGGCGGTGACACCGGCGTACGTGCATGGACTCGCCGCCGATCGGGAACTGCCGATCATCAAGCGGATCGCCCGGGGCTCGCTTCGCAACAAGGTGCTGTTCATCCTGCCGGCGGCGTTGTTGCTCAGCGAGTTCGTCCCGGTGCTGGTCGAGATCATCTTGATGTGCGGCGGTGCCTTCCTCGCCTACGAGGGCGCCCACAAGATCCATCACCGCTGGACCCATCGGGGCCAGCACGAGGCCGAACTCCCGGCGGTGGCGATCGACGTCGACCACGAGGAGAAGATGATCGCGGGTGCGATCCGGACCGACTTCATCCTGTCGGCCGAGATCATGGTGATCGCACTGAAGGACGTCCTCGACGAAGGTTTCGTGTCGAGGGCAGTCATCCTGTTGGTCGTCGCGGTCCTCATCACGGCGGTCGTCTACGGCGTCGTGTCGCTGATCGTGAAGATGGACGACATCGGCCTCCGCCTGGCCGAATCGGGTCGGGCCAGAACGGCACGTCTCGGTCTGGCGCTCGTGACGGGAATGCCGAAGCTGCTGGCCCTGCTGTCGACGGTCGGCACCGCCGCCATGCTCTGGGTGGGTGGACACATCCTGCTGGTCGGTGCCGACGAGCTCGGTTGGCACGCTCCGTACGACCTGGTCCACTCACTCGAGGACCCGGTGCACGACGTCGCCGGCATCGGTGGGGTGCTCGCCTGGGTGGTCAACACGCTGGCGTCGGCCGTGGTCGGACTCGCCGTCGGGTTCGTGGTCGTCGGAGTGATCTCGCGACTGCCGCGCCGCGCTGCGCACTGAGCGTCGGTGACGAAGCCTGCCGGGCAACGGTGATGTGCCACGATGTCGTGATTGATGATCACACTCGATTCGACATGGCGGCACCGGCGGATCGCCATGACCGTTCTTTGCACACTCGCCCTGGCCCCGTTCGTGCTGACGGGGTGCGGCGCGCTCTCCGAGGCGACGTCGCCGAGCGCGACCGGCGCCTCGTCGCCGTCGCCGACTGAGACGACTGGACCCGATACCTCGTCGGTGGAGACCAACCCGGTGAGCTCTGCGGCGACCGTCCCGGCGACCGGTTCGGCGGTCACCTCGAGTTCGAACGGTTCGGTGGATTCCACCACCTCGACCACTCCGCCGGTCGCCACGACTGCGGCGCCGCCGCCGACCAGCCCGGCCACGGGGTCGGGGGTACGCGCCCTCGACGTGTTGTCGTTCATCCCGGTCACCCGAGAGCAGGGCGCCGGGTACGACCGCGAACTCTTCGACCACTGGATCACGCAGCCCGGCGGGTGCTCGACCCGCGAGGCGGTTCTCATCCGCGACAGCCTCACGCCCGCGCAGGTCGACCCGTTCGGGTGCAAGGTGGTCGAAGGGGATTGGTCGAGCAGTTACGACGGCGCGATCTGGCAGTACCCCTCCGATGTCGACATCGACCATGTGGTCGCGCTGAAGGAGGCGTGGGATTCGGGGGCGTGGGCATGGACCGAGGCGCAGCGGCGAAGCTTCGCCAACGACCTCAGCGACACGCGCACCCTCCGGGCGGTGACGGACTCGGTGAACCAGTCGAAGTCCGACAAGGACCCGAGCAACTGGCTGCCGCCACTCGAGTCCGAATGGTGTCGATACCTCGGTGACTGGGTGGCGATCAAGGCTCGATGGCAGCTGTCGATGGACGAGAGCGAGGCGGGCCGGATCCGCAACGTCATTCGTCAACGGTGTCCCGACCTGACGGTCGCACCCTGGGCGCCCGTGTCGGTCACTGCGCCAGCCGTCGTGACCACACCGACCGCACCGACCGCACCGGTGGCGACGTCACCCGCTGCGCCGCCCACCGTGGCACCGACACCGCCACCCGCCCCGCCCGCTGCTGTCGACGTCTACTACGCGAATTGCACGGCGGCACGGTCGGCGGGAGCCGCACCGCTGTACATCGGCGACCCGGGCTATCGGAGAGCGCTCGATCGTGACGGGGACGGCGTCGCCTGCGAGTGAGTGATTGAAGGGTGGGCGAGCGTCCGGACGCGGCCGTCCGCCTGCGGCTCCATGAACGCAGCTCGCTGAATGCCTGATCGGTTCACAGACGGAGGGTGATCGTCCGTTCTCTGGTCACCATGACAGCACTCGACCAGAGACCCTCCACGATGATCGCGCCCACCGGCTCCCCCGACCTGTCGTCGGCATCGCACCCGGGCGCACCGCCGCCTCCGTCGTCGTCACTCGAGTCGATCCTCGATGCGTTCCGAGACTGGAACGAGGTACGCCACCGTCTGCGCAGGGACGACTGCGACATCGACACCATGCTGATCGGCCTTCGCTGTCCGGACGTCTGCGTACGGGTGCACGCAGCACATTGCGGCAGCAATCACCCCGAGGTCATGGCGGTCGTCGCCTACGACCAGAGTGTGCACGTACGCATCGTGGCTGCGCGCAGCGCCGCCACGCCGTCCGACATCCTGGCCCTGTTCGTGAGAGACCGATCGCGACGTTGCAGGGAGCTCGCCGCCGTCAACCCGTCGACCTCGGCCGAGATCCGCGATCGTTTCGCCCGCGACCGATGTGCGGAGGTGCGTCGCCGGGTGGCATCCGCGCCCTCGCTCCTGGTCTCGACGATCGAGTCGCTCGCATCCGACCCCGATCGGTACGTGCGCTGGGTCGTTGCCCGCCGCCGCGACCTGCCCGACGACGTGACCCGCCTGCTCGCCACCGATCGAGAGAGCTTCGTGAGGATGGCCATCGGCGGAACGAGCCGACTCGTCGAGGTGCTGGTCGACCTCGCGGGCCAGAGCGCTCCCGGTGTGGCGAGGGCCGTGGCCGCCAATGAGGCGTCCACGCTCGAGGTGCTCGAACTCCTCGCCCGTCACGACGACCCGTCGGTGCGAGAACAGATGACCTGCCACTCGGCGATGACGCGCGAGTTGTTCGAGCGCCTGATGGCCGATCCCGACGAGTCCGTCCGGATCGCCGTCGCCACACACTGCAGCGACAGCGCCGTGCTCGCAACGTTGGCGAGTGACCGGTCGCGACGGGTCCGGTCGGCGGTGATCGGCAATGCTGCAGCGACGGACGAGGTGTTCCGCGCCGTCGATCATGCACGTTCCCCACGGCTCTCGGCGGTACTCGCCGCGCCCTCGTCCCGGGCACCGGGCGATGTGGTCGAGCGAGCGCTCGCGGTCATGCGGGTCTCACCCGATGCCGGTGTCCGCCGGTTGGCGCGAGAGATCGTGACGCGCCGCCGCGACCTGGGCCTGCCGGTCCCGGTCGTTCACCCTCTGTCGAACGTCGAACGGGTCGCCGATCTGGCGAGCGTCCACGACTGGCTCGACACGGGACGACCGGTCGGGGCGTTGCGTCGGGCGGCGCTCGACCCGGAGACACCTCGCCCGATCCGGCGAGTGCTGCTGAGCCGTCAGGACCTGCCCGTCGAGGCGCTCGCCGACGCAGCGAACGATCGAGTCGCCGAGATCCGAGCACTCGTGGCGGCCAACCCGGCGACCCCCAGCGACACCCTGGTTCGTCTGGGCGAAGACCGGCGCGTGTCGGTCCGGGCGAAGGTGGTCGACAATCCGGGCACACCGCTGTCGGTGCTCCGGTCGCTCGGGTCCGACCCGGTGCTCGACGTGCGGATCGCTGCACGGCGAGTGCTGCGCCAACGTGCGGGGCGGTGCTGACCGTGCAACAGAGCGACTGTCTGCAAGCGATACAGATCGCCGTCGAGGCGAACGTGCCGGTGCTGCTGTGGGGGGAACCGGGCACGGGCAAGACCGCCGCGGTCAATGGGCTGGCGGCGGCGATGGGTGTGCCCATCGAAACGGTGCTCGCCTCGCTGCGCGAGCCGAGCGACTTCGGCGGGCTGCCCGTCGTCATCGACGGTGAGATGCGCCTCGTCGCCCCCGACTGGGCTCGCCGTCTGGCCGGACTACCCAAGGCGGTCTGCTTCTTCGACGAGATCACGACCGCCGCCCCGTCCACACAGAAGTCCCTGCTGCGGGTGGTGCACGAACGGGTCGTCGGCGATCTGGCGCTCGGGTCGGGCGTGCGGATGATCGCCGCCGCCAACAGTGCCGACGTGGCCGCCGGAGGCTGGGATCTCGCCCCACCGCTCGCGAACCGCTTCGTCCACCTCGAGTGGGGCCTCGACGCCGCAGTCGTGGCGCAGGGGATCCTGGGGCATTGGCCCACGCCCCAACCGCTCGTCATCGCCGACGACTGGCCGGCTCATGCCGCGGCGCAGGCGTCGGTGATCGCAGGCTTCCTGTCGGCGCGGCCCGATCTGGTGCACTGCCGGCCCGACGACGAGATCCAGGGTGGTCGGGCATGGCCGTCACCGCGGAGTTGGGACGCGCTCCATCGGGTGCTCGCCGTCGCCGCGGCATCCGATGCCTCACCCGATGCTCGCTTCGGTCTGGTCGCGGGTCTGGTCGGTGATGCAGCGGCGATCGAGTTCGTCCGGTACGAACGCGACCTCGACCTGCCGAATCCCGAGGAGCTGTTGGCCCGTCCGTCGAGCTATCGCAAACCGGCCCGTGACGACCAGGTTCATGCCGTCGTCGCGTCGGTCACTGCGGCGACCCTCCACGATCTGTCCGCTGCCCGCTGGGCCGCCGGTCTCGAGGTCCTGGCCGTGATCGCCGGCGAAGGCCATGTCGACATCGCGGCGGTCGGCGTGCGCCAACTCGTCGGTCGCCAACCGGCCGGCGCAGTGCCTCCCGCGGGCCTGGCGGTGTTCGGCCCGATCCTGGTCGAGGCGGGCATGCTGCCCGAGTCGGCACAGCCGTCGAAGCCGTCGTCGGCCCGACGCCGACGCTCGGCGTGACCGCAACGATGCTGCAACTCGACCGGTCGAAACTGCAGGCCGCACGCCTGTGGGTCGCCCACCATCGGCCCTACTACTCGGCCGCGCTGTATCGCTGCCCGGTCGTGGTGACCGATGCGGTGGACACGTTCGCGGTCGACGGACGGTGGCGGATGTACATCAACCCGACCTACGCGAACTCGCTGACCGTCGGTCGTTTCGCGGCAGCGCTCATCCACGAGGTCAACCACCTGCTCCGCGATCACGCGGGCCGCGCGCAGTCGTGCAACGTCGTCAGCCCGGCCGATCGACATCGCTGGAACCTTGCCGCCGACGCCGAGATCAACGACGACCTCCTCGCCGACGGGGTCGATGTGGATGTCCACACCTGGATCCTCCCGGCGACGCTGTGTGCCGACGACCATCTGATGGCCGAGGTGTACTACCGGCTCATGGCAACCGACGAGGAGTCACCGCCTGGCGCGTGGGCGTGCGGCGAGGGTGCCGGTGCTCGGGTGCTCGGTGTCGAATTGCCCGACGACGGTGACGATGCACCGGGGGTGTCGACGGCAGAGGCACGGATCATTCGTCACCAGGTGGCGCGCGAGGTGCTCGAACACGCGCGGGTCGGCGGGCATGTCCCCGACTTCCTGCGGTCGTGGGCAGACGCCATCGTCACCCCGGTGGTCGACTGGAGGCGTGTGCTCGCCGGGGCGATCCGGTCGGCGGTGTCGATGGTGTCGGGGTCGAGTGACCATACGTACCAGCGGTTCGGCCGACGTAACAGCACCTCGCCGGAGGTCCGGCTGCCCGGCAGGGTGGCGCCGACGGTCCAGGTGGCGGTCGTGGTGGACACATCGGGTTCGATGCGCGACGACGACATCGCCCAGGCCCTGGCCGAGGTCCGTGGGATCCTGCGCTCGGAGAGCATCGCCGACCACGTCGTCACCGTGCTCACCGTCGACACCGCGGTCGCCTCGATCGTCCGTGTCACCGGGGTGCGCTCGAACTGGACGATGGGGCGTGGAGGGACCGACATGCGGGTCGGGATCGAGGCAGCGCTGCAGACCCGGCCGCGCCCGAACCTCGTGGTGGTCCTCACCGACGGGTTCACGCCGTGGCCCGATCGCCCACCGGCAGGTGCGCAGGTGATCGTCGGCCTCATCGGCTCGCTCGCAGGGACGATCGGATGCCCGTCCCCACCCTCGTGGACCCGCGTGATCCGCATCACCTCGTGAACGGCCGGTGTCGGCGTCACTCGCTCGGGTAGCCGGGGTACGAGTGCTTGAAGACGCCTTGGTGGAGCAGGACTGTCGCAGCGACGGTGCCGGAGGACGCCGACGTCAACGTCGTCTGCGTCCAGTACGACTCGGTCTTGCGGGTTTGTCCCAGTGCCACGATCTCGTGGACGACGTCGTACTCCTCGCCCACGAGCACCGGGCCCGCGACGAGTTGAACTTCGAGATCGAGGAACAGCCCGACGGACGGCGTGCGCACCGGGAACGACGCCGAACGTCGGTGGGCCAACACGCTGATCATCTCGAACGGCACGACCCGCGCCCCCCAGGGCGATTCGCTCGCGTCGGAGTAGTACGGGTGGGGTTCGGTGATCCGGGCCAGCTTGTCGTCCAGCGAGAACGGGTACAGATGCCCGTTCGACTCGTGTGCCGACATCGACACACTGCCAACCGCCTGACGCATGCCGACCTCGAGTTGATCGACGATGTGGAACGGTCCTTCACCGCGACTGCGGGCCATGCGGGTCGACAACTCGCTCGTATTCGCACCACCGACCGACGCCGTGCCGACCAGCACGACCCCACCGTCGCCGTTGTGTGCGCTGATGGTCGCCGAGTCGCCTCCGGCCGAGACCAGTGATGCCTGCACCTGCTCTCCCTCGACGACCATCGTCTGGAAGTGGCAACTGATGCAGCCCTCCTCGAACCACCGATCGCGCCAGAGGGCCGTTGCGAGCGGGTCGAACTGGCTGAAGTGCGTGGGACCCTCGATCGGCGCGCCCGCAAGGCCGAGGGCCGCAGCGGTCGCATCGTCGTGCACGCTCGCATGCCCGTCATAGGTCTGGTCGGCCAGCATCTGGGCCGGTCGTCGCCAGGGACCGACCAGGGTGATCTCCGTCGCGAATCTCATGGATCGATGTTGTCACGCGGATGGAGGGGCCGCGGTGTGAGAACCCAGCGGGCGGGGGCGGCGTGAATGTGCGGATGCACAATCGGCGGTGGACCCGGACCCGTGTCGAGATGCTCTAGCTTGCGGTCGATGGCTGGGGACCGGTCGGCATCGGCAGCGGGAGCGACCCGTCGCGATCCGTCGATCGCGATCGGCATCACACGCGCCCCGACGACGGTCCCGTACGGTCACGATGCCCGCGCATCGGCTGTCCGACGCGTCGCCGACGTGATGATCCACCATCTCCGCGGGTTGTCGGTCCGGGCGGCATCCGAGATCTGGACGCGCGAGGTCGACTTCTGGACGCTCCTGACCGGCCCGGAGGACCTCTACGACAACTGCAGCATCACGATCGGGTCTGCGCTCGACTCGCTGCGGTCAGGCCGCCTGGGGAGTCATCACGTCGCACGCATCCGCGGCCTCGGTCGGTCCGCCGCGGAGCAGGGCATCCCGCTCGAGCTCGTCCTGCGTGCGCTCCGGGTCGACTTCCTCGTGCTCTGGGGAGAGATGCTCCTCGTGGCGCGTACCACCGACGCCGGGACGCTGCAGAGCCTGCTGAACGCGAGCGAGCTCGTGTGGGGCGCCGTGGATGCCGTCAACGTCGAACTGACGGTCGGGTATCGCTCGAACGAGAGCGAAGAGGCGCGAGCCGAGGCACGGCGCAGACAGGCAATGCTCCATCGACTGCTCGACGGTGAGTCGATCGAACTGGACGACCTGCGCGAGGTGCTCGGGCTGGAACTCGACGACACCATGGTCGTGGTGGTCGCCGCAGGTGACACGGTTGCCTCACACGAGGAGTTGGCTCGAACGATCCGGTATTCGTCGATGCACTCGGTCTGGTGCGATCGCAACGGCACCATCACCGGGGTCATTGCCGTTCGGGGCGAGCGACCGAGCGCTGCTCGGAGCGTTCTTGAACGCCTTGGTCGATTGCGGGCCGGTATCAGTCAGCCCGTCGGCGACCTCTCGGGCCTGGCAGCTGCCCGATACGAGGCCGAGCTGGCGCTCGCGTCCATCCGGCCCGGTGTGACCGAGATGGTGTCGATCTTCGACAATCCGACGGCGGTGCTCGTCGCAGCCCAGCCAGCGCTCGCCGTGTCGCTGACCCGGGGACTGCTCGCCGGGGTGCTCGGTCGCCCCGAGCGCGAGCGCGACGCACTGCTCGAGACCCTGGTCGCGTTCGACGAGGCGCGTGGCTCGGTGTCGCTGACGGCCGAGCGCTTGTTCTGTCACCGCAACACCGTGCTCAACCGTTTGACCCGACTCGGTGAATTGACCGGCATGTCGACCTCGGCGCCCACCGACATGACCGCCCTTGCGATGGCAGCGCACGTGGTGCGAGCGGGATGGCTGTCGTAGCACCCGACGACGGCGGTTGTGCACGTGCACAGTGGCGGCTCTCGATTCGGTTGTCCGCACACATCGATCGCCTCCGACCGCACGACTAAGCAAGGACATCAGTGGCCCGCGAACGGGGGACGGGCGCTGACCGAGGGGGACAGAGATGAATCGTCGAATCAACAGCGTTCGGCGCAGGCATCGGCGCACTGCCGTTGCTGCGCTCGTGATCGCCGGGTTGCTCGCCGCATGCGGAGGCGACAGCTCATCGAGTTCGAGTTCCGGGGACAACTCGGGATCCGCGTCGACCGATGGTGGCTCAGGCGCCACGGACCGGGATGTCATGATCCTGCGAGACATGGACCTGAGCACGCTCGATCTGCACCGGATGTGGTGTGACACCTGCATGATCGTGTTGTCCGGCGTGTACGAGCGCCTCGTCAACGTCGACCCTGCCGATCCCAGCAAGCTCGTCCCGGGTCTCGCCACGGAGTGGTCGGCCAACGAGGACAACACGGAGTTCACCTTCCGGTTGAACCCGGCGGCGACGTTCGCCGACGGAACGGCGGTGACGTCGGCAGACGTCAAGTGGAGCTACGAGCGCAGCGCCAACATGAAAGCCGGTGGTTCGTTCATGCTCACCGGGCTGGTCCGGGTCGACACCCCCGACCCGCAGACGGCGGTCGTGGTGTTCGACAAACCCAACGCACCCTTCCTCAAGATCGCCGGTGCGGCGCTCGCCCTGAGCGTCGCGAACTCGGCGCTCCTCACCGAGCAAGCAGGCGCGCTCACCGGACCCGGCAGCGACACGGATCCGGCCGACACATGGTTCTCGCAGGGCAAGTCCGCCGGCAGCGGCCCGTACGTCGTCGAGTCGTTCACGAGCGAGGACCGGATCGTGCTGGTCCGCAACGAGAACTACTGGGGGAATGCTGCACCGTTCGCGTCGATCACGATCAAGGAAGTCACCGACTCGGCCTCTCAGTTGCTGCAGATGCAGAGCGGCGACGCCGACATCGCGATGAACATCTCGTTCGACTCGCTCGCCGAGGTCGACACGATCGACGGCGTCACCGCAACGGCACTCGATTCGTACAACTTCATCCACCTCAACCTCAACCAGCATGCGCCGGGCGGTGAGCCCTTCGCCGACGTCCGCGTCCGACAGGCGATCCGTCACGCCATCGACTACGAGGCCCTCATCGAGGCCACGCTCGCAGGGAACGGCCGGGTGCAGGCAACCGCCATTCCCAATGGCTTCCCGGGGACCGAGGACCTCCCGTTGCCCACCTATGACGTCGACAAGGCGAAGGAACTACTGGCAGAGGCCGGGTACGCAGACGGGTTCGCTCTCGAAGCCGAGTACTTCCAGGCCAACATCTACGGCGTCGAGTTCGACGTGATGTGGCAGCGGATCCAGCAGGACCTCGATGCGGTCGGGATCGACCTCACGCTCAAGCCGGTCGACGGACCGCAGTGGGTCGACACGATGACCACCGAGGGTCATGCCTTCACGACCACCTTCTTCGCACCCGACTTCATCGACGCCAGCGAGTACATCCAGTACTTCGGCCCGGTCACCGGTAGCCCGCGTGGGTTCGGTGTGCCGTCCCCCGGTGCGGAACTCGCGATCGACGCCGAGGCCGATGCGCTGCTCACCGAAGGGTTGTCGCAGGTCGAACCCGCTCGATGGGCGACCTGGGCCAAGATCGGCCAGATCATGGTCGACGACGCCGAGGTGCTCCCGGTCGTCAACCCGAAGACGCTGTTCGTCACCGTCGACGACATCCCGATCTCGACGTTGAGCCCCTGCTGCGTGCTCGACCTGGCCCGACTCGCTCCCGCTTGATCGATCTCGTCCGTCGTCGTCCGGGGGTCGGCCGAGTGCCGGCCCCCGGTGAGGGACTGCAGTGATCCGTTATCTCGTCCGTCGTCTCGCCGTGATGCCGTTGATCCTGCTCGGGATCGTCACGATCACCTTCTTCGCTTCGCGCGTGGTCGGTGACCCGATCGCCTCGATCGTCGGGTTCAAGGCACTCAACCAGCCCGACGTGGTCGCCGCCGCCGAAGCGAAGTGGGGCCTCGACGGCAGCGTGTTCGAGCAGTACGCGAAGTACCTGGGCAATCTGGCGCAGGGTGACTTCGGTACCTCGTTCGCCACCCGCCGTCCGGTCCTCGACGATGTCATGGAGCGGTTCCCGGCGACGGTCGAACTGACCGTGGTGGCCATGGTGATCGGGGGTGTCGGGGGTGTCGGCCTCGGTCTGCTGGCAGCCTCGCGCCGCGGCCGAGTCTCCGATGTCGGCATTCGGATGTTCTCGCTCGTCGGCTCGTCGGTACCGGTGTTCTGGACCGGGATGATCCTGCTCTCGGTGTTCTATGCGCGTCTCGGCTGGCTCCCCGGTCCTGGTCGCCTGGGCGGCCGTACCCGCCCGCCGCCCGAGTACACGGGGATGTACACGGTCGACGCGCTGATGGCTGGCGATCTGGCACTGTTCCGGGAAGCGTGCGCTCACCTGGTCCTGCCCGCGGTCGTCCTCGGTTGGGCGCTCATCGGCAGCATCGCCCGTACGGTTCGCGCCACGGCTCTCGACGAACTCCACGCCGACTATGTGAGGACCGCACGCGCGAAGGGCCTCCGAGATCGAACGGTTTTCGCCCGCCACGTGCTTCGCAATGCGATGCTCCCCGTGCTCACCCTGCTCGGTCTGTCGTTCGCTGCGCTCCTGACCGGAGCTGCGCTCGTCGAGAGCGTGTACGAGTGGAACGGCATCGGGTCGTACGCCGTCGATGCCTCACGCTCGCTCGACTTCCCCGCCGTCTACGGCACGGCGATCCTCGGAGGACTCGTCTTCCTCCTCGTCAATCTCGCCACCGACCTGCTCTATTCGTTCGTCGACCCGAAGGTCCGGCTCTCGTGACCCGGTCGACGATCACGTCACGACCGGCGATCATGGCCGGACTGGTCGTGCTCGCTGCTTGGCTGCTGGTGGTGGTGACCGTGCAGTGGTGGGCACCGTTCGATCCGTACGAGACGGTCGCAAACCGCCTGCTGTCCCCGCGAGCTGATCACTGGTTCGGTACCGACGAACTCGGACGCGACATCTTCACCCGGGTGATGTTCGGGGCACGGCGGTCGTTGCCGATCGCCTTCCTGGTGATCGTGGCAGCGGTGCTCATCGGTACCGTGCTGGGTGCCGTTGCCGGATACGCAGGGGGTTGGGTCGACGCCGTCGTCATGCGGGTCGCCGACGTCTTCATGGCCTTCCCAGCGCTCCTCCTGGCGATGGTCGTCTCGGTCGCGCTCGGACCCGGCCCGACGAACGCGGCGATCGCCGTCACCATGGTGTGGTGGCCGTTCTACGCCCGACTCGTGCGGGGCCAGGTGCTGAGCATCCGCCGCCGAGAACACGTCGAGGCGGCCCTGACGATCGGCGCCGGACAGGCCCGGATCATCCGCCGACACGTCCTTCCGCTGGCCACCACACCGCTGCTCGTCAACGCCACCAGCGACATCGGCCAGGTGGTCATCGTGATGGCATCCCTCAGCTTCCTCGGTCTGGGGACGGCACCGCCCGAGCCCGAGTGGGGGGCGCTCATCACATCGGGTTCGAAGTACTTCTTCCAGTGGTGGATCGCCGGGGCTCCCGGCCTGGCGATGCTGACGGTCGTGCTCGCCTGCACGTTCCTCGGTGACGGCGCACGTGACCTGCTCGACCGCCGATCGGCGGGCCGATGACCGACGATCGCCTCCGGCCGCAGCACCATGAACCACGCAACGGCGACGTCATCGTGTCCGTACGCGATCTGTCGGTCCGCTTCGCCGCCGGCAACTCGACGGTGCACGCCGTCCGAGGTGTCGATCTCGACATCCGTCGCGGTGAGGTGACGGCACTCGTCGGCGAGTCGGGCTCGGGCAAGAGCACGGTCGTTCTCGCCCTGATGGGTCTGCTCGCGCCCAACGCCACCGTCAGCGGCTCGATCACCTTCGACGGCACCGAGCTCGTCGGGGCTCCACCGGTGGTCCTACGCCGCCTGAGGGGCGCCCGTGTCGGCATGGTGTTCCAAGACCCGATGACGTCGCTCAATCCGATGCACACCGTCGGTCGGCAGTTGGCCGAGGCGGTGCGAGTGCACCGGCGCGTCTCGGCGAAGGACGCGGCGAGACGAGCCGTCGAACTCCTCGACCTCGTCGCAGTGCCCCATGCGTCGCAGCGGGTCGGCAGCTATCCGCACGAACTGTCGGGCGGTATGCGGCAACGGGTGATGATCGCCATGGCGATCGCGAACGACCCGGACCTCCTGATCGCCGACGAGCCGACGACGGCGCTCGACGTGACGATCCAGGCGCAGGTGCTCGACGTGCTCGAGCGACTCCGCGACGAACGCCGTCTCGCCATCGCGCTCGTCACCCACGACCTCGGTGTGGTCGCCGGAGTGGCCGACTCGGTGAACGTCATGTACGCCGGTTCGCTCGTCGAGCAGGGGGATGTCCGCGACGTCTTCTACCGTGCGGTCCATCCCTACACGCTCGGGCTCCTGGCGTGCTCGCCGCGGCTCGACCGGCCGGGTGAACTCGTCCCGATCGCGGGCTCTCCTCCTGTGCTGACCGAACTGCCCGCAGGATGTGCCTTCGCGCAGCGGTGCGAGCGTGCGGTCGATGGGTGCCATGTGCGTCGGCCCGTGCTCCGTCCGGTCGGCGCGACCCGTGCCGCATGCGATCTCGTCGGTGGTGCATCGTGACGCAAGAACTCCTGGTCGTCGAGGACCTCGTGAAGACCTTCCCGGTACGGTCGAGGCAGTTGGCTCGCCGGGATGTCGTCGGTGTCCAGGCTGTCGCAGGGGTGTCGTTCGCCGTCGACCGGGGCGAGACGTTCAGCATCGTCGGAGAGTCGGGTTCGGGAAAGAGCACGATGGCTCGTTGCCTCGTCCGTATCGTCGAACCGACCTCGGGTTCGATCCGGTTCGACGGCGTCGAGTTGGCCGATCTCGACCAGCGGGCGCTCCGGCCGCTGCGACATCGATTCCAGATGGTGTTCCAGGACCCGATGGCGTCACTCAACCCACGACAGCGGGCGGGCGACGTGATCGGTGAACCGCTGGTGCTGCGTGGCATCGACCGCTCGACCGTCGCGGAGCGGGTGGAGCGAGTCACCCGCCAAGTGCAGTTGCGTCCTGAGGACCTCGATCGGTTTCCCCATCAGTTCTCCGGTGGCCAACGTCAACGGATCGGCATCGCTCGAGCGCTCGTGCTGCAACCCGAACTCGTCGTACTCGACGAACCCGTGTCCGCGCTCGACGTGAGTGTCCAGGCCCAGATCATCCGCCTGCTCCAGCAACTGCGGGACGAACTCGGTCTGGCTTTCGTGGTGATCGCGCACGACCTCGCCGTCGTTCGCACCCTGAGCCATCGCGTGGGTGTGATGTACCTCGGGCGCCTGGTCGAGGTCGGCAGCGTCGATCAGGTGTACCACGACACCCTGCACCCGTATTCGCAGGCCTTGCTCTCTGCGGCACCGATCCCCGACCCCGACCTCGAGCGCGCCCGTCGGCGGATCGTGCTCACCGGTGACGTACCGAGCCCGATCGACCCGCCGTCGGGCTGCAGGTTTCGGACCAGATGTTGGAAGGCCACCGCCGAGTGCATCGATCAGGACCCGCCGCTCGTCGACGTGGACGACGGGCACCTCGTCGCCTGCCACCACGCCGAGCAGGTCGACGTGATCTCTCGTCGAACCGAAAGGACGACCGCATGAACGTTCCGTCCGGGAACACGCCCGCCCCGACCGCCGAAACACTCCGTTCGCGACGAGACGCAGTGTTCGGGGCCGGTGCCCCGTTGTTCTACTCGTCCCCGGTGCATCTCGTGCGCGGCGACGGTGCGTGGCTGTACGACGCCGGCGGCCGGCGGTATCTCGATCTCTACAACAACATTCCGGTGGTCGGCCACGCGAACCGTCGAGTCGCCGCCGCGATGAGCACCCAGGCTGCGCAGCACAACACCCACAGCAGGTATCTCGACGACACCATCGTCACGTACGCCGAGCGCCTGCTCGAGCTCCACCACGACGACATCTCGTCGATCGTGTTCGCGTGCACGGGCACCGAGGCCAACGAGATCGCGATGCAGATGGCCCGAATCGCGACCGGAGGCCGGGGATTCATCTGCACCGACGCGACGTATCACGGCAACAGTGCCCTGGTGGGGAGCCTGACGAGAGCGCCGAGGCGTGGACGCCCCGATGTGCATGCGATCCCGGTCCCGCAGCGCTATCGCCCGATCGAGCAGGGCCTGAGCGACGAGGAGCTCTGCGACCGCCATCTCGACGAGGTCAGGTCTGCGATCGACGACTTCGCTGCCGCAGGCGTGCCGTTGGCCGGGATCGTGCTGTGCTCGATCCTCGCCAACGAAGGCGTGCCCGACGTACCTGCCGGGTTCTTGCGGAGAGCGGCAGATCTCGTTCGCGCCGCCGGCGGCATGGTGATCATGGACGAGGTCCAGGCCGGGTTCTGCAGGACGGGAACCTGGTGGGGTTACGAGTACATGGGAGTCGTGCCGGACATCGTGACGATGGGCAAGCCGATGGGGAACGGCTACCCGCTCGCCGCGTGCGCAGCGCGGCGGGAACTCGTCGAGGGCTTCCGACGGGCCACGCGGTACTTCAACACCTTCGCTGCGAGCCCGGTGCACGGTGCCGTCGGATCGGCGGTCCTCGACGAACTCCACGATCGCGACATCGCAGCACAGGTGAACGACGTCGGTGGGTACCTGCTTCGCGAGCTACGAGCCATGGCCGACGATGTCGAAGCCATCGGAGATGTCCGAGGCGCCGGTCTGTTCATCGCCATCGACTGGGTGACCGATCGGGAGACGGGTACCCCCGACCGGGCCGGGGCTGCATCGGTGGCTGAAGCATTGAGGGAGCGCGGGATCCTGCTCAGCAACGCCGGCCCCGACGGCAACATCGTGAAGGTCCGACCGCCGCTGATCCTCGAGCGCGCTCAGGCCGACCTGTTCCTCGAGGAGTTCCGAATGGTGGTGCACGCTCGTGGATGACGAGATCCATGCCGACGACATCCAGCAGTGTGCCGAGCGAGCCGTCGCATCGTGGGATCTCCGGCCCACGGCCCTCCGCTTCGTCGCCGCGCGCGAGAACGCCGTCTTCCGACTGGAGTGCGCGGACGGTCGATCGTTCGCGCTGCGCGTTCATCGCCCCGGGTATCACTCGCTGGCAGAACTCGAGAGCGAGATCGAGTGGACGAGGGCGCTGCTCGAAGCGGGAATCTCCGTCCCGCAACCGTTGCTCACGCGAGCCGGTACGGCGTATGCGACCGTCCCGTACGGCGCGGCCGGCGACACCCGCCAAGTGGGACTCGTCGAGTGGATCGACGGCACACCGCTCGACGACGTGCTTCGTCATGCCGACCCGGTGCCGATCTACCGCGAACTGGGTGGACTGATGGCGCGCATGCACAACCAGGCGGCCGCGTGGACGCCGAGCCCCGGTTTCGTGCGCCACTCGCTCGACGCCAACGGCCTCATCGGTGACGCGCCCTGGTGGGGTCCGTTCTGGGATCTTCCCGAGATGTCACCCGAACAGTCGACGGTCATCACGGCCGCTCGCCACCTGATGTACCGCACGCTGGTCGAGTACGGCACCGACCGCAGCTCGTACAGCATCATCCACGCCGACCTGTTGCCGCAGAACGTGCTGATGTACCGAGGTGCGCCGGTCGTGATCGACTTCGACGATGCCGGGCACGGATGGCACCAGTACGACATGACGGTCGCACTCGTGGCTTTTGTCGGCA
The DNA here is from genome assembly GCA_039796935.1 of Actinomycetota bacterium. Lineage (GTDB taxonomy): Bacteria > Actinomycetota > Acidimicrobiia > Acidimicrobiales > Ilumatobacteraceae > VFMC01. The sequence continues at coordinate 19,723 of JBDKIV010000128.1, read as the reverse complement.
CGTCGAACCTCGAGGCGTGCCGTGAGGCGATGCTCGTCGGCTATCGGCACGAGCGCGACTTCAGCGACGAGGACGCTGCGATGCTGCCGATGTTCATGACGATCCGCCAACTCGTCGAGCTCGGCTGGCTGCACACTCGCGTCGCCGAGTTCCTCCCCGTGTCGGCCGACAGGAAGATCTCGCGGAGCGAACTCATGGCACCGCGAATCGAACGGGCTGTCGAGGGATGCAGGCAGGTGCTCGATGCCTGATCGAACAGCACCGGATCGACTGCCGCCGAGTCGAGAGGCAGCGCTGTCGCTGCTGACCGCTCGAGGCGAACCGTACGAGCTCGTCGATGCGCCGACCGCACGTGGCATCGAGAGGGTCTTCACGAATGCCCCGGTTTCGTTGCGCCAGCTCTACACGGACAACCTGGGGGACGAGACGTTCATCGTGTACGAGCACGAGCGGTACACGTTCGCCGAGGCGTGGCGCCGTGCGAGTGCCATCGGCCGGGTCCTCGTCGGCAAGGGTGTGCGGCCGGGCGACCGAGTGGCGATCTCGATGCGCAACTACCCCGAGTGGATGCTCACGTTCTGCGCCGTCACATCGATCGGCGGGGTCGTGGTGGCCATGAACTCCCTGTGGACGGCAGACGAGATGGAGTACGCGCTCGACCTCACCGCAGCGGCGGTGATCGTGGTCGATCAGGAGCGGTTGGACCGACTGGCCGAGTGCTCGATCGAGCACTCGGTGTCGGTGCTGGTGGTGCGCCCCACCGGCGCGGTACCGAGCCATGCAGGACGGGGGAGGCATCCGGTCGATGCACTGAGTTCGCTCGTCGAGGCCGCCGGGAGCGTCGAGATGCCCGAGGCGTCGATCGATCCGGACGACCCGGCGACGATCGTGTTCACCTCGGGATCGACAGGACACCCGAAAGGTGTGCTGTCGACACATCGCAGCGTGCTGTCGGCGTTGTTGTCGTGGGAGGTCGACTCGGCGCAGGCCGCCATGCGCGCACCTCGGCCCAACGCATCGACGGTGCCGGAAGGAGCCGGAACGGTGAAGCGTCGACCCGTTGCGCTGCTCGGCGTGCCGCTGTTCCACGTGCTGGGACTGAACGGCGTGTTCCTCAGTTCGTACCGGAGCCGTCGAACCGTCGTGTGCATGTACAAGTGGGATCCCGAGGTGGCGGTCGACCTGATCGAACGAGAGGCGGTGACGGCGGTGAACGCACCACCGGCGATGACCGGCGACCTGGTTCGTGTCGCGGCGTCGCGAGATCGTGACCTCAGCAGCCTTGCTGTCGTGGGTGGTGGTGGCGCTGCGCGCGCGCCCGAGCAGGTCAGACAGATCGCAGGGGCCTTCGCCCGGGCCGTGCCCAGCACGGGCTGGGGCATGACCGAGACGAACGCGATCGGTACCACCATCGCAGGGAGCGACTACCTCGAGCATCCCGGGAGCGCTGGTCGGTGCCTGGCCGTGATGCAACTCCGGGTGGTGGACGACCTCGGTGGAGAGGTGCCCGCCGGCGAGCGCGGCGAGTTGCAGGTGCGCGGCACCGCGATGTTCCGCGAGTATTGGAACCGGCCCGATGCGACCGCGGAGGCGCTGACCGCCGACGGGTGGTTCCGGACCGGCGATGTCGCGGTGATCGACGGCGAGGGATATCTCTACATCGTCGACCGGATCAAGGACCTCATCATCCGAGGTGGCGAGAACATCGGTTGCGGTGGGGTGGAGGCCGTCCTGCTCGAACACCCCGACGTCTTCGAGGCGGCCGTGTTCGCCGTGCCGGACGATCGGCTGGGCGAAGAGGTCGGGGCCACCGTGCACGGCCGACCCGGCCTCGATCTCGAAGCACTCCGTGAGTTCGCCCGCAGCCGCCTGCCGCGTCACGAAGTGCCTCGCTACATCTGGGTGTCGGATGTACCGCTGCCGCGGACCGGTAGCGGGAAGCTCTTCAAGCGTCAGCTGAGAGATGCTGCCGTTGGGTCGCTGGACGAGACATGACACCCGGGTGAGCGCCGACACAGTGATTCGACCGGCTCGGTTGGACGGCTCAGCCGACCGGCCAGGTCTGCAGGGTCTCGTAGCGGGCACCGTCCGGGTCGAGGCGGCTCTGCACCAGGGCGATCTCGTCGACGTCGAACTCAGCGTCGACGAGCGAACCGAGCGCGCGTGGCATCGCTGCGTAGGGCTTCACGCGGGCCACGGTGAGGTGCCCGACGAATCGTCGCCGCGGTGGCTGGCCGAGGTCACGAGTGGCGGCGGCCACTGCATCGGCGAGGACGTCGAGGCCCTCGACCGGCACGACGAGCGCTCGCTCGGCCAGCACATCGACCCCTGGCCCGAGGCGTGCCGTCGCCGCGCCGAGGGGCAGGCGGTCGAGGGCACGGGTGACGCTGCCCGGGTCGGTCTCGCCGAGGAACCGCAGCGTGATGTGCCAGTTCTCGGGTCGGACGAACCGCACCCCGCGCTGGTCCTTGCGGTGCAGCAGGGTGAGCTGTTCGACGACGTCGTCGGGCGGCCAGACGGCGACGAACAGCCGAGGACGTGCAGCGGTCACAGGGAGAGCCGAGTCGGCGACGGCTGTGGCGTCATCGCCGATGGGTTCAGGGCTGCGACAGCAGCAGCGCGCGCACGTCGGCTGCCCCGCGGCGGCCGGGCTGCAACGCCTGGTACTCGGGGGACGTCCAGAACGCCTTGGCGGCCTCGGCGTCGGGGAACTCGATCAGGTGATAGCGGTCGCCGGCGGGGGCGCCTTCGAGCACTTCGCCCTGCCAGGCCCGGGCGAGGTACGTGCCACCGAACCGCTCGATGAGTGCGGGGACCGCTGCCCGATAGGCGTTGTACGCCTCGAGGGCTTCGGGTGTGGGGTCGTCGCGCAGGACGACCTCGAACACGGCGTACACGGCCATGGGTCAGTTGCTCGCTCGGGCAGTCCGGCTCGCGGTGTCGACCCGAACCTCGTCACCGACCAGTTCGACGGTGTAGGTGGGCTGACACGTCTCCTTGATCGATTCCCACCCGCTGTCGAGCGCGAATGCCCACTGGTGTCCGGGGCAGACGAGCTTGCCGTTGAGGATGACGCCCTTGTGCAGTTCGCGGTCGCGATGCACGCACAGGTTGTCGAATGCATACAGGTTCCCCTCGTGGACGAGCACCAAGATCTGGCGCTCGTCCTCGAGGGTCACCACCTTCTTCTTCGCCTTCGTGAGTTCGGCCAAGCTGCCGACCGTCAACCATTCGCTCATGCCGTGTCGTCCTTGGCCAACCAGACCTGCTTCAGACGATCGTAGGCGCGCCCGCCCGACTCCATCTCCTTCTGGTCGGGATCCCACGCAATGGTGACGTCACCGTTGACGTAGGTCTGGCATGCGAGGCGATAGCCCTGCTCGACGAGTTCGCCGAGACGCTCCCGCTCGCGGCGCCGGGGCGCCACGCAGTGCTCGACGCCCGCCTCGACACGAACCCGGTCGGTGCCGCAGTTGCCACTGGCGCACTTGAACGGGATCCCGCAGTCGTTGCGGATGGCGACGCGGAGGAGGTTGACCTCGTCGCCGTCGGGAAACTCGACCTCGCGGTCGGCGGTGGAGAAGCGAATCGTCGGCATGGCCTGCGAGCACTCAGGCGAGCGCCGGCTCCTCGACCTTGACGTAGGTGTCGTACAGCGCCTTGGTGTACGAGAAGCGGGCCTCGGCGCCGTGACGCACGAGCTGGAGGCAGCGCTGCTGCAACTCGGGGGTCGTGGCGTGCTCGAGCACGATCTGGTAGCCGCGCTCGCCGTGGATCTCGTCGGAGGTGATGTGGAGGTCGAAGAACTCGGCCTCTTCCTCGGTGAAGCCGTACTTCTCGATGAGCGCCGGGTACTGGCGACGGTAGATCGACGGCACCTGCGACTCGAGGCCGACCACGAGCGCGGCCGTGGCGACGGCGAAGTGCTCGCGCATGGCGATGGCGTAGCACCAGCCCTGCAGGCCACGGGTGACGGCGGTGGCGTTGTCGATGTCCATGACCCGCTCGCGGGTGGTGCCGCACGCCTCGGCGAAGCGCATCAGCAGGTCGGTGTGGCGGACGTCGCTCAGCTCTTCCTCGTACATGTTCTGGAGGAGGAAGTCCTTCGCGTCGGTGGCGTGGTCGGGCGTGTTCGAGTAGATGTAGCCCAGGTAGTCGGCGAACGGGCCGACGTAGTGGTAGTGGTTCTCCGCCCAGCGGGCGAAGTGCTCGCGGGAGAGCTCACCATTGGCCCAGGCCTGCGAGAACGAGGCATTCTTGGCCTCGCGGCCCTTGATGGCGTCTTCGAGTGCCGTGCGGAACTCGGCCTTCGACAGAAGTTCGGTCATGCTGGTGTCACCTTTCTCGGTATGCGGCCGTGAACGGTGGAGGACGGTCCCCAAGCCGGCGGTCACGCGATTGGTATATTGTATACTTCGATGACCGCGGCGCAAGCCGGACGACGGATTCACACGAAAAAGAACAGCCGAGATCCGCGACACATGCGGCTCGGGCGCACGGCGCGACGGAGCGAACGGGGGACGACCACAGTGAGCGATACAGCGAGTGACACGGCGAACGATCATGATGCTGCCGACGAACGGTCGGTCCTCGCCTGGTTGTCGGGCTGGGGTGCCGAGGTCGCAGCCGCAAACATCCGCGCAGGACGCGAACGGTTCTCGCACGACCTGACGGCGTTCGGTACCCATGCCGACGTGGTGCGCGGCCGGGCCGCCGTCGAGGCCGCACAATGGTCACAGGTCTGGCCTGCGATCGAGGATTTCGTGTTCCTCACCGATCAGGCCGACGTGATGGTGTCCGCCGACCGACTCCTCGCCGTGGTGGCAGCACCCTGGGGGTCGACCGGGATCGCCGAGGACGGCAGCAGGTTCGACCGGCCGGGCCGGGCCACCGTGGTGGTTCGACGTGACGACGTGGGCGCACCCTGGGTGGGCATCCACACCCACTTCTCGCTGGCCCGGGGTGTCCCGCAACGCACGCATGGAACCAAACAGGCGACGATCTGACATGTCGACCGCTGAGATGCCGGCACCGGCACCACTCGCCCCCGAGGTCGCCGTGATGGCCGAACAGGTCACCGGGCGAGGTGTCCGCGGCGTCGTGGCAGCGGCAGCGCCCATGGCCGCCCGAGCCGGCGCGCAGGCCCTCGACGACGGTGGCAACGCATTCGACGCCGCCGTCGCCGCCGCTCTCGCCGAGACCGTGCTCCTCCCCCCGAAGTGCGGTCTCGGCGGTGACCTCGTCGCCATCGTCCTGCGCGCCGACGAATCGCGCCCGACGGCGCTGATCGCCGTCGGCGGCGCTCCCGCCGGCTTGGCAGAGGTGGCGCGTTCGGGTTCTTGGCGCGACGTCGGGTCGACCTCCGTCGGGCCACCCGCAGCCCCGGCCGGGTACGACGCGCTGGCCCGATTCGGGCGGCTCGGCCGCAAGCGTCTGGCGGCCCCCGCCCTGTCGTTGGCGCTCGACGGGTTTCCCTGGGCCACGGTGTGCACCCGGCTCTCCGAGCAGGCGGCCGCCCTGGTGGCCGAGATGCACCCGGAGGGCTGCACCTACTATCCCGGCGGATCGCCCATCCGGCCCGGTACCCCGGTCAGGCTGCCCGGGCTGGCCGCCGTACTCGACGAATGGGTCGTCCGCGGCGAGTCTCTGCTCGAGGGCCCGGTCGGAGACGCCATCGTTGCAGCGGTGACCGCCCGGGGCGGGGTGCTGCGCCACGACGACTTCTCGGCGGCTCGCGCCGAGTGGGTCGCGTGCGCCGAGCGCGTCGTGCGCGGTCGACCGGTGTGGGCCACGCCCGCGCCCACACACGGCCCGAGCCTGCTCGACGCGGTCGCAGAGGCCGCCGAGGCAGCGGATTCGGCGGACGCGACGGCACGCGGCCGGATCACCCCCGACGTGCTCCATCGGGCGGTCATGGCGTCGATCGCCCGCCGCCGTACCGAATTGGCAGACCCGAGCGGTACCTCGATGGTCTCGGCAGCCGATCACGACGGGAACGTCGTCGTGATCGTGCACTCCAACTCGTTCCCGCGCTTCGGCAGCGGGATCATCGTCCCCGAGTACGACCTGCCCCTCGCCAATCGTGCCGGACGCGGCTTCACCGCGACGCCCGGTCACCCGAACTTCCCCGTGGCGGGGCGTCGACCCGCCACCACCTTGCACGCCTGGGCGATCGGTGACACCGACGGGCGACCCGCGTTGGTCGGCGGCACACCGGGTGGAGCGAACCAGATGCCGTGGAACGCCCAGTCGCTGGCGCGCATCCTCGACGGCGAGGATCGGCCCGGAGCACTCGTGACGGCGCCGCTGTGGGAATGGCTGCCCGACGACGACGGCCTGCGGGTCGAGCACGGATTCGACGATGCCGACCGGGGTGCGCTCGACGCCATCGGTGTCCGAACGGTCCGGGCACCGCGGTGGGGCTGCAAGTCGGCCCAGCAGGTGGTGCGTGTACCGAAACCCGACGAGTCGTGGGAGGCAGCGGCCGACCCGCGCACCGTGGGTGCGTCACTCGGCTGGTGACGAGCCTGCCGGCGCGAGCACCGGTTCGCGGCAGATCCACACGAGCGACAGCGGGATGAGTGCCGCCACGGCCAGGGTGGGACGCAGCCCGACCCGGTCGGCGATCAGGCCGACGAGGGCGCTCGCCAGTGCCCCGAGCGCGATCTGCACCGACCGGTACGCGCCGAGCGCCATGCCGTTCTGACCGAACCGCTCGACGGCGAGCGTGTTGGCCACCGGACCGAGCGAACTGACGGTGCCGGCGAAGATCGCCGCGATCGCGTAGGTCACGAAGCCACCCGGCAACAGCACCCAGGCAAGACCGAACGCACACAGCACGACGCTGGTGCGCCGAGCGCTCGCCCGGGCGCCGATCCGGTCGGCGCTGGCGCCGCCGATGATCTTGGCCGCGATCGACAGCAGTCGGCCGACGATGAGGACGGTGGCGGCGCTCGCAGCGCTGATCCCCCATCGATCGACGGCGAACGTGGTGAGGAACGGCACCGACCCGTACTGCGCGACAGCGAGCACGATGCCCACGTAGGTCGGAAGGCTCATCACCTCGCGCAGCGTCACGGTTCCGTGGCCCGCCACCGGGGGTGGCGCCGGGACCCGGATGGCGAGGCTCGAGCCGGCCGCGACCACGAACAGGACGGCTGCGATCCAGAACGGCACCCGCCAGCCGGCGCTCGCGCCGAGGGCACCGAGCACTGCCGCCATGGTCAGCCCGAGGCTGAAGGCCACGCCGTACAGGCCCATGGCGAAACCGCGGCGTGCCGGGCCCGCTGCCCGGCCCACCATCTGCAGCCCGGCAGGGAAGAACAGCCCGGCCGACGAACCGAGCAGGACCTGCCCGGCCAGCAGCACGCCGTAGCCCGGCGAGATCGCCGTGACGGCGCCGCCGGCGGCGCCGATGAGGGCGGAGATCCCGATCAGCCGAACCGGGTCGATCCGGCGGAGCCAGAAGCCCCCGACGAGGTTGGTGACGGCGATCGCACCCGTCAGCGTGCCGAAGGCGATACCACCCTGGGCGACGGTCAGGTGCAGGTCGTCCGACGCCGTGGGGAACAGCGGCGACAGCATCTGCTCGCCGGTGGTCGACACCAGGTAGGCGAGGCAGATGAGCGCGAACGCACCCCAGCGCGGCCGTACTGCCTCGACAGCGGGTGGGACGGCATGCGTGGGCCGGCCGGTCATCGGAACTCCGCCAGCACCTCGGTGGTGAACCGCTCGAGGTCGTCGACGAGTTCGCCGTCGAGCGGCGCCCGGACCGACAGCACGAGCAGGTCGGTCCCCGCAGCGAGGTAGGTCGCGACCATGTCGATCACCTGCTGGGTGGAACCCGCAGCGATCGACGGGCGCAGGGTCTGCCACCGCTCGCCGTAGCGCGCCGGGATCCGGCTCTCGTCGAAGCAGAGTCCGATGCCGATGCTCGCCTCGACGCTTCCGGCAGGCCGCCCCGCAGCTTCCTCGCATGCCCTGAGCAGGCTGATCTTGCGTGCTGCGTCCTCCGGTGTGGCCATCGGGACGTTCCATCCGTCGGCCACGGCTGCAGCGAGGGGGATCGTCGCTCGCTCGCCACCGCCCCCGATGAACATCGGCAGGTGTCCCTGGACGGGGGTGGGTGCACAGCGGGCACGGTCGAGGTGGACGAAGGTGCCGTCGACGCTCACCTCGTCGCCGTCGAGGAGTGCCCGAACGGCGCGGGCGGTCTCTGCGAGCTGCCGCGACCGATCGCCCGGTGCCGGCATCGGCGCGCCGAGCGCCTCGTACTCCCGGCTCAGATAGCCGGCCCCCAGGCCGAGGACCGCACGTCCACCCGACAGGTGGTCGATCGTCGACACGGCGTCGGCCAGCACCAGCGGCGAGCGGTATCCGACCGAATAGACGAGGCAGGCGCAGCGCACGTGGCGCGTCGAGCAGGCGAGGGCGGCGTGCATGGCGACGGCTTCGAGGTTGTCGGTGCTGCCGCGCAGGCTGCCCAGATGGTCCCAGACCGAGATCCAGTCGAATCCGAGCGACTCGGCCGTCGTCCACAGGGTGCGCAGGTCACCGACCGACGTGTCCTGGAGGGGCGTGTGCAGACCGAGTTGCATTTCGCATACAGTATGCAATCCGGAGGTTCATCGTGCTCCATCTTCACGACGACGACATCATCGACCTGCTCGACCTCGCCTCGGTCACCGAGGTGGTCGGCGACGCGTTCGCCGCGTGGGGTCGAGGAGACGCTGCCACGACCCAGCGGGTGCGCTCTGCGGCCGGCGGGGGCATGGCCAGCGCGATGGCTGCGGTCGTCCCCCCGTACTCGGGCGGCAAGGTCTACGCCACCACCAACGGGGTGTTCACCTTCGTCAACGTCCTGTTCGACATCGACGGGACGTTCCTGTGCACCCTCGACGGCGACGCGCTCACCCGCTACCGGACCCCGGCAGCGTGCGCGCTCGCCATCCGGGCCCTGGCTGCACCGCAGGCCGCGACGGCAGCCTTGATCGGGGCGGGCCGACAGGGCTGGTACCACCTCGAGATGCTCGCCGCAGAGCTCCCCGACCTCGCCGACGTGGCGATCCACGATCTCCGTCCCGAGGCCGCCGAGTCGATGGCAGCACGAGCCCGCGATGCCGGTATCCCGGCGCGTGTGGTGGCCACGCCCGCCGAGGCGGTGCGCGGTGCCGACGTGATCGTCACCGTCACCCAGTCGACGGCACCATTGTTCACCTCGGACGACGTGAGTGACCGGGCGCTGATCTGCGCCGTCGGGGCCACCAAGTACGACCGCTGCGAGATCGGGCCCGACGTCATCGAGCGCTGTGGCGCCGTCGTCTGCGACGACGTCGTCGGCAGCACCGTCGAATGCGGTGATCTCATCCAGGCGGCCAAGGCGGGCCGATTCGACTGGAAGCGCGCCGTCGAACTGTCGGCGCTCGTGGCCGGCCTCGTCGACGTCCCCCGCGCCGGGGCGGCACCCGTGCTGTTCGAGACGCAGGGCGTGGCGCTCCAGGACGTCGCCGCAGCGGGCCTCGCCCATCGCCGGTATCTCGCACTTCATCCCAGCAATCCGAACCATCCCCAGGGAGATCCCACATGATCCAGCAGCACCGCCTCTCGATGGACGAGGCCGAACTGATCGTCGATGCCGCACTCGCTGCGGCCAAGGAATACGGAGTCGGCTCGGTCATCGCCGTCTGTGACGCCGGGGGCTGGCCGATCGTGGTGAAGCGCCCCGACAACGCCAAGCCGACCAGTGTCGAGATCGCCATCAACAAGGCGTTCACCGCCGCCTGCCACCGCCGCCCGACCCACACCTACACCAATGCACAGTCGGGTGGTGAGGCGTTCGGCATCATGAACATGCACAACGGCCGGTTCTCGATCTTCGTCGGCGGCTGGCCGATCGAGGTCGACGGCGAGGTGGTCGGTGGCATCGGCGTGTCCGGTGGCCACACCCGCGAGGACATCGGGTGCTGCAAGGCGGGCATCACCGCCCTGATGGAGCACCTCGGGAAGACCGCCGACTTCTCGAAGTGGGACAACTGGGCCCCGCCGGTCCCGACGGCCGACTGAGCGGCTGCGATGACTTTCGACGTACACAACCGCATCGGCGGCGAACTCCGCCCCGCATCGGACGGCTCCACGTTCGAGCGGCACGACCCGGCGCAGTCCTCGACCCTCGTGTCGGTGGCTCCCGAGAGCTCGGCGTCCGACGTCGCCGACGCAGTCACCGCTGCCTCGGACGCTGCAGCAGCGTGGCGTTCGAGCACGCCCAGCCAGCGGGCCGACATCCTCACCAAGGCGGCACGACTCCTGGCCGAGCGCGCCGACACGATCGCGGCCGAGATGGTCGCCGAGGAGGGCAAGCCGCTGGCGGACGCCCGGAACGAGGCGAGCCGCACCCCCCGGAACCTCGAGCTCTACGCCGGCGAGGCGTATCGGCTGACCGGAGCGACGTTCCCGAGCGACGACACGCCGCTCGTGTACTCGACGCGCGACCCGATCGGTGTGGTCGGGGTCATCACCCCGTGGAACTTCCCGCTCAACATGGCCAGCCGCAAGATCGGCCCGGCTCTGGCCGCCGGCAACACCGTCGTGTTCAAGCCGTCCCCGATGACTCCGTGGATGGGTGAGCGTCTGGCGGCGGCGTTCGCCGATGCCGGCCTGCCCGATGGCGTGCTCAACGTGGTGCACGGCGTCGCTGCGGGCGCCCACCTGGTGTCCGACCAGCGGGTGTCCGCCATCACCTTCACCGGCTCGAACGCGACGGGAGCGAAGATCCATGCCGCCGTGGGTCTCGGTCGGCGGGTGCAGCTCGAACTGGGTGGCAAGAACCCGGTCGTCGTCCTGGCAGACGCCGATCTCGACGCAGCGGCCTCGATCGTGGCCCGGTCGAGCTTCTCGCTCACCGGTCAGGCATGCACCGGGGCCGGCAGGATCATCGTCGATCGCCGGATCCACGACGAACTGCTCGAGCGGGTGGTCGCACTCGCTGGTGCGTACGTCCTCGGGCGCGGTGACCGGCCCGGCGTGACGATGGGTCCGCTGGTCGACGCGAACGCGCTGGCGGCGATGGAGTCGGCGGTCGCGACGGCCGTGGCCGACGGAGCGTCGGTCGCGTGCGGTGGCACGCGTGCATCCGGTGACGGGCTCGACGACGGCTGGTTCTTCCCGCCCACGATCCTCGCCGGGGTCCGGGCCGGATCGGCGTTGTCGTGCAACGAGGTGTTCGGCCCGGTCGTCGGGTTCGAGCAGGTCGACGGCATCGACGAGGCGATCGCTTCGGCGAACGACGTCGCCTACGGTCTGTCGGCGGCAGTCTGCACCCGTGACATCGCCTCGGCCCAGCGGTGCGCGGCGCAACTCGAGGCGGGCATGGTGCGGATCAACCGCCCGACCGTCGGCGCGGCGTTCAACGCCCCGTTCGGTGGGATCAAGCAGTCGGGTACCGCCACGCACAAAGAACAGTTGGGACCGACCGTGATGGACTTCTACACGGTGTCGCGCACGATCTGGATGGGAAGCTGATGGACCTCGGACTCGCAGGGCGCCGGGCGCTCGTCCTCGGATCGTCGAGCGGTCTCGGCTTGGCGACGGCTCGTGCGTTGGTGGCCGAAGGTGCAGCGGTGGCGGTCGCGAGCCGCGATTCGGTGCGCGCCGAGGCGGCACGCGCCGACATCGGGGCAGCCGCCGCCGTGCACGGTGACCTGACGGTACCGGGCGAGGGGGCACGGCTGGTCGCCGAGGCGGCCGCTGCACTCGGCGGCCTCGACATCGTCATCGTCAACACCGGTGGCGGCAAGCCGGGTGCGATCATGCACACCGACGGGTTCGACGATGCGGCCTATCACTCGATGCTGCGCCCTGCGCTCGAGGTGAGCCGGGCGGCGGCGCCGCTCGTCAGCGTGTGCGGGCAGGGTCGCCTGGTGTTCCTCACCGCTCGCTCGGTGGTGGAGGCGTCACCCGACCTGGCGCTCAGTTCGGTGTTCCGCAGCGGCGTGACGGCGGCGGCGCGTTCGCTGGCGATCGAGTTGGCCCCGCGGGTGACGGTCAACGTCATCGTCACGGGTCAGTTCGACACCCCGGCACTCGACCGGTTCGAGGCGGCGCGCGCCCAGCACGAGGGCAGGTCGGTCGACGAGGTTCGTGCCGAGCACGTCGCATCGATCCCGCTTGGCCGGGTCGGCACGGCCGAGGAGTTGGCCGATGTGGTTGCGTTCGTCTGCAGTTCGCGTGCCTCGTTCGTGACGGGCACGCTGGTGCGCGTGGACGGCGGTGCGGTCCGGGGCTTCTGACCGGTCGGGCCGGGTCGACGCTCAGGCGGGCTGGTTGGCGGCGCTGAGATAGGCGACGCGGGCGGCAGCGATGTGGGCGGCGGCGCAGTCCTGGGCGAGCTGGGCGTCTCCGCTGGCGATGGCGTCGACGATCCGTTCGTGCTCGGTCCACGACTGCGCGCTGCGCCCGGCCACGCTGCGGCTGTAGACCCACTCGATGATGTGGCCGAGCCGCTCGATCGACTCGGCCAACAGCGTGTTGCCGGACGCTTCACTGAGCGTCTGGTGGAAACGGGTGTTGAGACCGGGGAGCCGGTCGTGCTGGTGCGACGCTGCGGCGACGAGCCCCTGGGCGACCAGGTCTTGCAGTTCGGCCAGTTGCGCCGGCGTCCGTCGGGTGGCCGCCAGCCTGGCGACGAGACCTTCGAGCGCCTCCCGTACCTCGAACAGCTCGTCGGCTCGTGATTCCGACACCACGGCCACGCGCGCGCCTCGGCGTGGCTCGAGTTCGACGAAGCCTTCGACGGCGAGTGCCTGGAGTGCCTCGCGGACGGGGTTGCGGGACACCTCGAGCTCGTTGGCGATCTGGTCCTCGTAGATCCGCTCGCCCGGCTTCCACTGTCCCGACATGATCCGCCGGCGGACCTCTTCGAGCACGGCATGGCGGAGTGGGAGGTGGGTGATGGTCGGTCGACTCCCGTTGGTTCCCACGTGCCTCGTCTCCATGGGCTCGTCCTTTCGTGCGAACGCAGTATGACCCGGGTCGGGGGCGCGTTGACGCGTCCGCTGTCGATTGTATAAAGTATGCGGCTACCGCGGCAGTCGCGGAACGCATACAGGGGGAGACCATCCAGTGAGAAAGCGCTCACGCGTGCTCGGCACGTTTGTGGCACTCGGCCTCGTCCTCGCCGCTTGCGGCGGTGACGACGAGACGTCCACACCCGATACGGCCACATCCGAGACGACGGCCGCACCGACCGACGACACCACCGGCACGAGCGATGCTCCGGCCGTCGAGGGTGCGTCGATCGTCATCGCTCTCGGTTCGGAGCCGACCAGCCTCGACCCGCACATCGTCGACGACGGTGGCGAGCGAGCCATCAACGACAACATCTACGAGACGTTGCTCGCACGTACGCCCACGGGCGAACTCGAGCCGAGCCTCGCCGCCGAACTGCCGACGCAGGTCGACGACACCACCTGGGAGTTCAAGCTCCGCGAGGGTGTCTCGTTCCACGACGGCACCCCGTTCAACGCCGACGCCGTGGTCGCCTCGGTCGATCGCATCGTGGCGCTCGTCGCTGCGGGCGAGACCGACAACGACGGCTTCTTCGGTTCGCTCACCGGCGCCGAGAAGGTCGACGACCTCACGGTCCGCATCACCACCGACGGCCCCGACGGCGTGCTCCCGGCCCGCATGTACTGGCTGAAGATCGTGGCCCCGGCCGCCAAGGACGTGAAGGACCTCTCCGAGGCCCCCAACGGCACCGGCCCCTACACCTTCGTCAGCCGCGAGACCGGCGTGTCGATCGAGCTCGCCGCCAACGCCGGCTACTGGGGTGGTGCACCGTCGATCAGCAAGGTCACCTACGAGTTCGTCTCGGAGGGCGGTACCCGCCTGGCCGGCCTGAAGTCGGGCAAGTACGACCTCATCACCAACCTCCCGCCCCAGGACGTCGAGCAGGCCCCGGCCTTCGCGAACATCCAGGGCCAGGAGCACCCGGTCCTCATCCTCGACGTCGACGAAGGCATCACCGCCGACCCGAACGTCCGTAAGGCCCTCAACATGGCCGTCGACAAGGACGCCATCGCCGAGGCGATCTACGGCGGCTACGCAATCCCCGACAAGGGCCAGCTGCTCAGCCCCTCGATCCTCGGCCACAACGACTCGCTCGAGCCGATCGCCTACGACCCCGAGGGTGCCAAGGCGCTCATCGAGGAGGCCGGCGCCGCCGGTCAGACGATCACCCTCGTCGGCGAGTCGTCGGGCCGCTGGCTGAACGACAAGGAGCTCGTCGAGGCCATCGCCAGCTACTGGACCGAGGCCGGTCTCGTGGTCGACCTGCAGACGCCCGAGTTCGGCGCCTACCTCGACATCCTGTTCGACCGTGACAACCGCGCCGACGCGATCTTCGTGTCGAGCTCGAACGACATCCTCGACCCGTCACGTCAGCTCGCCACCTACTACCAGGCCGGCGGCATCGGTTCGTCGAACAGCGACCAGGCACTGTCAGACCTCGTCACCAAGGGTCGTGAGACCCTCGACGAGGCCGAGCGCGACAGCGTCTACCAAGAGGCCGTGAAGATCGCCTACGACGGCAACTACTTCGTGTGGCTCGTCAGCAACGAGGACCTCTACGGCCTGTCGGAGCGGATCCAGTGGACGCCTCGCGTCGACTCGAAGCTGCTCGTGAAGGAGATGTCGGTCGCCTCCTGACCGGCACTCGGTAACCAACGCGGAACGAGCGGCAGCATGGGCAGATACATCGCCAGACGACTGGCGCAGGGGCTCGTCGTGATCTTCGGAGTCACGGTGTTCGTGTTCATCATCACCCGGATGGTGGGCGACCCTGTCAAGTTCATGCTGCCGCTCTCTGCAACCGAAGAAGAGCGCGAGGCCCGTCGGGCCGCGCTCGGTCTCGACAAGTCGATCCCGGCCCAGTTCGTCGATTTCCTCGGCGACCTGGTCCGGCTCGACTTGGGCGAGAGCACCTACGTCCGCGGCCAGTCGGCACTCTCGGTGGTGTTCGACTACCTGCCCCGGACACTGCAGCTCGTCTCGCTCGGCATGATCATCGCGATCGTGCTGAGCATCCCGCTCGGGGTGATCGCCAGCCGTAAGCCCGGCGGCGCCACCGATCGTGCGCTCACCACGCTGAGCCTGATCGGGTTGTCGATGCCCCAGTTCTTCCTCGGCTACGTGTTGCTGATCGGGTTCACCGTGAAGTTCCAGTGGTTCCAGTCGGGACCCGGCCCGTGGCAGACCAATCTCATCCTCCCCGCCGTGTGCATGGCGTTGCCCGCCATCGGCCGACTGGCGATGGTCGTGCGCTCGGCGATGATCGACGAGCTGAACACCCAGTACGTCAAGGTCGCGAAGGCGAAGGGGCTCCGGACCCGGCGAATCCTCGGGGTCCACGCCCTCCGCAACGCCGGCATCCCCTACGTCACGCTCCTCGGGTGGGAGATCATCCGTGCGATCGCCGGCTACACCGTGGTCGTCGAGTCGGTGTTCAACTGGCCCGGTCTCGGCTTCATGGCCAAGACGGCCATCCAAGAGCAGGACTTCTACCTCATCCAAGCGATCGTCTTCGTGGTCGCCGTCATGGTGGTCCTGCTCAACATCTCGATCGACATCGCCTACAAGGCGCTCGACCCGCGGGTGAAGCTGTCATGACCGCACCGGACGAGTTCACCGCACAGCACCACGAGGAAGAGGACGCACTCCACGACGAGGAGTCGCTCCAGGGTCGGCCCTACGAGCTGTCGGTCGTCAAACAGGGCGGGCTCTTCGGCGACCTGGCCCGCGACAAGCTCGGGCTGCTCTCGCTGGTGTTCCTCGTCGTCCTCGTCATCGCCGCCATCTTCGCCCCGTGGATCGCCACGGCCTCGCCCACCAAGGGCGACCTGTCCAACACGATGCTGTCGCCCGTCTGGCACGGGGGCTCGTGGGAGCATCCGTTCGGCACCGACTGGCAGGGCTACGACGTGTTCTCGCGCCTGCTCTACGGCGCCCGGACGTCGCTGATCATCGGCGTCTTCGTGGTTGCGCTCGCCGGAACCTTCGGGGTGATCGTCGGCCTGATCGCCGGCTACAAGGGCGGCCGTACCGACCGGTGGCTGATGGGCTGGGTCGACGTCCAGGTCTCGTTCCCCGGTCTGCTCATGGCCATGCTGCTGATCGCCCTGGTCGGCGGCAGCATCACGAGCGTCACGGTCATCCTCGCCATCAACGGCTGGATGGTCTACGCCCGCATGACCCGCGGAGTGGTGCTGTCGGTGCGAGAACGCCCCTTCGTCGAGGCCGCCGAGATGATGGGATGCCGCCCGAGCCGGGTCGTGCTCCGCCACGTGCTGCCCAACCTCATCTCGCCGCTCGCAACCCTCGCCGTGCTCGAGTTCGCCCGCATCATCCTCGCCGAGGCGGCCCTCAGCTTCCTCGGCCTCGGTATCCAGTACCCGCAGGTCTCGTGGGGTCTCGACATCGCCCGAGCCGGCGAGCACGAGCTGTTCGGCAACCAGTGGCTGATCATCTACCCGGGCCTGCTGCTCAGCCTGACCGTGCTTGCCGTGAACCTGCTCAGCAGCTGGCTCCGTGTGGCGATCGACCCGCAAGAGCGCGAGAAGAAGTTCGCGTCGCGGGCCAGTCGGTCGTCGTCGAACAGTGGAGGCGCATCGCTGTGAGTACCCACGACGGTCCTCTGCTCGAGGTCGACCATCTCGAGGTCCAGTTCTTCACGCGCCGCGGCACGGTCCAGGCCGTTCGTGGTGTGAGCTTCACCCTCGATCGAGGCGAGACCCTCGGTGTGGTCGGCGAGAGCGGTTCGGGCAAGAGCGTGATGGCCCAGACGCTGCTCGGCCTCACCGAACTGCCCGGCAAGATCACCGGCGGCGACGTCCGCTGGAAGGGCCAGTCGTTGGTGCACGACGCCGACGGGGTGCTGTCACGGGTTCGGGGCAAAGAGATCGCGATGGTCTTCCAGGACCCGATGACGTCGCTGAACCCGCTGTTCACCATCGGCACGCAGATCGGCGAGGTGGTTCGCCGCCACATCGGCGCCAGCAAGAAGCAATCCATCGCCCGTGCCGTCGAACTGCTCGACCTGGTGGGGATCTCCAACCCGCAGCAGCGCGTCAAGCAGTACCCGCACGAGATGTCGGGTGGTATGCGTCAGCGTGTGCTCATCGCCATGGCGCTCGCCTGCGAGCCCGAACTGCTCGTGGCCGACGAGCCGACCACGGCGCTCGACGTCACCATCCAGGCGCAGATCCTCGAACTGATCGCCGATCTGCAGTCCCGGCTCGGTCTGGCGGTGCTGTTGATCACCCATGATCTCGGGGTGGTCGCCGGCCTGTGCGACCGCGTGGCCGTCATGTACTCGGGCAAGCTCGTCGAGTTGGCGAGCGCCGAGGACCTCTACGCAACGCCTGCGCACCCGTACACCGCAGGCTTGCTGCGCAGCACACCCCGCCTCGACATCGTCATGCCGCGGCTCGTGTCGATCGACGGTTCGCCGCCCGATCTGGTTGCGCCACCCGTCGGCTGCCCGTTCGCGGCGCGTTGCGACCTGGCGGTCGCCGAGTGCCTCGACGAGATGCCGGGACTGCACACCTATCCGGATGGCCGCAAGGTGGCCTGTTGGCGAGCGTTCGAGGTGAGCCGTGGCTGACGTGTCGACATCCTCTGGCCGATCGTCGGTCGATGCAGGTCGACCGCTGGTCGACGTCGCCGGGCTCTCGATCAAGTTCCCGGTGGGACGCTCGGGTTTCTGGGGCGGCTCCATGCGGTACGTCCATGCCGTCGACGACGTGTCGTTCTCGATCGCACGCGGCGAGACGCTCGGCCTGGTCGGCGAGAGTGGTTCGGGCAAGACCACCATCGGTCGTGCCGTGCTCCGGCGGATCCCGCCGTCGGCGGGGAGCATCCGGTTCCGCGGCGACGACATCACCCAGACCAAGGGTGCTGAGCTGCGCCAGCTCCGCCGGCACATGCAACTCGTGTTCCAGGATCCGTACGCCAGCCTCAATCCGCGGATGACGGTGCTCGAGCTGGTGGCCGAACCGCTCGTGGTGCACGGCCTGGCCAAGGATGCCGCTGCGGCCCGGCCGCAGGTGGTCGACCTGCTCGACCGGTGCGGGCTTCCCGTCGACACGGTCGACCGCTATCCGCACGCGTTCAGCGGCGGTCAGCGCCAGCGGATCGGCATTGCCCGCGCCCTTGCGCTGCGGCCCGAGTTCATCGTGGCGGACGAGCCGGTGTCGGCACTCGACGTGTCGGTACGGGCCCAGGTGGTCAACCTGCTGCAGGACCTCCAGCACGAGCTCGGCCTGACCTACCTGTTCATCGCCCACGACCTGTCGGTGGTGCGCCACATCTCGCACCGGATCGCGATCCTGTACGCGGGTCGGATGGTCGAGATCGCCCCGACCGACGACGTGTACGACCGGCCGCTGCACCCCTACACCGAGGCGCTGTTGTCGAGCGTTCCGATCCCGGACCCGCCGCTCCAACGGCAGCGTCGCCGGATCGTGCTGACCGGTGAGATCCCCAACCCCGTCGACCCGCCGCCCGGCTGCCGTTTCGCGAGCCGCTGCCCGCTGGTCCACGACCGCTGTACGCGTGAGACGCCTCAACTCGAAGAGAAGCAGCCCGGCCACCTCGTCGCCTGCTTCGCCCGCTGAGCCGTCGAACCATCCTGATCGGAGAATGATGTCCAACGACCTCGCGCCCAGCCCCGTCGAGTCGGGATGGCGCAGCGTGCCTCTCGCCCGAACGATCATCGTCGGTCTCGTAGCAGGGTTCCTGTCGGGACTGTTCGGTGTCGGCGGCGGCATCCTCATCGTCCCGGCGCTCGTGATCGTGCTCAAGTTCGATCAGCGACTCGCGCACGGGACGTCACTGGCAGCCGTGCTGCCGATCGCACTGTCGAGCATGACTTCGTATGCCGTGGCCGACAAGATCGACTGGAGGGTGGCACTCTTCCTCGCCATCGGCGCGCTGGCGGGTGCCGTGCTCGGTACGCACTTCCTGCACAAGTTGCCCCACGACGTACTCGCCCTCGGGTTCTCGATCCTGCTGGTCGCGACCGCGGTGCGGATGTTGGTCGACAACAGCGAGGCCACGGGTCGTGGCGCCATCAGTGTCCTCGGGGCCATCGTGCTGGTCGGTGTCGGGTTCGCCACCGGCATCCTCGCCGGATTGCTGGGTGTCGGCGGCGGGATCATCCTCGTGCCCGCCATGGTGATCGGTGTCGGCATCCCGGCGGCGATCGCCAAGGGAACGTCGCTCGCCGTCATCGTGCCCACCTCGATCATGGGCACCTGGCGGAACCGCAAGAAGCGCAACGCCGATCTGTACACCGCGGCGATCCTCGGTGTCGCGGGCATCGTGTCGGCATATGCCGCCGGTGCGCTCTCGGTCGGGATGTCCGAGTCGCTGTCGAACCTGCTGTTCGCGCTGCTCCTGTTGTTCGTCGCCGCGCGCATGTTGTTCGATCTCGCCAAGACGCGCAGGTCAGCCGCTTCCGCAGCATGACCACGCTCGAGTGGGCGATCGCCCTGGTCGCGGTCTTTGCCGGGGCGTGTGCTCAGGGAGCGATCGGGTTCGGTCTCGGCACGGTCGCCGCCCCGGTGCTGGCCATCACCGACGACGATTTCATCCCCGGTCCACTGCTGCTCGTGGCGCTGGTGCTCACGTGTCTCGTGGCCGTACGCGAGCGGGGTGGTCTCGACTGGCGGGG
>JBDKIV010000127.1:0-7100 GCA_039796935.1 Actinomycetota bacterium | reverse complement strand
CGCTTGGCGCTACCTGTCTCTCAACTTCGGGTAGCGCATGACAACGGCTACCGAGCCGGCGATAGGGGGCAGTTCGAGCGCAGGCGCGTCGGGGCCAACCCTCGGCGGTAGGCGGAGGGCTTGCCGAAGGCGATCACGGCGGACACAGGGGCGATCAGGGCGACGTCGAGTTCGTTGATTAGGTCTTGAGCTGTGTGGCTGCTCGTTCTCATCTTGCAGCCATCGCACCACCCGCTGCCGCAACCATGACTGTGAACGCGCAGAACGCGACCACCTCTGGGGCGTCGACAAAGCTCGCTGAGCCGTCCAACCGGGTGATTCCTTCTGTGTGGCATCGATGTCGCCACGGATCTCAGCGATCGCCGACATCTCTAGCTTGTGGCGCAAGATAGTGCTACCTTGCATTGCATGACACGTCAGTCGGGACAGGGTGATGAGCGATCCACCCAATGGCTTCGGGGTGTCCTCGATGTGTGTCTCCTCGCGGTCCTCGGTGTCGAGCCTGCCTACGGATACGAGATGACCCGGCGTCTGAATGCCGCCGGCCTCAGCGGCGTCGCAGATGGCTCGATCTATCCTGCGCTGGCCCGACTGGAGCGCGCGTCGCTGGTCGAGAGCTACCGAGTCGACAGTCCCGACGGCCCAGCCCGCAAGTACTACCGGCGCACCGCCGCCGGAGATGACGAGTTCCGCACCGCCAGGCAGGCGTGGGACACGTTCTCGTCGTCGATCCAGCGTGTCCTGGACGCACAGGGCGAATCCACACCGAGAACCGACCGCATCGTGGGGGAGTTGGGATGAACACCGTCGAACAGGTCCTTACCGAGTGCCGCCGAGCCCTGCGCTCCTGCGGTGTTGCGAGAGACCAACGCAAGGCGATGCTCGACGAGTTGGACGCCGACATCCGTGAACTCGTCGCGTCAGACGGCGACCCGCGGGCGCTCGTCGGAGACGACGTCCGAGCCTTCGCTCGCGACTGGGCCGAGAGCCGCGGAGCGGTTCGCCCCCGCTGGCGACTCTCCTCGACCACCATTGCTGCGATCGTCGGGGTCGTACCAGCAGTGCTGTTCGCCGCAGTCCTGCCGCTGATCGGTACGAGCGCCTGGGCGATCGAGTTGCTGGTGCGAGTGTTCCCCGGGCAGCGAGCTGAAACGAACCTGGACTGTGCAGGGGACGCCGTCACGACCTGCCCGAGCCCGACGTGGACACCATCCCTGTGGCTGATCGCGCTGTGGTTCGCAGTAGCCCTCGCACTCGGCTTCGCTGGAGCCGTGTTCGCCGCCAGCACCTGGCTCCGACGTCTCGACGACCCCGCTGTCGAGCAGACGCGACGGAACCTGCTCCTGCTGATGCCGATCGGAGCGCTGATTTTCGGCGTGCCCATGGTGTGGTTCAACCAGACCTACCCGGGGACCACGTTTGGCGACGGGGGATGGGTGATCGCTGTCGCTACAGGTGCGGTCCTGGTGATCTCCGGTGCACGCGCCTGGGCGGTTGCAGCGACGCGACGCTTGTCTTCGTCGGAGCCACGACCCCTGATGGTCGGGTGAGCAATGAACCTGACGAAGGCATAGGTTCAGCCGACGAGGGGGGTACGCGTGCGGTGTCAGATCCGTTGTGAAGACGTCGTCCATGACGCCTGGAGAAGCATCGTTCGTACACGCTCGTCTCCACGCGACCGCGTCTTCGGAGTGACCGCGTCGAAGACCAAGCGCTCCGACTGGTAACAGCACGATCGGGGCTCGAATGTGCAGTGCCACCTGCGAACAACCGACTACGGGCGGCACAACCTGCCCCAGAACGCCCCCACTCATAGCTGCCTGATTGCGTTTCTGGTGGGGTCGCGGCGTTGTTCGTAACGTCTGGTGTCGTTAGGTGTGGCCGTCGCCATCATCTGCGCCGTCAACACATGTTGACGAACGAGTCCGCTCGACGCAGCCTGTCCTCGTGGACGTCGAGCCATCAGCCCGAAAGCACGGCGTCAACGACGACATGATCCATGCAGTTCGACATCACGAGCGGGCCTTCGAGACCGACGACCCGGCGGTCACGATGTTCATCGGACCCTCAACAGCTGGTGAACCGTTGGAGGTTGGTGTGGTCGAAGACGACGGGGGCGTGGCCGTCATCCACGCGATGCTGGCGAGAGCCAAGTTCCTGAAGGGATGGTGGACGAAGTGAGTACTACAAGAGCTGCACGAACGAAGTCTCTCGAAGCGTGGGCCGACACCGTTGACCCACGCGACCTGGTGGTCGCCGACACTCAGTCGCTACGGGTGATCGCCGAACTCGCCGAGCGCCGTGGAGAGCTCGATGCGGCCTTGTTCGAGGCGATTCGTTCCGCTCGTCGCGCCGATCGGTCATGGTCGGAGATCGGTGCCATGTTGGGCGTCTCCGAGCAGGCAGCGCAGAGGAAGTACGCGAAGGTTGCCGTATAGCCCCGCACCGGAGCTGCCGATCGGCGTTATCCGGTCAACCGCCTCGAGGAGCGAATGACGACGGCTGCGAAGCGGTAGTCGGCGCTGTCTGGTTCGTGGCACAGGTGCCGGTATGCGCTGGCGTACGTTCGCTCGCCGATCATTACAGGGGTCGAAGGGCCGTCAGCGGGCACTCGCTCATGGCCACCGGTGGGCAGAATCTGATGTCCGCCGACAGTCACCGTTGCTGCGGACTCTCAACACTTCGCGTTCTCGCCGACAAAGGGCGCGCCGCAGCCGACGGCCCGCAGGTGGAACGCCTGCCTCGTTGCCACGAACGGCTTCCCGGAACGCAGGTGTCGCCCCTGTGTACGACCGTTGGGGAAGGAGGTCGTAGATCATGTCGATGAGAGTTCGCAGTAGAACAGCCGAGGCCCCCGTCGTTGTCGTGACCTGTCCACGGATGACGTGACGTCTCAGGCGGGTCGTGTGGCGAACGTGAGAGCGACGCTCACCATGACTTACCGGCCGCGGTGAGTGCATCGTGGATGTCAGCGTCGGGGATGATCATCTCGTCGGTGATGCCGCGTGCGTTCATTCACGTTCCGCACAGCCCGATCTCCGCTCCGTCTCGTGTGGTGAGGTTGCCGGCCAGGCGCAGACCGTTGTAGGCGCGTCCGTCGCCGTACGCGGGGCCTGGCAGGATCACGAGCATCTTCATGACGCCACCTCCATCTCGACGGGCAGTGCTGCCCGTTGCCATTCGGGGAAACCGTCCTCGAGCCGTCGTGCCGTGCGACCACGGGCCCGCAGCAACCTGACGGCATCATCGGCCATCACGCAGTACGGGCCACGGCAGTACGCGACGACCTCGACATCGCGCGGGATGGTCCGAAGCCCGGCTGCGAGCTGTCCGATCGGCACCGATCGCGCGCCGGGGATGTGTCCGGCGCCGTATTCGGCGGTGGGCCGCACGTCGAGCACGATCACGTCGCCCGCTGCGATCCGCTCGACGAGCTCGTCACGGCTGATCTCCTGCAGGGTGCTGCGGTCACCGAGGTAAGCGGCGGCGAGGTCGTCGAGCTCGGCGTGATGTTCGGCGGCCACGTCGCGTATGGCCGTCCACAGTTCGAGCACCTGGTCGGAGGTGAGGCGGTAGTAGATGCGCGTGCCGTCGCGGCGGGTGGTGACGAGGCCTGCTGTGGCGAGAACGCGGAGGTGGAACGAGGTGTTGGCGACGCTCTGGCCGATCTCGTCGGCGAGCTCGTCGACATGGCGCTCGCCTTGTGCGAGCACGTCGACCAGTTCGGCGCGTCGGCCGTTCGCCAGCGCCTTCGCGATCTCGGCGAACCCGTCGAACAAGGCGTCCTTCGCTGCACGCTCGCCCACCTGCACCTCCCATTTTCCTCAAAGACCTACTTGACAAGGTACCCGACCTACGCGACTCTTCAAGTCATTCTTTGAGAAGCCAGGAGATGGTTTCGTATGCGCATCCATGAGTGCGTCGACGAGGGGCTCGGTCACTCGTCGTGCGTGATCGATCTCGGCGATGACACGACCGCGATCGTCGATCCGCCTCGGTCCCCGATGGCCACGAGACCCTGCTCGTCGACGGCGAGCGAGCCATGACGGCGGCAAGCCTCCTCGCCACCCGACGCGTTCCGGTGTCCGTGTTCGATGGAGGCCCCGGCACGTGGGCGGCGGCGACCGGCCGACCGCTCGAGGTCGACGCATGACCGAGTTCTCGAAGAACAACGAGCCGTCACCGATCCGGCTGGGGCTGCGCGAGAACCTCGCCCAGTTCATGCTGCTCGTCGGCGTCAACGCGCTCGTCGGCGGGATGATCGGCCAGGAGCGCACCGTCCTCCCGTTGCTCGCGGTGGAGGAGTTCGGGCTGTCCAAGTTCACCGCCACGCTCACGTTCATCGCCGCGTTCGGCATCGTGAAGGCAGCAACGAACTTCTTCGCCGGCACCCTCTCGGATCGCTACGGGCGCAAGCCGGTCCTGATCGCCGGCTGGATCGTCGGCATCCCCGTCCCGCTGCTGTTGATGTGGGCGCCCACGTGGAGCTGGGTCGTGTTCGCCAACGTGCTCCTCGGCGTCAACCAAGGCCTCACCTGGTCCACCACGATCATCATGAAGATCGACCTCGTCGGCCCGACCAAGCGCGGGTTGGCGATGGGGTTCAACGAAGCAGCGGGCTATGGCGCCGTCGCCCTCACCGCGCTGGCCACCGGCTGGATCGCCGCCGAGCACGGGCTCCGTCCCGCGCCGTTCTACCTCGGCCTCGTCTACGCCGGCCTCGGACTCGGTCTGTCGACGTTCGCGGTCGAAGAGACACACGCCCACGCACGTCATGAGGCGAGCAGCCATCGACCGCTGACGGGCGGCCACCATGAGGGGCTGACGACCAAGGAGATCTTCCTGCTCACCTCGTTTCGCGACAAAGCGCTCTCCTCGTGCTCGCAGGCCGGCATGGTCAACAACCTCAACGACGGCCTCGCGTGGGGTCTGTTCCCGATCTTCTTCTCCGACGCGGGGCTCTCCGTCGGCCGCATCGGTGTCCTCGCCGCGCTCTACCCAGCGGCGTGGGGTCTCGGGCAGCTCTACACGGGTGGCCTGTCCGACCGCATCGGACGCAAGCCGCTCATCGCGGGCGGCATGCTCGCCCAAGCGGCGGCTCTCGCGTGGATGGCGCTCACGACCGGCTTCACGATGTGGGCGGCCGGTGCGTTCGTGCTCGGCATCGGTACCGCGATGGTGTATCCCACACTCCTTGCAGCGATCGGCGACGTCGCGCACCCCACCTGGCGCGCCCGTTCGGTCGGCATCTACCGGCTGTGGCGTGACGGCGGCTTCGCGGTCGGCGCGTTGCTCGCGGGCGTCATTGCCGACCTTGTCTCGATCGAGGCCGCCATCTACTCCGTCGCGGCGCTCACCGCCCTCTCAGGGATCGTCGTGATCGTCAGGATGCACGAAACGCACACGCTCAATCGCGGCTGAATCCCTCACTCGCCACGGAAAGTTCGGACAGCCTGTCCGACACGGCGGCTGATCTCGGGTGTCGCGTCAGCGGCTGGGCCGGACAACATCGACATGGCGATCCGAAACGTCCTCGCCGGGCCGACCGTGGTCCGGCCGTAGTCTCGACCCATGGATCCGTTGCAGCTCCGGTTCGTGATCTATCGACACTTCGTCGAGACCGGCCGTGCGCCGAGCCGACGCGAGCTGGCCGAGGTGGTCGGCGGCAGCGGTGCTGTCGACCGCATGCTCAAGGAACTGCACGATCGGCACATGCTGGTCCTCGACGACCGCGAGCATTGTCGAGGTGAGATCCGCATGGCGCTGCCGTTCGCCGCCGAGCCGACCGATTTCCGGGTGGTCACCGACACAGGGGCATGGTGGGCGAACTGCGCATGGGACGCGCTCGCGATCCTCGCCGCGCTCCACGCCGACGGCAGCATCACATCGACGTGGGCCGACACGAGCGAACCACTCGAGCTCACCGTCAGCGACAGCGAACTGGACCAACACGATGGGTACGTCTCGTTCCCTCTGCCGGCTGATCGATGGTGGGACGACATCGTGTTCACGTGAGGGAACATCAGGTTCCTTCGGTCGAAGGACAACCAACCCGCCGGGGGCGCGACGGCCACACTCGCTCAGATGTGGCCGCTGTCGCAACGCTGGTACGGCGATCGGCTCGAGCCGACCTTCGCCGGGCGGTCGGCCGAGGAGGCGCAGAGGATGCTCAGCGATGTCGGTCTGACGTCGGCGTTCTGGCAGATCCTCTGACAACCCGCCGATGCAGCAGGTGTTCGACCGTTGCGGCTTCTGTCTCGGGGGCCGAATGCTCGAGGCTCGGACCGACGCCGACGGGATCCGAGCGGACACATGGACGTACGCCATCCTTCGACGCGAGCAGTTCGCGCGCCGAGAACACGCGCCGGAGTGGCCGCTACCGTGCGTCGTCATGGAGGAACCGGACTTCACTCGTCTCGCC
This sequence comes from Actinomycetota bacterium, assembly GCA_039796935.1. GTDB lineage: Bacteria > Actinomycetota > Acidimicrobiia > Acidimicrobiales > Ilumatobacteraceae > VFMC01. Next base: position 679 of record JBDKIV010000127.1, on the reverse strand, counting down.
GACCTTCATGCGCTGGGCGATGAGCCGGTTCCTCAGATCGTCCATCAGGTGGCGGAAGGCAGGCCCGTGGAGCTCATCTGGCGTAATGATCTTGGAGGCCTCACCTTCCGCATCGACGACACCTTCCTCAAGTGGAATCCGCGATCGACGGGTATCGACCTCGATCGCGAGCGCACTCGGCTCAACTGGATCTCGACCCGACACCCAGCACCCCGGGTGATTCGATTCGGCATGGATGGAGACGCGCAGTGGCTTCTCACGGCCGGCCTCGGCGGGGGCCCAGCTGTCGGGGACCAGTGGCGCGCCCGCCGATCCGAAGCAATCGCAGCTATCGCAACTGGCCTTCGCGCGATTCACGCACTGCCGACCGATGACTTTCCGACAGCGTGGACATCGCAGGCCTGGGTCGGTCGGCGCCCAGCTTCGCTCGAGGTACCACCACTGATCGAACAGCCCGTGCTCGTCCATGGAGACGCATGTGCCCCGAACACACTGATCTCGGATGAAGGCCATTGGGTCGGCCACGTCGACTTCGGCGACCTCGCCATCGGCGACATGTGGGCCGATCTTGCGATCGCTTCGCTCAGTCTCGATTGGAACTTCGGCGAGGGACACCACGACGAACTCTTCGACGCGTACGGAGTCGCACCGGACGCCGAGCGGATCAGCTACTACCGGG
>JBDKIV010000126.1:0-6788 GCA_039796935.1 Actinomycetota bacterium | reverse complement strand
GCCCGAGTTCGATGAGGACCGAACTGACACCCGCTGCTGCGAGCATCGTCAGGTGACGAGCAGTCGCTGCGGTGCAGCGACACCGTCGATCGAACCGATCATCAGTGCGACATCGCCGCCCTGAAGCTCGAACTCCGGCCCCGGGCCCGGAATCGATCGCGCATCGCGTATCACCGCCACCACCGATGCTCCCGTCCGAGTCCGGATCCGGCCGTCGCCGATCGTGCGTCCGGCCATGCCCCTGCCGTGTTCGACCGTGACCCATTCGATGGCGAGTCCGACCACCTCGTGACGGACATCGGCGATTCGCTCGGTGACCTTCGTGCCCCCGAGCAGTTCGATGATCACCGCCGACTCCTCTCCGGTGAGGCTGACGGTTTCGCGGCAGGCATCGGGGTCTCGACGGTCGTCCAGCAGCATCTCTCGTCTCGAGTCTCGACGAACGATGACTCCGACGTAGTCAGCCCCCGCCCCCCACCGTCGTGAACTCGTACCGCACGCCGACGCCCGGAATCGGGGTCTCGAACAACTCCATCCCCCATCCCTACGCCCCATCCCCCACCCCGTCCCCCGATCCCTGCAACGCGTGAGAGTCGGCCCGGCTCTGCCGGGCGAACTCTCACGCGTTGCACCAAGTGCGGCGGTGGGGCGGGGCTCGAGCGAGGAGGTGCTGACACGACAAAGCCCCCGACGTGGGTCAACCACATCGGGGGCTAGAGGCGACGATGAGAATCGAACTCATGTACAGGGCTTTGCAGGCCCTTGCCTGAACCACTCGGCCACGTCGCCAGGCGTCGCGGAGGTCCGTGACGCAAGGGGGAACGCTACCCGGTCAGGCGACGAACTCACCATCCCATCTCGACTGCGCACGTCATCACCAACCATGACACCCTGTCCCACATGCGTGTTCGACCACTCCTGACCATCTCGACGACTGCAGCCCTCCTGCTCGCAGCCTGCGGCGGCGACAACAGTCCGACCACGGCACCCACCGTGACCGATGTGGCTGCCGAGACGACGATCGCCACGACGACGACGCAGAGCCCGACAACCACCGCCGCAGCGACAACGACGACGGTTGACGTCGGAGCGCTCGCACGTGCCTACGCCGAGCCGGGCCCGTTCCCCGTCGGCGTGTCGACCCTCCAACTCGCCAAGGGCAACGCGGTCGAGATCTGGTACCCGGCGGTTGCCGGGACGACCGGCCAGGAGACCTACGACGTCCGCGACTTCACACCCGAGGCGATCAGGGCGATCCTCACCGGTGACGCGCCGGCGACGTTCACCATCGAAGCCGGCCGCGATGCCGAGGCATCGAATGGCACCTTTCCCGTCGTGTTGTTCAGTCACGGGTTCACCGGGATCCGACTCCAGAGCAGTTTCCTCACGTCTCATCTGGCCAGCTGGGGCTTCATCGTCGCCTCGCCCGACCACCCCTCTCGTGACCTGCCGAACGTGCTCGGTGGCACGGCGAGCGGCGACAGGAACGACTCGGTCGACGACCTGCTCCAGACGCTCGATCTGGTCATCGCAGAGGGCGCGTCGGAGACCGGCCGTCTGAGCGGTCGGGTCGACGACACGAACGTGGTGGCCGTCGGGCATTCCGCTGGCGGAGGAACCGTGCTCGGCGCAGCACTCGATCCTCGGATCGACGGCTATGTCTCGCTGGCGTCGGGCATCGCTCTGGGCGGTGACGCCACGACCACGACGGTCGAGGCTCCTCAGCTGCCTGCAAAGCCGTCGTTCTTCATGGCAGGAGCACTCGATCAGGTCGTTCCGGCACTCGAACGCACGCAGGCATCCTTCGCCGCAGTCCCCACCCCCAGTCTGCTCTGGATCATCGATGGCGTCGGGCACAACGGGTTCGACGATTTCTGCACGTTCGGCAACGGAACGGGCATCATCGGCGTGGCTGAAGCCTCGGGTCTCGGAGGCTTGCTCGACGCGCAACCGCAGCTGCGTCGCCTCGGCGAGGATGGTTGCGTCCCTCCGGCCGTTCCCGTCACCGAGACGTTCCCGTTGATCCAGCACGCCGTGACGTCGTGGATCCGCAATTTGGTCGGCACCGACCCGACACCCGTCGGAATCGGCCCCGAGGTCTCCGGTGCCTACGCCGTTCCGGTCACGATCGACGTCCGTCCCTGACAGCCCTCTGGCTCACGCGGCGCCCGAGACGAGCCTGATCGCTTCACGGGCGCTGCGGTGACCGCTCTCGACGGCAGCGATCCAGTCGCGACCCTCGACGGCGGCCAACAACACCCCGGCAGCGAAGGCGTCACCGGCACCGGTGGTGTCGGACACCGCCCGATCATCCACCGCGGGAACCTCGACGATCTCGGCGCCGGCCGCAAGGATCAACGCCGGTCGGGGACCCTGCTTCACGATGGTGACCGAACGGGCAAGGCCGCGCAGTCCGTCGACACCTCCGAGGACCGCTGCCTCGAGTTCGTTGCACAACAGGATGTCCGGCGCCCACGCCCGTATCCGGTCGCACGTCTCGGACGCTCCCCACGCCTGGATGACCGACGCCGAGGAGGCGTCCATCGACACCATGATCGAACGTTGTCGGGCCCACTCGACGAGCGTCGCCGACGTCGCAGCGAGCGGCCCTGACGTCATCGAGTACAGCGGAACGTGAAGTGCCAGCAGACCGTCGAGCCAGGACGGCTCGGGCCCGGCGAGTTCGTCACATGCAGCGCGGTCGGTCAGCATCGTGCGTTCGCCCGACGCGTCGACGAGCACCACGATCGTTCCGGTCGCCCCACCTCGACGCACGACAGCTTCGACACCATCTCGCTCGAGCGCAGAGACGAGCAGGTCGCCGAGAGGATCGGCCCCGACCTGACCGATGAACCGAGCTCGCCCGCCGGCACGAGCCACGGCGACCGCCATGTTCGCCGCACTCCCGCCGCGACGACGCTCGACGCGAGCCGCGGTGTCCGATGCGAGCTGGATCGGGCCACTCAACCTGACGGCGATGTCCTCGACGAGGTCTCCGATGGTTCCGATCACGACAGTGGACGGTAGCGAGCACGCGCGCATCGAACTCGCATCCGTGCCATATTGGACAGCATGACGGTCACCTCACCGACCACTCCCCGATTCGTTCGTGCCGACGGCCCCGACAAAGTGACGGGCAGTGGCCGGTACACGGCCGACATCACGATGACCGGCATGCTTGCGGCTGCCTTCCGCTACGCAGAGGTGTCACACGCCCGGATCGTTCGTCTCGATGTCAGCGCTGCTCGAGCACTGCCCGGCGTGTTTGCCGTGATCACCGCGGACGATGTGCCCGATGTGAGCTACGGCCCGTTCGTCCAGGACAGACAGCTGTTCGCTCGAGGGGTCGTCCGTTTCGAGGGCGAGATCGTTGCGGCGGTCGCGGCCTCCACGGCCGATGTGGCTCGTCGAGCCGTCGATGCAATCGTGGTCGAGTACGAACCACTTCCGGTGGTCACTGATCTCGAAGCAGCACTCGACTCGGGGGCACCTCTGGTGCACGCCGCGTGGTCGGAGTATTCCGCCGCAGACGGCGTGGTCCGCCGACACAACAGCGCGTCGTACTCGTCCATCAGCAAGGGTGATTCCGACGCTGCGCTCGCCTCCGCGGCCGTCGTGATCACCGAGCGCTACGTCGCCGACGGCTGCCATGCCGCGCCGATCGAGCCGAGAGCCGTCGTCGCCCAGTGGGAGGGCGACAAGGTGACGATCTGGTCGTCGACCCAAGTCCCGTACGACGCCCGCAACGGCGTGTGCGAGACGCTCCAACTCCCTTCCAATCGTGTCCGGATCATCGTTCCTCACCTGGGCGGCGGATTCGGCGGCAAGTGCGGCTTCCACTACGAGGCACATGTCGCTGCCCTGGCGCGCGCTGCGCGGCGCCCGGTCCGGCTCGTCTTCACCCGCCGCGAAGAGTTCATCGCTCCCGATCGTCGCCGAGAGGGCATGGTCATCGACATCACGACCGGCCTCGCACCCGATGGGACGATCGTTGCCCGACGGGGTCGGATCCTCATCGACAACGGGGCCTACACCGCCGATGCAGGCTTCTTCCCCCAGCTCGCAGCGATGCACCTCGCCGGCCCGTACCGAGTGCCGAACCTCCACGTCGAGGCCCACCTCGTGTACACCAATCAGCAGCCGTCCGGCTCGGTACGGGCACCGACTGCTCCGCAGGTGTGTTGGGCGCTCGAGACGCACACCGACCAGCTCGCGCGTGCGGCCGGCATCGACCCGGTCGAGTTCCGGCGACGCAATGCGGTCGACTCCGGCCAGGAAGGTCCGAGCGGTCAGGTGTTCGGCGAGATCGGTCTGCAGCAGTGCATCGATGCCGCCACGTCCGCCGCCGGATACGGGGGCGAACTACCCGACGATGAGGCCATCGGCGTGGCCATCGGCTGGTGGCCGAGTTTCGCAGCGCCCTCCGGCGCCTACGTGAAGATCGACGCCGACGGGTCGGGCCAGATCATCACGGGCGCTCAAGAGTGCGGTACCGGTGCCGTGATGACCCTCCGCCAACTGGTCGCCGACGAGCTCGGCATGTCACCGACCGACTTCCAGCTGGTGTACCAGGACACATCCGTCGCCCCGTACGACATGGGGGCCACAGGCTCTCAGACACTCTTCAACAACGGCCGGGCGGCGGTGGACGCAGCCCGCCAGATCGCCGACCAACTCCGTCGTCTCGCCGCCGACCGACTCGAGGCGGCAGACGCGGACATCGTGCTGGCCGAGGGTCACGCCCACGTCGTCGGCAGTCCCGAGGCCCGAGTGTCCATCACCGAACTCGCAGCGATCGCGGCGGGTGACAGCTTGCTCATCGGGCACGGATCGGGTTCACCCCCGGCGGCTCCGACCCTGGTCGGATCCAGTTGTGTCGGCGACATGGGCATGGCTGCCTTCCTCGCCCCTCAGTTCTCGTGCCACGCCGTGCGCGTCCAACTCGACCGTGACACGGGTGTAGCTCGTGTGCTGCAGGTCTGCACGGCTCACGATTCGGGGACGATCATCAACGATGTCGGGGCTCGAGGCCAGGTCGAAGGTGGGGTGCTGATGGGCATCGGCCAGGCCCTCACCGAAGGTGCCCGGTATGACGGCGAGGGCCACCAGCGAACGGCTGGGTTGCTCGACTACAAGCTGCAGACGTGCGCCGACGCCCCGCCGATCACCACGCACTTCGTTCAGATCGCCACGCCTGATGCCGGACCGAGAGGAGCGAAGGGTCTTGCCGAGGCACCGAACGTCCCGACAGCGGCGGCGATCTCCACGGCACTGGCCAGGTTGATCGGTGGGCCGCTGCGACAGCTTCCCATGTCGGCAGAACGCGTGTGGGAGCGAGTCGTCGACCTGTCGGTCGACGCCGATCGGTCGAGGGCCGGGTCATGAGTCTGCTGATCGCATCGTCGCTCGAGGAGGTTCTGGTGGCCCTGTCGGCGGGTGCACGCCCCATCGCAGGGGGAACGGATCTCGTCGTGGGTGCACGACATGGAAAGGCACCGCTACCGCATCGCCTCGTGGCCATCGACCGAGTCGAGGAGTTGCGCCAGATCGAGATGCGTCACGGGGCGCTCGTCGTCGGTGCTGCTGTCACCCATCAGCGCCTCGAACGTGACCCCCTCGTCGCCGGGCAGTGGACTTGCCTCGCTGACGCCAGTGCCTTGGTCGGCTCGCCCGCGACCCGTCACCTCGGCACCATCGGCGGCAACGTGATGAACGGCTCACCGGCCATGGACACGGGAGCTCCGTTGGTGGTGTTGAACGCGACGGCCGAGCTCCGGTCGTCTCGTGGAGCGCGCCATGTTTCGATGTCCGAGCTCTGGGTGGGCGTCGGCCGCACGAGCGCCGCCCCTGACGAGCTCTGCATCGCTGTCCATCTACCTGCGCGTGTCGAGGGTTCAGGCAGCGCCTACGTGCGGCTCGAGTACCGGCGTGCGATGGAGATCGCAGTGGTGGGGGCGGCCGCGTCGGTCATCCTCGACCAAGACGGGACCGTCCGCAGCGTCGCCGCGGCGCTCACCGCCGTCTCCCCCACGATCCTTGCTGTCGAGGGCATCGACGAACTCGACGGTGCCACGGTGCGCGAAGCTGCCGAGGTCGTTGCTGCCCGAGCATCGGCTCAGGCCGCGCCCATCAGCGATCTCCGGGCATCCGATCGTTATCGGCGTCACTGCGTCGGCGTGATGGCACGTCGGGCCGTGGAGGCAGCAGCCCGACGCGCCGCCGGAGAAGCACTCCCTGTCCCTGTCAACCGTTCCCTCGGCATCGGAGCCGCATCATGACCGACTCGTTCTCGCCCTGCTCGCTCACCGTGAACGGGGTCGACTACCAAGTGTCGATCGAGACGTCCCGGAATCTGCTCAGCGTGCTTCGACGCGAAGTCGGACTGACCGGCACCAAGGAGGGCTGCGACGACTGTGAGTGCGGAGCCTGCATGGTCCTCCTCGACGGTCAGCCCGTGAACTCGTGCTCGTACCTCGCCGTCCAGGCGCAGGGCCGCGCCATCACGACGATCGAGGGGGTGATGCACGGCGACGAACTCCATCCCCTGCAGCGCAACCTGCTCGACGAGGGCGGGGTGCAATGCGGGTTCTGCACGCCGGGAATGATCATGTCGGCGACGGCGCTGCTCGCCGGTGCCGCCGACCCGACGGACGAAGAGATCCGAATCGGGTTGAGCGGAAATCTCTGTCGCTGCACCGGGTACGCACGGATCATCGCTGCGGTACGGCGCACCGCCGACGAACTCCGCGGGGACTGACCGCCGAGGCGGCGACTCGCCCCCCGTGTCG
>JBDKIV010000125.1:0-5907 GCA_039796935.1 Actinomycetota bacterium | reverse complement strand
GGTCCTCGGTGAGGCGCCGTCGGCGAGCGAGATCGTCGGTGGCGCCATCGTGGTGGCAGGCGTGATGCTGGTGCTGCACCAGGGCGGCGGTGCAGGGCGCGAAGGGCTGCGCCGAGGGTCGTCCACCTGAGCTGGTGGAGGACGGCGCCGGGCACGATCCGGCACCTTTGGAATGCGGTACCGTTCACACATGGCAACTCCTGGATCACCGCGTGAACTCGGCGCCGATGACGCCGCCAACTCCGAGACGCCCGAACACGAGGTGACGGCGCACGACGACACCGCCCTCGACGATGATGCGCTCGACGGCGTTGCCGGTGGCGGCAAGGGCGGCAACACCCCCATCCTCGTGGTGTGAGTCGACGTCGGCCGGTAATCACCATGAGCGTCGTCAGCGCTTCCGGAGCCCCGATGCACCGCTGGTCGACGCGCGCGGCAGCGCTCGCTGCTGTCGTGCTGGTGGGTGCCTGCAGCAGCGAGTCGTTGACCGAGCAGGTGATCGAAGAGGCCACGGGCGCCCAGATCGATCAGGACGGCAACATCGTGTCGATCAGCACCGACGAAGGCTCGATCCGGGTCGACGACAGCGGCAACGTCGAGGTCGTCACCTCCGACGGATCACAGGTGCTGTCAGGTGGGCGAGATGGCGAACTACCCGACGACTTTCCCGCCGATGTGCCGGTCCCCGATGCCGCCATCGTCAGTTCGCTCGCGAGCGACTCCGACGGCGTTCGGTCGTGGATCGTCAACCTCGAAGCCGAGGACACGCGGGGGATCTACGACGAGTACGTCGCGACCTTGAACGATGCCGGGTTCACCGTCGAAGACATCGTCGCTGCCACCACCGACGGCGTGTTCTCGGCGTTGTCGACGGCCGACGACGGCACGTGGACGGTCGGCATCATGGCTGCGGACGGCAGCGGTCTCACGATCACCGTCACCGCCACGCCGTAGCGATTCGGCGATTCAGCGCAGGTCGTACCCGAGCTCGAAGCTCCGGACCGCCCGAGCGAAGATGTTCGCCTCGACATCGGGTTCGGTGACCGCGCGCAGGTTGGTGATCCGCTGGCTGGCAAGGGCGAACGCCTCGTGCAACGCTGCTCTCGCGATGTTGGTGCCGGCGCACAGGTGCGTTCCGAAACCGAACGACAGATGCGGGTTCGGGTTGCGTCGGATGTCGAACGCGAACTGATCGGCGAACACCGACTCGTCGCGGTTCGCCGACGGGTACAGCATGATCAGACGATCGCCACGCTTGATCTGCTGGCCGCCGAGCACTGCGTCGACTGCGGCGCGACGGAACATGTTGTTCAGCGGGGTCACCCAGCGCAGCACTTCCTCGACCGCTCCTGGCACCAGCGACGGATCGGCAGCCATCGCCTCCCACTGGTCCGGGTGATCGACGAAGGCGCGCAGGCCGTGACTGATCGCCGTTCGGGTGGTCTCGGCCCCACCGGCGATGAACAGGCCCACCTCGTGGACGATCGCCTGTGGCGGCAGCGGTTCGCCATCGATGCGGGCGTTCACCCACTCGCCGATCAGATCGTGTGCGGGGCAGCCCACGCGCTCTTGTGCGACGGGCATGAGGGCCGTGGCGAACTCCATGTTCGCCTCGATGAACTCGACGAAGGTCTGGCCGTCCCGCTCGCGCATGTCGACCCGCATCAACCGTTCGCTCCAGCTCTTCAGCTGCGGCCACATCGCCTCGGGATAGCCGAGCAGGTTGCACGTCAGCCGGGCCGGTAGCTGGCCGGCGAATGCGTCGACCACTTCGACGGGATCACCACCGAACGACGTCTCCAACAACTCGCTCACGAGCGCCCGGATCTCGGGGAGACGGCGCTGCGTCGCGCTCCCGGTGAGGTGTGACTGGACCAGCATGCGTTGCTGGCGGTGACGAGGGTCGTCCTGGGCGATCATGTCGATCTCGTCCGGCGCCCAGATCGCGCGGTACCCCTGGCCCGACACGTACACCGAGCTGACGCGCTCGACCTCTTTCAGGTCGGCATGTCGGGTCACGCCCCACAGTCCGTTGCGGCGGTCGCGGTACACCGGCTCGTTGGCCCTCATCCACGACCACACGTCGTGCGGATTGCGCTGGTACAGCTCGGGGTCGAGCAGGTCGACGACGAGCCGTCCAGCCGCATCGGTCGACACACCGGGGAGATCGGTCATGGTCATGACAGGCTTCCTTTCCTGGGCGCCGAGCACCTCACGATAACGGTACGACTTCCTGACGGAGTTCTCGCTTCAGGACCTTGCCGGCCGGGTTGCGCGGCAGGTCCTCGGCGCGGAACCAGACGTGCACCGGCACCTTGAACCCGGCCAACCGCTCTCGCACATGTGCCTGGATCTCGCCGACGTCGAGGTGCCGTCCCTGCTTCAACTGGATGACGGCGCCCACCTCTTCACCGAGCACGAGGTGGGGCACTCCGATCACTGCCGCGTCGAGCACCGCCGGGTGCTCGAACAGCGCCGCCTCCACCTCCGAGCAGTAGACGTTCTCGCCGCCGCGGATGATCATGTCCTTGGCGCGGTCGACGATGTAGACGAAGCCCTCCTCGTCGATGCGGGCGACGTCGCCACTGTGCAGCCAGCCGTCCGAGAAGGACTGTGCGGTCGCTTCGGGCTTGCCCCAGTAGCCCTGCACGATGTTGGGGCCGCTGATCCACAGCTCGCCCGTGTCGCCGAGCGGCACCTCGTCGCCTGCCTCGTCGACGACCTTCACCTCGCACACCGCCACCGGCACCCCGACGCTGTCCGGCTTGCGGAGGTAGTCGGCGCCGCCATTGCTGGTCGTCACGCTGGAGGTCTCGGTCAGTCCGTACCCGTTGGAGGGGATCCGGCCGGGGAACATCTCATCGATCGTGCGCACGAGTTCGGGCGGGGCCGGTGCACCGCCGTAGCCGATGCTCTGCACGCTCGACAGGTCGCGCGTCGAGAACTCGGACGATTGGAGCACCTGCCACACCATCGATGGGACCCCACCGAAGTTGGTGATCCGTTCACGTTCGATCAGCTCGAGCGCCCGTTCGGGGTTCCAGCGGTACATCATCACGAGCTTGGCGCCCGAGGTGACGGCACCCTGCAGGACCGAGTGGCACCCGGTCGCGTGGAAGAAGGGGACCGACAGCAGGGTCGCGCTCTGCGCGGGCGCGGCGACCCCGGCTCGCGCCGGCGACACGGGAGTGCGCAGCGCCGTGCGGGCCGTGGCGAAGGCGAGCGACGTCATGTTGGTCGTGAAGTTGCGGTGCGTGCCGAGCGCACCCTTCGGTCGCCCCGTGGTGCCCGACGTGTAGAAGATCGTTGCAGGGTCGTCCGAGGCGATCTCCACATCGGGAAGGTCGCCCGGCCGGAGCGCATCGGGTCGACCGATCAGATCGCCCCAGGCGACACACCCTGCCGGCACGTCGCCGCGCACGACCACGGTGGCGAGACCGGGAAGTTCGCCGAGATGGGGAGCGAGCCGCTCGAGCCGCTCGCCGTCGGCGACGAGCACCTTCGACCCAGAGTCGGCCAATCCGTACTCGAGTTCGGCCCCGGTCCACCAGGCGTTGAGCGGGACGACGACGGCTCCCGCCGCTGCCGCACCGAAGAACGCCACCGGCCACTCGGGGAAGTTCCGCATCGCGATCGCGACCCGGTCGCCCGGGCGCACCCCGAACTGCTCGACCAGCGCCCGGGCGAACGCGGCGGCGTGCGCGTAGTGCTCGGCGAACGTCATCCGCTCGTCCTCGTAGACCGTGAACGTCGCATCGCCGTGGCGGCGGCTGAGTTCGAACAGTGCCCGAATCGTCGGGACGGCGTGCTTCCAGGTCTTGGTGGGCCGACCGCCGATCTCGATCACCTCGATCTCGAACGGTGCCCCCACAGCCGTCAACTGCGCCTGTGCCGCAGCGATCGTCGGCAACTCGTCGTGTCGGTCGTGTCCCAGATCCATCGCCCCTCCCGTGCTCCGCACCGGGAGCAGCACGATCGTACGAGTTGCAGCGCCGACGGCAGCGAACGCTCGGAGGACGCCTGGTACCGTCGAGCGTCCTGCGCGCCGTGCAGTCAGACCGTGATCCCTGTCCCTGGTGCTGACGCCACGGCGTCATCCCGAACCCCACCCCTGGAGCGACCCGTGAAGTACACCAAGCTCGGCACGACCGGCCTCGACGTCTCGCGCATCTGTCTCGGGTGCATGAGCTTCGGCATCCCCGACAGGGGGACGCATGCCTGGACCCTCGACGAAGACCAGAGCCGGCCGTTCATCAAGACCGCACTCGAGGCCGGCATCAATTTCCTCGACACCGCCAACACCTACTCGGACGGGACCAGCGAGGAGATCGTGGGTCGTGCGCTGCGCGACTTCGCGCGCCGCGACGAGGTGGTGCTCGCCACCAAGGTGTTCATGCCGATGCGGCGCGGTCCGAACGGCGGAGGCCTGTCGCGCAAGTCGATCCTGCACGAGATCGACCAGAGCCTGCGCCGACTCGGCACGGACTACGTCGACCTCTATCAGATCCACCGCTGGGACCCCCGGGTGCCGATCGAGGAGACGATGGAGGCGTTGCACGATGTGGTGAAGGCCGGCAAGGCCCGCTACATCGGCGCGTCGTCGATGGCCGCCTGGCAGTTCGCCAAGGCCCAGCAGGTCGCGAAGGAGCACGGCTGGACCCGCTTCGTCTCGATGCAGAACCACTACAACCTCATCTATCGCGAGGAAGAGCGCGAGATGTTGCCGCTCTGTCTCGACCAGGGCGTCGGGGTGATCCCGTGGAGTCCGCTGGCCCGCGGCGTCATCACCCGCGACCCCGACCAGGTGACCGCCCGGCGAGAGACCGACGAGTTCGGCAAGACCCTGTACGGCTCGGCCGACCGTGGCGTCATCGACGCAGTCGCCGCCATCGCCACCGAGCGCGGCGTGTCACGGGCTCAGATCGGACTCGCATGGGTGGCCAAACACGCGGCGGTCAGCGCACCGATCGTGGGGGCGACCAAGCCGCATCATCTGGATGACGCCATTGCGTCGGTCGAGATCGACCTCTCGATCGACGAGGTCCGTCGGCTCGAAGACCACTACACGCCCCAACCGGTGCAGGGGCACTGACCGGGCCGGGTAGCTTCGCTCGACGTGAGCCAGCAGTACCCCGTGTCCGTCCCGTCCTCGAGTTCGGGGGTGCTCGAGCCCTCCGAGATCGCGACCGCCCCCGAGGGTGGCCCGCGGCAGTTCCGCCAGCATCGCTTCGTGCCACCGCCCGGCGCGTGCGAGCTGCTGGTGGTGCGTCACGGCGAGTCCGAACCGATGACCGAGGGCCAGCCACTTCCGCTCTGTGACGGTCACGGCGATCCGGCGCTCGCGCTCGAGGGACACGAACAGGCCGAGCGGATCGCTCGGCGGCTCACCGCCAGCGGTGAACGCGTGAGCGCGGTGTATGTCACCACGCTCCAGCGGACGCACCAGACCGCTGCACCCCTGGCAGCCCGCCTCGGACTCGAGCTGCGCGTCGAACCCGACCTCCGCGAGGTGTTCCTCGGCGAATGGGAGGGCGGAGAACTCCGTCGACGGATGGTCGACGGAGACCCGATCGCAGCACGGATGTCGACCGAAGGTCGCTGGGACGTGATCCCCGGGGCAGAGTCCGAGGAAGCGTTACGGGCACGGGTGCGGGCCGGCATCGAGCGGATCGCAGCTGCCCATCCGGACGAGTTGGTGGTGGTCGTCGTGCACGGCGGCGTGATCGGCACGATCGTCAACCTGGCCACCGGGTCGTCGGGCTTCGCGTTCACCGGGGCCGACAACGGGTCGATCTCTCACCTCGTGGTCACCCCCGAGCGGTGGATCGTGCGCTGTTACAACGACACCACGCACCTGCGAGGGCGGTTCTCCACGATCGACGAACCCCCGCCGGTGTCGGGCATCCG
>JBDKIV010000124.1:0-2702 GCA_039796935.1 Actinomycetota bacterium | reverse complement strand
TGGTGCTGTGCACGATCACGATCCCGTTCATCCGCCGGATGGAGTCGACCCGTACCGACGGGTTGGCCGATCTGTTCACGGTGGCCCTCGTCGCCAAGATGGTCGGCGCCTACGTCCGCTATCTGGTGATGTACCACGTGTACTCGGGCAACGATTCGGCCCAGTACCACGTGGCCGGGGTTCGGATCGCCGACGAGTACCTACGCGGCGAGCGGAGTGCGCTGTCGTTGTTCCCCACGGCGACGAACACGAGGTTCGTCGAGCAACTGAACGGCTTGGTGGCGGTGCTGTCCGGTCGCAGCCTGCTGGCCAGCTTCATGGTGTTCTCGTGGTTCAGTTTCATCGGGCTCGTGTGTTTCGTCACGGCTGCCCGCCGTGCGGTGCCGGGGCTGATGGTTCGCCGGTACGCGGTGCTCACCCTGTTCTTGCCGAGTGTGTTGTTCTGGTCGTCGTCGCTCGGCAAGGACGCCTGGATGGTGTTCGGTATGGGCCTGTTCGCCGTCGGGGCGGCCCGCCTGTACACGGGGTCGATCAGCGGTGTGGTGTTCTTGCTGGTGGGTGCGTATGCAACGGCGGTGGTCCGCCCGCACCTGACGGCGATCGCCTTGGCGGCGTTGGCCGTGGGCTTCGTCGGTCGGCGCATGGCCGGGCGTCGGTCGGTCAGCGCGGCGACGGTGATGCTGGGTCTGTTGGGTGTGGCGCTGATGGCGGCCGTCACGGCGCCGATCCTCGACGAGGTGCTGCCTCGCTCGAGCGAGGGTCTGACGGGGATCCTCACCGCCACCGAGGGCCGGACGTCCATCGGCGGGTCCGAGATCGAGATCTCGGCGCCCAACTCGCCGCTCGAGTACCCGGCCGCGTTCTTCACCGTGTTGTTCCGGCCGGTGCTGTTGGAGGTGCGCTCTGCCACGCAGTTCGTCTCGGCGGTCGAGGGCACCATCCTCATCGGTCTGATCGCGCTCTGGCGGCGCAACATCGGCGATGCCGTCCGTGCCACGGCTCGTGTGCCGTATCTGCGTTTCGCCGGCATCTACACGTTGGCGTTCGCGTTCGCCTGGTCGTCGATCGGCAACTTGGGAATCATCGTCCGTCAGCGTGTGCAGGTGCTTCCCCTGCTGCTGCTGTTCTTGTGCGTCGCCAACGCACCGCAGTTGCGTGGGGGCGAACGATGAGCCGTCGGCCGCGTACCAGCGAGTCGCCGTGGCCGCATGTGCTGCAGCTGGTGCGGCCGCACCGGTGGCGTGTGGCGGCACTGTCGCTCGCGTCGTTCGTCGGCGGTCTCACCGAGGCGTTGTTCTTGGTGGTGGTCACTCGCACGGCCTTGGCGGTGGCCGACGGACGTGACTCGACGGGGCTGGTGGCCGGACGTTCTGCGTCGATCGGGACGTCGGTGGCCATCGAGTGCGGGCTGGTGATGGTGCGGCTGACGCTGGCGCTGATCGGTGTGGTCTCGTCGACCATGTTGTCGACCCGCGTGGGTCTGACGTTGCGGATGCGCCTGGCGCAGGCCTATCTGCGGTCGTCGTGGGCGTTGCAGCAGTCGCAGCCGTCGGGTCGTCTGCAGCAGTTGGTGATGGTGGCGTCGGGCCAGTCGGCCACGGTGGTCACGGCGTTCGGCCAGTTCATGACGGCGGCGCTCAACCTGACGGCGCTGGTGGCGGTGTCGGTGGCGGTCGATCCGGTGTCGACGGTGGTGGTGGTGGCGGCGCTGATGGTGTTGGGGGCCGTGATGGCGCCGATCCGTAAGCGGATCCGTCACCGCGGACGTGCGGCGGCGCTGGCCAGCATGGGCCTCGCGACGACGGTCGAAGAGCTGGGTGCGTTGGGCCTCGAGATGCAGACGTTCGGCGTGCAAGAGCGTTTCGCCGAGCGCATCCTGGGCGTGTCCGAGTTGGACGCGCGGACGAAGCAGCGGGCGAGTGTGGTGGCCGGGTCGCTACCGGTTATCTATTCGTCGCTCGCCTATCTGGCACTGGTCGCCGGCCTTGCTGTGGCGGCCTCGGCGGGTGTGCGCGAGTTGTCGTCCATCGGTGCGGTGATGCTGGTGATGCTGCGCTCGTTGGGGTACGGGCAGTTGTTGCAGACGGCGACGGCGGCGCTCAATCAGTTCACGCCGTTCCTCGAGCAGGCCGAGCGTGCGGCCGAAGAGTACGAGGCGAATCGCGTGGGCGACGGGCAGGTGGTGCCTGCTCAGGCGGCGCCCGTGGTGTTCGATCGTGTGGAGTTCGGTTACCGGGCCGATCACCCGGTGCTGCGCGATGTGAGCTTCCGGATCGAGCGTGGCGAGGTGATCGGCCTGATCGGCCCGTCGGGGGCCGGGAAGACGACGTTGGTGCAGTTGCTGCTGGGTCTGCGCGAGCCGACGGCGGGCCATGTGAGCGTGGGTGGCGCGTCGTTGCCGAGCGTCGACCGGTCGTGGTGGACGCGGCACACGTCGTTCGTGCCGCAAGAGCCGTTGCTGTTCACGGGCACGGTGGCCGAGAACCTGCGGTTCTTCCGCGAGTGGCTCGACGACGACGAGTTGCGGGCGGCCGCCAAGCTGGCTCACATCGACCAGACGATCCAGAACTTCCCGCTGGGGTTCGAGACACATCTGGGCGAGCGTGGTTCGGAGTTGTCGGGCGGGCAGCGTCAGCGCATGTCGATCGCCCGGGCGCTGGCGGGGTCGCCGAGCCTGTTGGTGCTCGACGAGCCGACATCGG
>JBDKIV010000123.1:0-2976 GCA_039796935.1 Actinomycetota bacterium | reverse complement strand
TCGAGCGACACCCACGAGATGTCGTCGTCACGAGCCAGGGCGTCGAGCAGGTCGACGAACCCCTGTTGACGCTCCGCGGTGAGATAGCTCATCACCCAGCTGGTGACGACCACCGGGTGACCCGCCGCTCGCGCCGTGTGCACGACCGCTTCGAGATCGTCGACTGCGTCACCACGATGAACGACCGGTGACGCGTCTCGGGCGAGTTCGAGCGCAGCGACGAGTCGGCGATATCGGTCGATCTGGTCGGGCCAGACGCAGGCCGTGAGCCAGCGCACGTCCTCGGCGTCGGAGAGGTCGACGACGTGCGAATCGAGACCCACGGCTGCAGCGATCACCGGCATCGTCTCGGGCACCGGAACAGCGCCGCGCGTCGCGCACTCGAGCGCCACCGGGGACGGTCCGCCCACGCGATCTCCGGGTGGATAGAAGTACTCGTACCGATCGATCAGGAGGTTCAATCCGGCGCTCGCTCCGACTTCGACGAGCGACAGGGGAGCCCCGGTCTCGCGCTCGATCGATCCGAGAGCGGGCAGGAGCAACGCCGAACGGCCGACCTCGTTCGTCTGGGTGTGCCGCACCGCGACGAGGCGGCGCAAGTCTGGCTCGTTGCGCTTGACGAACCGTTGGAACGCCGGATACGCGTCATCGGTCCGAGGTGTCGACGACATCGTTGCGTACCACTCCGAGAGTTCGTCGTGACCGGGTCCTCGAGCGAGGAGGAGATCGTGCACCGAGGCGAAGAGCAGCACCGGAAGAGCCTGTTCCGCCGGTGCGGCGCGGAGCACGGCCAGCACGTCGGAGTCTCCAGCGATCCGCTCGGACAGCTGTCGGTAGAGCGGAGCGCGTGATGTCGATGTCGAAGCGAACGAGCGAAATCGTGCGGCCAGAACGTCGAGCTCGATCACCCGGACAACGGTACTGGCCGTCTCGGTGTCGTGAAAGCGCCGCAGTCGGGGCCACGATCGATCGTCGCGGACCGCGCGAAGAGCGGTTCACGCTGGCAACATGGTCCGTCTATGGATCTGCTCGATGACCTCGAGGCACGCGGCCTCGTGCACGACACCACCGATCGTGGCGCACTTCGCGCCCGTCTGTCCGCAGGACCGATCGGTCTCTACATCGGCTTCGACCCGACCGCCGACTCGCTCCACGTCGGCCACCTCGTCGGGCAACTGTTCATGCGGCGGTTCCAGCTCGCCGGTCATCGTCCCTTTCCGCTGGCCGGTGGCGCCACGGGCATGATCGGCGATCCCGGTGGGCGGAGCGAAGAACGCAACTTGCTCGACGAAGACACGCTCGAGCGCAACCTCGTAGCCATCAAGGCGCAGTTGAGCAATCTGCTCGACTTCGAGCCGGGACCGTTCCAGGCCACCCTGGTCAACAACGCCGACTGGACGACACCGATCACGATGCTCGAGTTCCTCCGAGATGTGGGCAAGCACTTCACCGTCAACCAGATGATCGCGAAGGACTCCGTTCGAAGCCGGATCGACAGCGAGCACGGGATCTCGTACACCGAGTTCAGCTACATGTTGCTCCAGGCGAACGACTTCCGGCATCTGTACGAGCGGCACGGCGTCGAGTTGCAGGCCGGCGCGAGCGACCAGTGGGGAAACATCACGGCCGGCGTCGAGTTGATCCGTCGCCGCGTCGGAAAGCAGGCATTCGCCGTCACACATCCACTCATGACCAAGAGTGATGGATCGAAGTTCGGTAAGTCTGCGGGCGGAGCGGTCTGGCTCGCGCCCGAGCGAACCTCGCCATACCGATTCCAACAGTTCTGGATCCAGACCGATGACGAGATGATCTCGACGTACCTGAAGATGCTCTCGCTCCGGCCGCTCGGTGAGGTGCTGGAGTTGATCGACGCGCATGAGACGTCGCCCGAGCGGCGAATCGCTCAGCGAGCACTGGCCGATGAACTGACCACGCTCGTCCACGGCGCCGACGCTGCGAGGCACGCCGCCGAGGCAGCCACGGTTCTCTTCGGTGGTGACCCGACCCAGGCATCGCCGAGTGCCCTGGCCGTTGTTGCCGCGGAAGCCCCCTCGGTCGCTCTGCCCGACAGCATCGAGGGACTGCGTGTGCATGAGCTCCTCGTCGCAGCAGGTGTGGCGAAGGGGACGAGCGAGGCGGGTCGTCTGGTTGCTCAGGGAGCGGTGCGGGCAGGAAATCGCGTACTTTCTTCCGACGGGCTCCTGCATGAATCAGACCTGCTGAGCGGCGGTTTTCTCCTGATCCGAAAAGGCAAGCGGGAGTTTGTCGTCGGAAAAGTTTCCGCACGAGGTTGACGCACTCGGGGTGCCCCGATAGCGTAGCAACTCGCCCCGGACAGCCGGTACGGATGATCCGGAGGGCACCAACGACTGAAACGGTCGAGTGCCCACGAGCTTCGGCTCCTTGAAAACAGAAGAGAAGATAGAACGCCAGTGCGGGCAGCACATCGTCGGTCTCGACCGTAGATGGAGCTGTCTGTCAATTCACAAGTCCACCGATCCCATCGGTGGCAATCAGCCAGAGCGTCGGAATCAACACGAGCTATTCCCTTGTGTCCGACGCCGGCTCTGTAACGGATCGTTTGGGTCACACCAAACAGGTTCTTGTTGGAGAGTTTGATCCTGGCTCAGGACGAACGCTGGCGGCGTGCTTAACACATGCAAGTCGAACGGAATCCATTCAGTAGCAATACTGAGGAAGATTTAGTGGCGAACGGGTGAGTAACACGTGAGAAACCTGTCCCGGTCTCTGGGATAACAGTTGGAAACAGCTGCTAATACTGGATGCCGTCGGAGCGTCGCATGGCGCACTGACGAAAGGGTTACTGGATCGGGAGGGTCTCGCGGCCTATCAGCTTGTTGGTGGGGTAACGGCCTACCAAGGCATCGACGGGTAGCTGGTCTGAGAGGATGATCAGCCACACTGGGACTGAGACACGGCCCAGACTCCTACGGGAGGCAGCAGTGGGGAATCTTG
>JBDKIV010000122.1:0-2764 GCA_039796935.1 Actinomycetota bacterium | reverse complement strand
CGACATGGCCGAGTACGGCATCGAGCCGTTCGACCTCGTGGTCGTCAACCTCTACCCGTTCGCGTCCGACCCGAGCATCGAGTTGATCGACATCGGCGGCCCTGCGATGGTGCGTGCTGCTGCCAAGAACCATGCGCACGTAGCGGTGGTCGTCGATCCAGCCGACTACCCGGTCGTCATGGCAGAGGTCCGCGAGCGCGGATCCGTCTCGGCAGAGACCCGGCGCCGACTGGCTCGCGACGCCTTCGCGGTCATTGCCGCCTACGACGCCGAGATCGCCCGATGGTTCGACCGGTCAGACGGCGACCTGCCCCTGCAGTTCCACTGGTCGCTACGCCGGGCCCAGACGCTTCGTTACGGCGAGAACCCGCACCAACAGGGTGCCCGCTACACCTTCGACGGGCAGCGCAGTTGGTGGGACGACGTCGTGCAGCACGGCGGGAAGGAGCTGAGCTTCCTCAACGTCTACGACACCGAGGCAGCGTGGCGTCTGGTGCATCGCTTCGACGGGGCGGCGTGCGTCATCGTGAAACACGCCAACCCGTGCGGCGTGGCGGTCGGTTCCGACATCGCCGAGGCGTACCTCCGGGCGCACGAGTGCGACCCCGTGAGTGCCTTCGGTGGCATCGTCGCGCTCAACGCGACGGTCACCGCCGACGTGGCGCGATCACTCGCCCCGGTGTTCACCGAGGTCGTCGTCGCACCCTCGTTCGAGCCTGAAGCGCTCGAGGTGCTCACCGCCAAGACCAATCTTCGGGTCCTGTCCGGGGCGCCGCCGAGCGAGACGGGTGTCGACGTCCGTTCGCTCGACGGTGGCCTGCTCGTCCAACAACGCGATCACGTCACCCTCGACACCGCTGCGTGGCGAGTCGTCACGAAGAACGGGCCGACCGCCGAGCAGCTCGCCGATCTCTGCTTCGCCTGGACCGTCTGCGCTGCGGTGAGCAGCAATGCGATCGTGTTCGCCAACCGCGGCCAGGCGGTCGGCATCGGTGCCGGCCAGCAGAACCGGCTCGACAGCGCCCGCATCGCGGCGGCTCGGGCCGGTGAGCGCGCCGCAGGGGGAGTGTGTGCGAGCGACGCGTTCTTCCCCTTCCGCGACGGACTCGATGCGGCTGCTGCCGCAGGGGTGCGAGCTGTCGTCCAACCCGGCGGGAGCGTGCGCGACGACGAGGTGATCGCAGCCGCCGACGAGCACGGCATCGCGATGGTGTTCACCGGCGAGCGGCACTTCCGGCACTGACTGCCGGGTGGATCACGGAGGTGACAGACTGGACCATGGCCAGGATCGCTGATCTTCTGTCCGCTGGCACGACGTACTCGTTCGAGTTCTTCCCGCCCAAGAACGAGGCGGGGTGGTTGAGTCTCGGCCGGACCATCGCCGAACTCGAGCCACTCGCCCCCGACTTCATGAGCGTCACCTATGGCGCCGGTGGCAGCACGCGAACGCGTACCGCCGATCTGGTGTCGTGGGTGCGCCGACAGACGTCCGTGCCCCCGATGGCGCATCTCACGTGCCAGGGCCACACCCGCCGCGACATTCGCGACATCCTCATCGATTACCGGGCCGAGGGCGTCGAGAACATCTTGGCGCTCGGAGGGGACCCGCCGACGGGTGACGAGGTGGTCACCAGCGACTACCGCTACTCGGCCGAACTCGTCGACGACGTCGCCGAACACGGTTCGTTCTCGATCGGCGTCGCCGCGCACCCCGAACTCCACCCTCGATCCCCCGACCGCGACAGCGACCGGCGCCACCTCGCCGCCAAGCTCCGTCGTGCCGATTTCGCGATCACACAGTTCTTCTTCGAGGTCGATCACTATCTGAGCCTCGTCGACGACCTCGCCGCTCTCGGGGTCGACAAGCCGATCGTGCCCGGGATCATGCCGGTCACCAACCTCGCGCAGGTGAGCCGGATGGCGCACATGTCCGGTGCCGAGGTGCCGCGATGGCTCGTCGAGCGGGTCGACAAGGCAGGCGACGACGCGGACGAGGCGACGCGGATCGGCGTCGAGATCGCAGCCGAGCTGTGCAGTCGGCTGCTCGAGGCAGGTGCTCCGGGTCTGCACTTCTACACGCTCAACCGGAGCGGGGCGACCCGCGCGATCTACGACCTGCTCGGCTTCTCGCGCTGAGGCGTCCACCGCCTACCCTCGTCGGTATGCGCTCGTACGATTCGATCTACATCAACGGCTCCTGGGTCCCCTCCACCGGTGAGGGCACGCTCGAGGTGACCGACTCGGCCACCGAGGAAGTCATCGCCTCCATCCCCAACGGGTCGGCGGCAGACGTCGATGCTGCGGTCGCCGCAGCACGGGCCGCGTTCGAGGGGTGGAACGGTCTGCCCACGGAAGAGCGCGCGGCGTATCTCATGAAGATCCACGCCGGGCTCGATGCGCGCAGTGACGAGATCGCCCAGACCATCGCTCGGGAAGTCGGCATGCCGTTGATGCTGAGCACCATCATCCAGGCGGGCCTCCCGAAGGCGAACTTCGCGATCGCCGCCCAGTTGCTCGGGAGCTACGAGTTCGAGACGCAGGTCGGCAATTCGATCGTCGTGCGCGAGGCGATCGGCGTGGTCGGCTGCATCACCCCGTGGAACTACCCGCTGCACCAGATCGCGCTCAAGGTCGCACCGGCGCTGGCGGCCGGCAACACCGTCGTGCTCAAGCCGAGCGAGGTCGCACCGATCAACGCGTTCATCCTCGCCGAGGTGATCCACGAAGCGGGGCTCCCCGCCGGGGTGTTCAACCTCGTGACGGG
>JBDKIV010000121.1:0-15204 GCA_039796935.1 Actinomycetota bacterium | reverse complement strand
CACCATCCTCGGCGCGATCACGTTCCTGATCGTCATGGTGATCGGCGGCGCCGGCTCGCTCTGGGGTCCGGTGCTCGGCGCCGCGCTGTTCGTGTTCGTCACCGAACTCACCGGCGATTGGGCCGACGAGGACGCGATCCCGTTCGTGCTGCGGCCGCTGTTCGGCTGGTCGAAGGTTCCGCCGGGTACGGGCATCTTCGCCGTGCTGCTCATCGTGCTGATGTTCGTCGCCCCGCGCGGTCTCGTTGGCGTGTGGAAGCAGTACAGTCCAAGGATCGTGCGTGTCGTTCCCACTCCGGTGGGAGCGGCAGCCGTCACTGCGCCGGATCGTGACTCCGGCGCACACCAGGCCGAGTAGTCGGCGCTGGCAACACCATCAACCACCGAGGGGGAGACCCGATGATTGGACGTCGCAAGAAATTCACTGCCGCCGTGGCTGTGAGCATGCTCGTACTCGCCGCATGTGGCGGGGACGACGAGGCCGCCGACACCACGAGCGCACCTGTCGTCACCGACGCGCCGGTCGAGACCGACGCACCAGTGGACACCGAGGCGCCGACCGACACCGAGGCGCCGGTCGAGACCGACGCGCCGGCACCGGAAGGCTGGGTCGTCGACACGGCCGACTGCGTCGATCCCGATGCGGCCAATGCGCCGATCGAGGGCACGCTCAAGATCGGTTCGGCCATGCCGCTCACCGGCGGCGTTGCCGCCGCGGCGTTCGCCCCGGTCAAGGCCGGTTTCGAGGCCTACATCCAGTACGCGAACGAGAAAGAACTGATCCCCGGCCTCACCCTCGAGGTGTCGATCGCCGACGACCAGTACAACCCCGAGCTCACGCCGGGTGCGGTGACTTCCGAGATCGACAGCGGTGCCCACATCTTCTCGGGCATCATCGGTACCGGTAACAACGCTGCCGTGCAGGAGACGCTCAACAACGAGTGCATCCCGCAGCTCAACGCGCTCACCGGTTCACCGCAGTGGGGCGACCCCGACAACTACCCGTGGACCACCGGTCTGCTGCCCCGCTACGACGCCGAGGCGGCGATCTACGCCAAGCACATCGCCGACAACTTCGGCGAAGGTGCAACCGTCGGCCTGTTCACCGTCAACAACGAGTTCGGCGCCGTGTACGCCGAGGCCTTCATCGAAGCCGCCGAGGCCAACGGTCTCGAGATCGTCTCCGAGCAGACCATCGAGGCGACCGACTCGAACCCGCCGACGTCGCAGGTCACCACGATCGCGGGTGCTCAGCCCGATGCGATCATGGCCATCCCGCTCGGAGCTGGCTGCATCGGCTTCCTCACCGAAGTCGCCAACGCGAAGGCACAGAACGCCGGGTGGACGCCCGCGACCTACCTCACCAACACCTGCGCGAGCAGCCTCATCCTCGGTGCGGCGGGTCCGGCTGCTGATGGTCTGCTCACCACGGGCTATCTGCTCGACATCCTCGACCCGGCCAATCAGACCCCGGCGGTCGTCGAGTACCGCGAGTTCATGAAGGGTCTCGGTAACGAGGCGATCGAGACGACCGCTGCCGCTGGTTGGCTCACCGGTGAGGTGACCGTCGAGATCATCCGTCGTGCCGCCGAGTCGGCCGAGGGATTGACCCGCGCATCGATCATCAACGCGGCCCGCAACTTCGAGTACACCCCGACCCTCGGTCGAGTCGGTCTGGTGATGAAGTCGATGGGGGCCGACGATCCGTTCCTCGTCGAGTCGCTCACCGTCATCCAGTACAACGCCACGACGGCGCTGTTCACCGATCAGGGTGAGCTCATCACCGACTTCGAGAGCTGACCCTCTCGTAGCTTCGAGTTGACGAGGCCCGCCCCCATCGGGGGCGGGCCTCGTCGCGTCGTGTCGCCCTGTTGCGGGTGTCGAGCGCACTCGGTTCGACCCCTAGCATCGGGGCATGGACGACACCAGCCAGCGCCAACCATTGGTCCTCATCGACGATCCGGCGTCGCAGGTCCGTCGGCTCACGCTCAATCGCCCCGACAAGCGCAACGCTCTGTCGCACGCGCTACGGAGTCAGTTGTTCGACGCATTGCGCGCCGCCGACGCAGACCCTGCCGTTCGTGTGGTGATCATCCGCGGCGCAGGCTCGTGCTTCTCGGCCGGTTACGACCTCGCGCAGGACCCGAGTGAAGAGCACCCCTGGCCGCTCAGTCCGGCCGATGGGGCCTGGGCGCGCCACGTGCTGCAGGGGTGGTTCGAGATGATGGACCTGTCGATACCGGTCATCGCGCAGGTCCACGGCTACTGCCTCGCCGGAGGCACCGAGTTGGCAGCTGCCTGCGACCTCGTGTACGTGGCACACGACGCGGCGATCGGGTACCCACCCGTCCGCTCGATGAGTTCGCCCGACATGGCATGGCACGTGTGGCTGATGGGCATGCGTCGTGCGATGGAGGCGATGCTCACCGGCGACTCGATGACGGGTGACGAAGCCGTCGCTGCCGGCGTCGCCAACCGGGCATTCGACGCGCACGACCTCGATACCGAGGTCGTCCGGATCGCCGAGCGCGTCGCCAAGGTGCACCCCGATCTCCAGGCAATCAACAAGCGTGTCGTGCACCGGGCCATGGACGTGATGGGCATGCGTGAGGCGATGCGAGCCACGGCAGACCTGAATGCCTTGGGCTTTCACCAGCGGAGTTCGCGCGAGTACTTCCGGCGCCTCGCCGAAGGCGTCACCGGTGCGCTGTCCGAGCGGGACCGCGGCTTCGGTGACTACCGAGAGGGTGGCGCGCCGGCGGGCTGAACCCGGCTGTCGAGGTCGGCCTCAGGGCGATTCGTGGACGAGCCACCACAGCAACGCCGTCAGCGACATACCGTCGCGAACCGATCCGGCGCGGATCTCGTGGCGGAGCCGGTCGACGGGGAGCCAGACGACTCGCTCGGCCTCGCTCGTGTCGGTCGGCGGACCGATCAGCGTGGCCGAGTCGGCTGCGAAGAGATGGAAGGTCGCATCGCTGCTGCCGTTGAGCGGGTGGTAGGAGGTCAGGTGCCGGACGGGCCCGGGTGCCCATCCCGTCTCTTCGAGTGTCTCTCGGCGTGCCGCTTCGTCAGCTCGCTCGCCATCGTCGATGCGGCCCGCAGGAATCTCCCAGCCCCAGGTGTCGGTCGCAAACCGGTGTCTCCACAGCAGGAGGACGCCGCGCCCTGAGTCGTGCACGACGGTGCCGCTCGCGTGGGTGGGCATTCGGACGACGTGATGATCGAACCGTTCGCCGCCGGGGATCTCGACGTCGGTCAGGGCGACCCGCATCCACTCGCTGTCATAGACGATCCGCTCTCCGTGAACGGTCCAGCGCATCAGCGACCTCCCGCCGAGGGCACGGCTGCTCGATCAGGTTCGGTCGCGGCCCGCTGCCGACGGACCATGTCGACGGTGATGAGTGCGAGGCCGACCCAGACCAACGCGAACCCTGCGACTCGGCTGAGCGGGAGCTCCTCGCCGAACAGCAGCCAGCCGAGGAAGAAGTTGATCGTCGGGATGAGGTACTGCATGGGCCCGAGGAGGGTGAACGGGACCCGCTGCGCAGCCCACGCGAACAACATGAGCGGCACGACGGTGGCAACGCCCGTCAGGAGCACGAGGATCAGTTCGACCGGGCTTGCCGTCGACGGGATGCTGCCGGTGCGGCCGCCTGCGACGACAGCGACGGCAAGAGCCGGGAGCAGCACCACGAACGACTCGGCAGACATGCTCTCGACGGGGGTGAGGGGGACCTGGCGCTTCATCCACCCGTACAGGCTCCACGACCCGGCCAGCAGCAGGGCCACCACCGGCACGCGACCGTACGAGACGGTGAGGACCACGACCGAGAGGAGAGCGAGCGAGACGGCTGCGCGCTGCAGGCGGGTGAGGCGCTCGTGGAACACGACCACACCGAGCGCGATCGTCAGCAGCGGCGCGATGAAGTAACCGAGTGCCGTTTCGAGGACGTGGTCGTTGACGACGGCCCACACGTAGGCGCTCCAGTTCGTGGCGAGGAGGGCTGCAGCCACGGCGATCCGACCGACGAGTCGAGGCTGACGGGCCACGTCGATCAGTCGACTCCAGCGTCGTGAGATCGACACCACCCCGATCATCACGAGTGATGCGCTGACGACGCGCCAGCCGACGAGTTCGAACGGGGCGAAGTCGGTGAGCAACTTCCAGTAGAGGGTCAGCGCACCCCAGAGGAGGTAGGCGGACAAGCCCGCGATGATGCCGCTGCGCTGGCCGTCGTCGTTCACCGGGACGTCACGCTACGTCGCGGTCGTCACGAACGGACGCACGCGAGCGCGAGTCGATTGATCGCCTCGACGCGCAACAACGTGACACCGGGGTCGCGATGGACCGTGTCGTGCAGGAAACAGAACGACAGACCGGAATCGGGGTCGGCCCAGCACAGTTGCCCACCCATGCCGTGATGGCCGAACGACCGTGGGGCGGAGGGGAACCATCGGATGCGCTCGTGACCGTCGCGGCCGGCGATGACCCCGGCGATGGTCCGGTTCGCAGCGACCCGGTCGCTCACGTTGATGCTCGCATTCCGAACGACGCCTCTCGCGTCGCGCATCCACGGCGAGTCGTCGGCCAGGACGTGTTGGTAGATCCGTGCGACATCGACGGCGCGAGCGACACCTCCACCTCCGGGTACGCACGCGGCCTGTGACCTCGGGTCGTTCATGCTGATGACCGAGTCGGGGTCGACGGCTGCCTGCCCGACGAGTCGGGCGTCGCCGTAGGCGGCGATGACCGCAGCCAACTGGGCGTCGGTCGTGGGGGTCTCGCCGTCGACGCGGATCTCGACGACGGGTCCGCCCGGTGACGGCGTCAGGACCCGGTCGACGCCCGCCGGTGCGCTCACCTGCCGATGAACCGCGTCGGTGTACGGCTCGGCGCTCAGTGCCTCGATCAACTCGGCGATCACCCAGTGGGCCGAGAGCGGGTGGTACTCGGTCCGTGACCCAGCCTGCCAGTCGAGCCGCCACTCGGCCATGCGCTCTCGTCGGGCGCGGCTGCTACCCCAGTGACGGGGCCCGAGGGTCGCGGTCGGGAACCCGCCCTGCATGGTGAGCAGGTGCAGGACCGACACCTCCTCCTTGCCGTTCTCGCCGAACTCGGGAAGGTATGTCGCGACCGGAGCGGTCAGCTCGAGCGAGCCGTCGGCCAGGTGGGGTAGGAGGGCGAGCGCGGTGATCGTCTTCGTCGCGCTGAAGATGACGAAGCGATGCTCGGGTGTGGCCGACCCGAAGGATTCGGTCGCGACGATGTCGCCGTCGAGTGCCAGTGCGAACTGGGCTGCCCGGAGTGAGCCTCGTTCGACCTGGTCGGCCACGTGGGCCGAGAGGCGGGCGACCGAGCGTTCGTCGATCGAGCTCACTGCAGTTTCCAGCCGTTGAAGTACGTGACCGACTCGGCCGGCCGCCGCGACCCGGGCTTGAAGTCGTCGCCGGTGTAGTACGCGACGGGCGTGAGCGCGACCTGACAGACGTGCTCGGGGATGCCGAGCAGGGCGGCGGCCTCGGCTTCGTAGGCCAGATGCAGCGTCGTCCATGCGGTGCCGAGGCCACGGCTCCGTGCCGCGAGCATGAAGCTCCACACGGCGGGCAGGATGCTGCCGTACATGCCCGCAAGGGTTCCTTGTCCCATGTCGTGGGTCGGTCGGCCGATGTAGCACGGGATCACCATGGCCGGCACGGCATGCAGCACGTCGCTCAGGTGGTCGCTCGACGACATGATGGCAGCGGCGTCGGTGCGATTCGTGCGCTCGACGGCTTGGCGCTGCAGCTCCATGTACGGTTCGTAGGCCCTCCGGTAGAGGTCGGCGATCGACGCCTTGAGCGCGGGGTCGTCGACGACGAGCCATCGCCAGTGCTGAACGTTGCCGCCCGCCGGAGCCTGGGTCGCGATGCGTATGCAGTCGACGATCAGGTCTCGGCTCACCGGCCTCGAGAGGTCGAGTCGTTTCCGCACCGCACGAGTCGTGGTGAGGAGGTGATCGGTCTGTGCCAGATCGAACGGAGCAGTCATGGTCGTAGAGTACGCGACCACCTGCCATGTGAGTGCGTTGCGAGCGGCTCGCGGCGCAGCGTCCGATTGGGTACTGTGCGTCCGATGATGTGGACTCGCCTGATCCTGGGGGTTGCCGTTCCGGCTCTCACCGTTGCGGCGTGCGGGGGTGGGGACTCCTCCGGAGGCGAACCGAACCCGGCCACCATGGTCCCGGTGACGTCGTCGGCGGCGGCGTCGACGGTCGCGACGACCGCTGCTCCGGTGGTCGATCCCACGACGAGTGCATCGGCGACGACGGTCGGTCCGGCCACGACCGTGCGCTCGACCACCACCGTTGCGTCGACCGTGGCACCGCCCACCACCGGCCAGCCGACGGGTCCCTGCGACATCGCCCTGATCATCGAGCAGACGCAGTCATCCGTGCCCGGCGTGACACCCACGTCACTGCGCTGCGCTGACGACTGGGCTTCGTGGTCGGGAGCGCCCGACGACCCCATGACGATGGACGGATACTTCGCAGTCGCACAGTGGGTCGGTGGTGCGTGGGAGTTGCGCAATCTCGGAACCTCGGGGATCTGCGGCGATGGCGGGGTTCCGGCGGCGCTGTGGTCGGCGCTCGACTGTGTCGAGTAGCGGTCGGTCGGGGGCGAACCGCATGGGAGGGTCACCACTGCTCGAGACATCGGGTCTGTCGGTTCGTTTCGGCGGTCTGGTGGCGCTCGATCGACTCGACCTCGTCGTCGCGTCCGGCGAGGTGGTCGGCCTGATCGGCCCGAACGGTGCCGGCAAGACGACGGCCATCGATGCGCTCACCGGATTCGTGCGTTCGTCCGGCCGCGTCCTGTTCGACGGGCACGACATCTCCACGTTGGCTCCTCATCGTCGGGCGCGTGCCGGGCTGGGTCGAACCTGGCAGTCGGTCGAACTCTTCGACGACCTCACGGTCATCGAGAACCTCGAGGTGGGAGCCCGCGCCCGGGACGATCGCCGCGGCCGCCCTCGAGTCGCCGGCGGCACGGTCGCCGCCGAGCGGATCGACGTTGCGGTGGCGCTCGTCGGAATCGCCGATGTGGTCGACCGGCTGCCGCATGAACTCAGCCACGGCGAACGGATGCTGGCCGGCCTGGCCAGATCGCTGGCGTCCGCTCCGCTGCTGCTGTGCATGGACGAGCCGGCCGCAGGGCTCGATGCGCGCGAGCGGGCTGCGTTCGGGGGCTGCCTGCGAGGTGTGGTCGAGGCCGGGACGGCGGTGTTGCTCGTCGATCACGACATCGACCTGATGGTCTCGGTGTGCGACCGGCTGTACGCCGTCGAGTCCGGTGTGGTCATCGCTGTCGGCGAGCCGGGTTCTGTCGTGCGGGACCAACGGGTCGTCGAGGCGTATCTGGGTCGTCCCCGATGACCGCAGCGCTCGAGTTGCGTGACTTGTCGGCCGGCTACGGCGGTGCCGACGTGATCCACCGGATCGATCTCCACGTCGATCCGGGCGAAGTCGTCGCCCTGCTCGGTTCGAACGGAGCCGGCAAGTCGACCACGTTGCGGGCCGCGTCCGGCCTGAACGTGATCTCGGCCGGCGATGTCGTGCTGGGGGGCGTATCGGTGCGGTCCCGTCGGCCCGACGCGATTGCCCGCCTCGGCCTGGGCCACGTCACCGAAGAGCGGAGCCTCTTCATGCGGCTCACCGTTCGCGAGAACCTTCGGTTGGCCACGCCGAGCCGCCGATCAGAGAGCGCCGAGCTGCGTGGGGTCATCGAACTGTTTCCGGCGCTCGACGCGCTCCTGGACCGCAGGGCCGGCCTCCTCAGCGGTGGCGAGCAGCAGATGGTCGCCGTCGCCCGGGCACTCGTCAGGCGGCCGGGTGTGCTGATGGTGGACGAACTCAGCCTCGGCCTGGCGCCCCTCGTCGTCGAGCGACTCCTTGCGGCAGTACGACGCGCTGCCGACACGTCTGGTGTCGCAGTGCTCCTCGTCGAACAGCATGTGCACCAGGCTCTGGCGGTCGCCGATCGCGCCTACGTGCTCCGTCACGGTGAGTTGGCCTTCGCCGGGCGAGCGGCGGATCTGGCCGCCAACCAACTCCTGCTCGAGTCCAGCTACCTCGGGTAGGGTCGCCTGCATGGACATCGCCTCGACCGTCGAGTGGCGCTCGCTCCTCGAGACGCCGCCCGCCGTCCCGCTCAGAGCGCTGTTCGCCTCCGATCCGACTCGTGCCGAGCGCTACACCGTCGAGGTCGGTGACCTTCGAGTCGATCTCTCGAAGAACCTCGTGGACGAGACCATCATGCGAGCCCTGCTCGATGTCGTCGCGGCGAGTTCGTTCGTCGAGCGTCGCGACGCCATGTTCGCCGGTGAACGGATCAACGTCACCGAAGGGCGATCGGTGTTGCACACGGTGCTGCGCGCCCCGGTGGGACGCGGACTCGTCGTGGACGATCGCGACGTCGTGGCCGATGTGCACGCAGTGCTCGGGCAGATGAGCACCTTCGCCGAGCGCGTCCGGTCGGGTTCGTGGCGCGGCGCGACGGGTGAGCCGATCGCCACCGTCGTCAACATCGGGATCGGTGGAAGCGACCTCGGCCCGGCCATGGCCTACCGAGCGCTGCGCTCGTTCTCGACGGACGCTCTTCGGTGCCGGTTCGTGAGCAACGTCGATGGCGCCGACATCCACGAGAACCTCGACGATCTCGACCCGGCGACCACCCTGTTCGTGGTGAGCTCGAAGACGTTCACGACGCTCGAGACGCTCACGAACGCTCGCGCCGCACGGTCCTGGCTGGTCGCTGCGCTCGGTGATGATGCGGTGCCGCAGCACTTCGTGGCGGTCAGCACGAACTCGGCCGAGGTTGCGGCGTTCGGTATCGATCCCGCCAACATGTTCGCTTTCTGGGACTGGGTCGGTGGCCGGTACTCGCTCGACTCGGCCATCGGGCTGTCGCTGATGGTGGCGATCGGTCCCGAAGGGTTCCGGCAGCTCCTCGACGGGTTCCATGTGGTCGATCGTCACCTGTGCGATGCGCCGCTGCACCAGAACGTCCCGGTGCTCATGGCGGCGATCGGGCTCTGGTACACGAACGTGCTCGGGGCGCAGTCGAAGGCGGTACTCCCGTATGCGCACGAACTGCGCCGCTTCCCTGCCTACCTCCAGCAGCTCGACATGGAGTCGAACGGCAAGGGTGTGCGCCTCGACGGAGCCCCGGTGTCGATCGACACCGGACCGATCATCTGGGGCGAGCCGGGGACGAACGGCCAGCACGCCTTCTTCCAGCTGCTCCACCAAGGGACGCGACTGGTGCCGATCGACTTCATCGGTTTTGCGCAGCCGAACCACCCGTACGGCGACCAGCACGACCTGCTGATGGCCAACATGCTGGCCCAGTCCGAGGCGCTGGCCTTCGGTCGGACGCTCGCCGAAGTGATCGCCGACGGTGTTCCCGCCCACCAGCAGGCGCATCGGGTCTTTCCCGGGAACCGCCCGAGCACCACGATCCTCGCCCCCCGACTCACACCGCACACGCTCGGTCAGCTGGTCGCGCTCTACGAGCACGTGGTCTTCGTGCAGGGCTGTGTGTGGGGTGTCAACAGCTTCGACCAGTGGGGTGTCGAGCTCGGCAAGGTCATGGCGTCTCGCATCGCCCCCGAGTTGTCCGGCGCCGCCGTGTCCGGCCATGACGTGTCCGGCCACGACGGGTCGACCGCTGCTGCGATCGAGTGGTACCGGGCGAACCGTCGCTGACGGACACGTCGCCCGCTCGAAAGCACCGGTCCTCGGGGTCGGTCGTCGCCGGGATCGGCCTACGATCGGTGGATGGTCTATTCGCCGGTCGAGCGCATCACCAACTTACTCACGCTGCTGCTCGAGACCCGTGTGCCGCTGACCCTCAAGGACATCGCCAATCGCCTCGTCGGGATGTACCCCGAGGGTGCGGCGGCGCTCCGCGGCGCGTTCGAGCGCGACAAGGCGTTGCTCCGAGAGATCGGTGTGCCCATCGAGACCGAGGTGCTCGGCGGCTCGCAGGCCGGCGAGACGGGCTACTCGATCGATCGCGACCGGTACGAGCTGCGCGGTCTGCAACTCGACGACGACGAGCGGCATGCCCTGCAGATGGCGGTCGCGACGGTGCGGAGCGAGACGGGTCAGGACGCCGTGTGGAAGCTCGGCGGCAGTGTCTTGCCTCCGACGACGGTGCGCACGAACGTCGTCGAGCTCTCGCCACTACCGGTGCTGCGTGTGGCAGCCACCGACCACGTATCGGTTCGGTTCGCCTATCGCGGGACCGAGCGAGTCCTCGATCCGTACGGTCTGCTGTTGCGAGAGGGCTTCTGGTACGTGATCGGCAACGATCATCGCTACGGCCAGGTACGTACGTACCGCGTCGATCGGATCGAGGGTGACGTCACCGTGCTCGAATCGTCCGTGTTCACTCGTCCCCCGGGTTTCGATGCTCGCACGGCATTTCCCGCCGACTCGAAGTCGATGGGTGGCGATGGATCGCGAACGGCGGAGGTCCGGATCTTCGGTGCTGAAGGCGACCTCGCACGACGCTCGCTCGGTGACGACGCCGTGGTGGCGGACGACCCGGGTGGTGCCGATCGCGAGCGGAGCGTCACCCTGCTCGTCCCGTGTTCCAACGTCGAGGCGTTCCGATCGTGGGTGCTGTCGTTCGGGGTCAACGCCGAGGTGTTGGGTCCTCCCGACGTTCGATCTGCCGTCGTCGAGTGGCTGCGTTCATGTGCGGTGGCCTCGTGAGCGCTCGCCGCGGCCCGGCACCGCTGAAGGACCGGGTTCGTCGTCTGCTGGTGGTGCTGCCGTGGCTGATGGAGCGCGGCAGTGCGTCGATCGGCGAGATGTGCGAGCGGTTCCAGGTGTCCGAGCGCGAACTCGTGGCGGACCTTGAACAGGTTGCGCTCTGCGGATTGCCTCCATTCCTCGACGAGATGATCGATCTGTACATCGACGAGGGTGTTGCCCACGTCGGAGTGCCGCGGTTTTTCACCCGGCCACTCCGACTCACGGCACCGGAGGCGTTCACACTCGTCACGGCGCTGCGAGCCGCGCTGACGATGCCTGGTGCCGACGCCCACGGCCCGCTGGCACGAGCCCTGGCCAAGCTCGAGCAGGTCCTCGGTGACGACGGACTGGTCGTCGATCTCGGCCAGCCGCCCGCAACCGCAGATCTGATCGCTGCGGCCGAGCGTCACGAGCGCGTGCGGCTCGAGTACTGGTCGGCTGCCAGCGGTGAGGTCACCGATCGGCTGGTCACCTCCCGCGCCGTCTTCACCGATCGGGGGCACTGGTATCTGCTGGCTGACGATGACCGCTCGGGCGACGAGCGGCGGTTCCGGATCGACCGTGTCGTGTCCTGGCAGCTGACCGGCGAGTTCGCGGAGCGACGGGAGGTGTCGATACCGAACGGGGACGACTGGTTCGACGACGCGCACGACTCGGCCGTCGTGATGCTGTCGCTCGACCCGTCGGCGAGGTGGGTGATCGAGCGATTCCCGATCCGGTCGGTGACCGAGGAGGGCGACCGGTTGATCACCGAGTTGGTCGTCGCGAACGAGCGCTGGCTGCGGCAGCTGATGGTTCGACTCGGGCCGGCGATCGAGGTGATCCAGCCCGTTCGGTGGCGCGGGTTGGCGGCCGCTGAGGCCAGCGCCGTGCTGGCGGCCCGCTATGCCGGCGACGACTGAGCCCAGACCTCGTCGAACGTGGTGATGCCGTGCGCGTCGAGCAGAGGTCGCAGCACGGCGGCGGTTGCGTCGGCGTCGGCGAGTGCGTCGTGCGGACGCACGAGGGAGACGCCGTATCGTTCGCACACCGCCCCGAGGCGATGCGACATCGTCCGGTCGGGGTCGAGTGCCCGCGAGAGCGAGAGCGTGCAGAGGATGCCGTTGATCGGCAGGTCGACCGAGGCCTCGTGTGCCGCTTTCCGAAGGAATCCGACGTCGAACGGCGCGTTGTGTGCCACCAGGATCGATGAACGCAGATCGTCGGCCAGACGACCCATCACGGTCGCGAGCGCAGGTGCCCGAACCAGGTCGCGTCGTCGAATCCCGTGGAGTTCGGTCGGTCCAACTCGGAAGAACCAGCGGCTTCGCGGTCTGACGAGGCTTTCCCAGCGCTCGATGACCGACCCGGAGAGATCGACGATCACCACGCCGACCTGGATGACCCGATCACGTCTGATGGAGAGCCCGGACGTCTCGACATCGACGACGGCAAACCGATCGGGAGGACCCGTCTGCGAACGGGACGACGTGGAACTCGTGGTCACCTCCGCATCGTAGGCAGCGGGTGTGACGGTGCTCGTCTCAGCGTCCGAGTGAGCGAGCGCGAACCCCGATCGGCGCAGCGACGGTGTAGCCGGCCAAGTGGCGATCTTCCTCGCTCTCGCCGCCCCAGAAGCCGTACTCGTGGTTCGCCCGGGCGAACTCCTTGCACGGCGCTTGGACCGGACAGGTGGAGCACAGGAGGCGGGCTTGGGCTTCGCGACGCATGCGAGCCTGCGGGCGCTCGGCGCGCGGCGGGAAGAACAGCGGTGTGCGGCCCTTGCAGACGGCGTGGTCTGCCCACGGCCGATCGCTCGGCATCTCGAACTGCATCGCTTCGATTGCGGCCATGATCCCGTTTCCTCGTGCCGTCCAGGCGCAGTGCGCCCGAGTCGTCGTTCGCTGGTGGATGTGCGAGCGGCGGGGCCGGGAGGGAGTGACCCCGACCGCTCACTTTTAACACTAAGTCCGAACGGAACGGTTGTAAAGCACTTTTCGCACTAAATTTTGATCCATCGTGTCGCCCGGCGGAACGACCGGCACATCTGCCCTCCGAGCGGGTCAGAGCAGTTGCGCCGCGAGGCTGGCCACGACGCTGCGCTCGCACGACGTGAGCGTGATGTGACCGAAGCAGGGTTGTCCGCGGAACGCTTGGATCAACACGGCGAGGGCGTTGTTCGACGCTCCGAGATACGGAGCATCGATCTGGCTCGTGTCGCCGGTGAAGATCACCTTGGTGCCGTCCCCGATACGGGTGAGGATCGTCTTCAGGGTCGTCGGTTCGAGGTTCTGGGCCTCGTCGACGATCACGATCTGGCGGTGCAGCGATCGGCCGCGCAAGAAGGTGACGCTCTCGAGCGAGAGTTGGTCACGCGCGATCAGTTCGTCGATCAGTCGTCGAGCGTCTCGCGAGCTCCGGTGGTCGGTCAGCGCCACGATGGCATCGTGGATCGCCGACATCCATGGATCGAGCTTCTCGTCGAGGCCGCCCGGCAGGAAGCCCACGTCTGCCCGGCCGACCGCCACCAGTGGCCGATAGATGGCGAGCCGTTCGAAAACGCGCTGTTCGACCACCTGCTCGAGGCCGGCGGCGATCGCCAGCAGCGTCTTGCCCGTCCCGGCCGACCCGTCGAGTGCCACCACGCTCACCGTGGGATCGAGCAGAAGCTCGAGTGCGAACCGCTGCTCTTTCGACCTGGCGCGCAGTCCCCACGGTTCCGGGGCCTGGTGGGGGAGAAGGGTCAGCGCTTCTCCGATGAGCCGGACCAACGCCGACTGCGAGCCGGAACGAAGAACACCGAACCCGTTCTGGCCGACGAGCGAACTGCCGGCGACCGTCTCGGCGCTGATGGTTCCCGATGCATACAGCGAGTCGATGGTCGCTGCGTCGGATTCGAGGGTGGCCCACCCTTCGTCGCGGAGTGCATCGACGCGACCGATCGGCTGATGCGCCGCGGCGTCGACGCCGAGGTGGGCGGCCTTGATCCGCAACGCTGCGTCGTTCGAGATCATCGTGGTCGGAGCGAGATGGCGTTGGCCGAGCGCCGCTGCGATGATGCGGTTGTCGGGAACCGCAGGGTCGAGGCCGTACGACTCGAGCAGATGTCGCTGCACGCCGTTGATCTCGATCTGGACCGTTGCTGCGTCGGGGCTGGTCGACACGGCGACTGCGGTCGCCAGTGATCCACCTGCGCTCACGCGTAGATCCTCGATCGTCCTCAGCGCCGTCCGAGCGGAGCGTCCCACGTCGTCGAGGCGCGTCTTCAGCCCGTCGAGTTCCTCGATGACCGTGAGTGGAACCACCACGTCGACGTCCCGAAAGTGGACGAGACACGATGGATCGGCGATGAGCACGCTCGTGTCGAGGACCACACGTGCCCGGGCATCGGGGCAGAGGTGCTCTCGATCGGCCGAGAGGTCACCTCCGAGCGAATCCGAGATCGCTCCTGCGTTCGATGGCGCTAGAAGGTCGGTCACTGCATCTCCTGGTGGTGAGACGAGTTGCGGCTCGGGGCGGAACGCCCAGTGCTGTTCTACCGCAGCGCTCGCCGCCAGCGGTGGATACCGATCGTCGCGAACTGCTCGCTCGCCCGACGCCTGTCGCCCGTGCGAGCAGGCTGGCAGACTTCGAACCATGGTCGTGCCTGACTGTGTCTTCTGTGCCGTGTCGACGATGCGAACGCACGCCGATGTGGTGTGGGCCGACGAGCAAACGGTTGCGTTCCTCGACCGAGCCCCACTTTTCAAGGGTCATGTCCTCGTGGTGCCCCGTCGGCATGTCGCCACGCTCGCCGATCTGCACGATCACGAGGTGGCGCCGCTGTTCGTCACCGTTCGGAGGATCGCGGCGGCTCTTCCTCGGGCACTGGACGCACACGGCACCTTCGTCGCGAACAACAACGTGGTGAGCCAGAGCGTTCCGCACCTTCATGTTCACGTGGTTCCTCGTCGTCGCAAGGACGGCCTTCGAGGGTTTTTCTGGCCGCGCCAGAAGTACGAAGCAGGGGAGTCCCACAGCGTGGCCGAGGCGATCAGGTCGTCGCTCGCACCGGACTGATCGCGTCATCGTGATGTCGTTGCATCTGCAACGACATCAGTACTTGCTATTCGCGAGCGAACAAGGTTCCATACGCGTTCGTACCGAACGTGTTACGAGCGTGCAAGCGGTACGGCGAGGTAGCTGTTCACCTCGGGCTGTGCGCTCGACCCACAGAAGCAGTGTCACAAGACCCCTCATCGAAGGACTGACGAAAGGACTGATCAGAATGGCTGCAACGAAGAAGGCCGCACCGGCGAAGAAGGCTGCTCCCGCGGCGAAGAAGGCTGCGCCGGCGGCGAAGGCTGCGCCGGCCAAGAAGGCCGCACCGGCGAAGAAGGCTGCTCCCGCAGCGAAGGCTGCGCCGGCCAAGAAGGCCGCACCG
>JBDKIV010000120.1:0-10347 GCA_039796935.1 Actinomycetota bacterium | reverse complement strand
GACGAACTGAGAGCCCATGTGAAGGACACGCTGCCGGCGACGCACGCCCCGAAGCAGTTGCTCGTGGTCGAGTCGTTGCCGAAGACCGCCCTCGGCAAGGTACAACGGACGAAACTCCGTTCGTGACGCGGTTCAGCCCGCTCGAACGCCCGCACCGCCATCGATCACGAACGTCTCACCGGTGATCCAGCTCGCCGCATCCGACGCAAGGAATGCGACCAGGTTGGCGATGTCCTGGGGAACGCCGAGACGCTTCAGCGGCAGCTGGGCGGCGAGGCGTTCGCCGAAGTTGTCGACCAAGACCTTCGCGAAGTCGGTCTGGACCAAGCCGGGAGCCACACCGACCACACGCGTCGGTCCGAGCTCGTTGCCGAGTTGACGCGTG
Organism: Actinomycetota bacterium; assembly: GCA_039796935.1. GTDB lineage: Bacteria > Actinomycetota > Acidimicrobiia > Acidimicrobiales > Ilumatobacteraceae > VFMC01. The sequence goes on along the minus strand of JBDKIV010000120.1, from coordinate 9,962 downwards.
AGGTGGATCAACCCGGCCTTCGTCAGGTTGTAGGTGCCGAGGCCGTTCTCGGCCCGCAGACCGCCCACCGACGCGATGTTGACGATCACGCCCGGACGGTCCTTCATCCCGGCCTCCCACACCGCCTGGCACCAAAAGACCGGCCCACGGAGGTTGACCTGGAAGGTCTTGTCGAAGCGTGCCTCGTCGACCTCCATCGTCGGACCGAAGTAGGGATTGGCAGCAGCATTGTTGACGAGGATGTCGATCGGTCCGAAACGCTCGACCGTCGCCGCGACGCACGCACGCGCCGCCTGCGGATCTCCGGCGTTCGCGGCGAACACCGCCGTCTCGCCCTCCATCTCGGCCGCCGCCGCCTCGAGCGCCTCGATCTTGCGGGACGACAGCATCACCTTGGCACCATTGGCCGCCAGCGTCGCGGCGATCGCCTTCCCGATGCCCTTCGACGCTCCGGTGACGAGAGCGACCTTGCCTTCCATGGAGATCTGCATACGCCGGACCTTATCCGGCGCTCACCGGCTCACTCGCCCTGGCCGACCGCCAGGGTGTCCGCCGACTCGTGCACGACTCGGGTGACCCGCACCCGGTGCACACGACGACCCTCCATCTCGACCACGGTGAATCCCCAGCCGTGCGACTCGATGTGCTCGCCCGGCACCGGGACGTGCTCGAGGGTGTTGAAGATGAAGCCACCGAGGGTGTCCCAGTCGTCGTCGGGCAGTTCGACGTCGAGCAGATCGTCGAGGTCGCTGATCGCGATGCGGCCGCTCACCAGATACTCGTCGTCGGAGACCACCTGGACGTCGAGATCCTCGGTGTCGTACTCGTCATGGATGTCGCCGACGAGCTCCTCGAGGCAGTCCTCGAGGGTGATCAGACCGGCAATGGCTCCGTACTCGTCGGCGACGATCGAGAGATGGAACTTCTCGGCCTGCATCTCGCGCATCAACCGATTGACCGGCTTGTGCTCGGGCACGAAACGGACCGACCGCACGAAATCGGTGACGGGTCTGGCCCCACCACCCTCGCGCTCGGCACGCATCAGGTCCTTCGTGTAGGCGAGACCGACGACGTCGTCGTCCTCGCCGGCGCCGAGCACCGGGAGCCGACTGAAGCCGTGTTCGATCGCCACGTCGAGCGCCTGGGTGACCGTCGCGAGGTGCTCGACGGTCACCATGTCGGGCCGCGGCACCATCACCTCGCGCACGACCGTGTCGCCGAACTCGATGATGCTCTCGATCAGTTCTCGCTCTTCGTGCTCGACCACGCCCTCCTCGGCAGCTGCCTCGACGATGCCGAGCAGCTCCTGCTCGTTCACGAACGGACCCTGCTCGAGGCCCTTGCCCTTGACGATCACGTTGGTGAGCCCGATCAACCCACGGGACACCCATCGAAGGAGCGGGAACCGGACCAGTGCGGCCACAGGCCGTGCCGCCAGCCGAGCCGCTCGGTCGGGATACTGGACCGCATACGTCTTGGGCACCGCCTCGGCGAGGACGAAGAACACGATCACGTTGAGCACCACACCGATGACGACACCGGTACCGCCGAACAGGCGGCTGGCGACGATACCCGTCAGCGTCGCCTGCACCGTCTGGCAGATGTTGACCGTCAACAGCAGCGGGTTGACCCATCGCTCGGGCTCGGCCGAGAGCCACAGCAGCGCCTTGCCCGCCTTGCCGCCCTCGTCGGCGATGGACGCAGCCTTGTGGCGGCTGACCCGAGAGAGACCCATCTCCGCGATCGACAGGAAGATCAGCACGATCAGCAGGACGAAGATGGCGAGCAACATCCCGACATCGGCATTGGTGAGCGCAGCGATCATTCGTCGTGATCCTGCCGGAATCCCTGCGGTGCCCGACCACGCCAGTGGTGCTCTTCGAGGATCTTCAACTCCGCGGCACGCATGGCTGCCGTGTCGCTGTCGGTGTCATGGTCGTACCCCAGCACGTGGAGCGTTCCGTGCACGACGAGGAGCGCCAACTCGTCGTCGAGCGAGCCCGCATGGTCCGGCGCCTGTGACCTGGCCACCGCCGGGCAGACGACGACGTCGCCGAGCAGCAGCGGGAGATCCCCCGGATCGACCGGCGCCCGGTCGGGCCCACGCGTCGGGCCGACATCGACCATGGGCGTCACGTCGTGGGCATCGAGCGGGAAAGCGAGCACGTCGGTCGGTCCGACCTTGCCCATGTACTGCTCGTTCAACACGGCCATCTCGTCGGGCGAGGCGAAGATGAGCGACAGCTCGGCCAGCCCCCGAACGCCCTGGTCGTGCAGCACCGCCAGGGCCAACCGCTGCCAGCGTTCGAGTTCGAGCGGGACGTCGTCCTGCTCGTCGGCGACGAACACCTCGGGCTCACCGTCGCCCCCGATGCGTGCCGGGCCGGCGTCCAAGCGAGGCCGCGACGGCTCACCCACGGGACTCGGCCTGTCGTTCGTACGCGGCGACGATGTCGCCGACGATCCGGTGGCGCACCACATCGCTCGTGCCCAGGTGCACGAACGACAGGCCGTCGATCCCCTGGAGCACGCGCTCGAGGCCGAGCAGCCCGCTCCGGCCGTCCGGCACGTCGATCTGCGTGGTGTCGCCGGTGACGACCACCTTCGAACCGAACCCGATGCGCGTGAGGAACATCTTCATCTGTTCGGGTGTCGCGTTCTGCGCCTCGTCGAGGATGATGAAGCTGTTGTTGAGCGTGCGCCCTCGCATGAACGCCAGCGGTGCGACCTCGACGGCTTGTCGCTCGAGCAGCTTCTGGGCACCTTCCGGATCGACCATGTCGTAGAGCGCGTCGTAGAGCGGACGCAGATAGGGGTCGATCTTCGCCATCAGGTCACCGGGCAGAAAACCGAGGCGTTCGCCCGCCTCGACCGCGGGCCGGGTGAGGATGATGCGCTGGACCTGCTTGGTCTGCAATGCGTGGACGGCCATCGCCACGGCCAACCAGCTCTTGCCGGTGCCCGCCGGACCGATGCCGAACGTGATGACGTTGCTGCGAATCGCATCGATGTAGCGCTTCTGGCCCGCGGTCTTCGGCCGGACGGCTCGACCCTTCGTGCCACGAAGGATGTCATCGGTCAGGACCGTACTCGGCTTCTCGTCGTGACGAACCATGTCGATCGCCCGACCGACGATCGCGTCGTCGAGGTGCTGACCCCGCTGCAACAGCACGACCAACTCTTCGACGAGTTGACCCGCGGCCGCCGACTGGTCACCGTCGAGGTGCACCTCGTTGCCACGAACCACGATCGTCGTCGACGGGAAAGCCTGCTCGATCTGACGAAGATGCACATCTCGGGGGCCGCACAGGGCGGGCATCACATGCGTCCCCGGAACGACCACCGTGTACGCAGAAGTGGTTGGTGTCATGCACTGTCGCCAGATGGATCCATGAGGATCCTCACGCTAGCGCCTCTCCATCCGTGCGTCTGCTCTTGCGCCGGCCACCCCGCTCGCCGGCGGCCGCCTCGGAGGGCAACCCGTTCGTGAGCGGCCCGATCGCCGCCACGATGTCATCCACACTCGGCCGGGGTCCTGGCACTCGCTCGTCGAGCGCCCGGCGCATCGACGCGAGGTGCTCGGGCGTCGTGCCGCAGCAGCCACCGATGATCCGCACGCCCGTGTCGGCAGCGAGGCGGGCGTACGAACCCATGAGTTCGGGAGTGCCCGAATAGACGATCTCGGTGCCCTGGAACTGCGGGATGCCACAGTTCCCCTTGGCGATCACTGCGTGCGACCCGTCGCACATGGCCCCCACGCTGACCAGGATGTCACTCGCCCCGACACCACAGTTGGCACCGAAGGCGACCGGGGCCTGGGCGAGGCCGTCGAAGACACCCGCCATCGCCGACGGGAGCAGACCCATCATCGTTCGACCGGCCGTGTCGAACGAACACGTCGCCGTGTACGGCATGCCTTCGTCGATGGCGGCCTGTGCAGCAGCACGCACCTCGTCGGCCGACGACATGGTCTCGATCCACACGACGTCGGCACCGCCGGCTCTCAGGCCCCTGATCTGCTCGCGGAAGCTGGCGACGGCGACCTCCGCCGTCAAGGCACCCAACGGCACGAACAACTCACCGGTCGGGCCGACCGAACCAGCGACCACGACCGGCCTCGATGCGGCATCTGCCACCTGGCGGGCGAGGCGAGCAGCGATCGCGGCCAACTCCTCGACACGATCCTCTGCGCGGTGCAGCTTCAGCCGCTGAGCCGTGCCTCCGAAGGAGTTCGTGAGGATGATGTCTGCACCGGCGTCGACGAATGCCTGGTGAACCTGCGTGACGAGCTCGGGGTGTTCGACGTTCCAGAGCTCGGGCGGATGTCCGGCCGACAGGCCGCGGGCGAAGTAGTTCGTCCCCGTAGCCCCATCGGCGAGCAGCACATCGTGCGTGGCCAACATCTCAGCGAGGGAGGAGCGCATCCGATCAGGCTAATGGACGAGGTGTCGGAGGAAGCAGGCGCTGGCCGGACGAGCGATTGCCACCTCCGCACGATGGTCACGGCGAGCGCGTCGGGGTGAGCACCGCACCGGGGTTGAGCACTCCTGCCGGGTCGAGGCCACGCTTGATGGCACGCATCGCGGCGAGCTCGGACTCGCTGCGGTCGAGTGACAGCCAGCGGGCCTTCGCCCGACCGATGCCGTGCTCGGCGCTGATGCATCCGCCGATCTCGACGACGTGGCGGTACACCAACTCGTCCAGCTCGTCGCCGGAGCCGGTCACCCCGGTGACGTTGACGTGGATGTTCCCGTCACCGAGATGGCCGAACATCCAGACCGATGCCGTAGGAGCACGCGAGCGGACCACGCCGGGCATCGCATCGATGAATTCGACCAGTCCTCCGGCAGGCACGGTCACATCGAACTTGTGAGGAACACCTACGGTGGCGATGGCGGGCGTGTGGTCCTCGCGGAGTCGCCACAAGGCTCGCCTCTGCGTCTCGGCGCTCGCCACCGCCACCTCCCCCACACCCTCGACCCCGGCGACGGCATCGGCGATCCTGCCCGTCGGGTCGACCTGCGACGACACCTCGATCAGCACGAGCGCAGGCCACCGCCGTTCGAACCTCGGCCGACGCTCGAAGACCTGCTGCACCAGTTCCACCCCGTCGGCGAGCATCAGTTCGGCAGCATCGAGGTCGTCGAGGGCGGACCGCCATCGGGCGACAGCAGCAACGGCCGCGCGGACCGACTCGAAACCGATCAGCGCCGTCACGGCACAGGGATGATCGGCGACCAGTCGAAGCCGCGCTGCGGTGATGACACCGAGCGTGCCCTCGCTGCCACAGAGCAGGCCGGGCAGGTGATAGCCGGTGTTGTCCTTGACGAGACCTTGCAATCGGCTGACGGTGCGGCCGGTGCCGAGGACCGCCTCGACACCGAGGAGTTGCTCTCGGGTCGAGCCGTACCTCAGCACGTTGATGCCGCCGGCATTCGTGGCGATCGAGCCACCGACGGTCGCCGACGCGCGAGCGCCGAAATCGATCGCGTACCTCAGACCGGCGCCCTTGGCGGCCACCTGCACTTCCTCGATCGACACCCCCGCCCCCACGGTGATCTGCCTCGCCGCAGTATCGACCGGGTCGATCCGCCGGAATCGGCGCATGTCGAGCACCAGTGCACCATCGGCGGGAACCCCGCCACCGACGAGTCCCGTGTTGCCGCCCTGGGGCACGATCGGGATGCCGTGACCCCGACAGACCTCGACGATCGCCTCGACCTCGGCCGTCGACGACGGTCGCAGCACCGCCGGGGTCGAACCGGTGAACCGCCCGGTCCAGTCGGTCTCGTGAGAGGCCCGTACCGCGGGATCGAGCACCACGTGCTCGGTCCCCACCGCATCGCGCAGTTCCCTCAGGACTCGGTCGAGCATCTGCCGGACCGTATCAGTCGATCAGATCGAACTCCGAGGGTTCTGGCCGCAGTGTGCGCCGCCAATACTCGAGCAGGGTGAACGGCCAGTTCTGGGCGACGCGCCCGTGCTCGTTCTTGTACCAACTGTTGACCGAACTCCACCCCCACGCCATTCGCCGGTTCTCCGCATCGACCTCGTCGTTGAACCGGTCGTGCACCTCGGGCTTCACCACGATCGCACGAGCGCCGTGTTCGAGGATCTCGCGGACGAGGCCGAGGATCAGACGTACGCCGCACTCGCTGAAGTAGACGATGCTGCCGTTGATGACGATGTTCGTGTTGGGGCCGTAGAGACACCACAGATTCGGGAAGTCGGGGATCGACACGCCCAGATAGGCCCTGGCATCGCCGGCCCACCGCTCGTGCAGGTCGGCGCCACCCCGCCCGCGGACCGTCATCGGCGTCAAGAACTTCGACGCCTGGTAGCCGGTCCCGTAGATGATCACGTCGGCGTCGAGGTGCGAACCGTCGCGCAGCACCACTCCCGTGGCATCGATCCGCTCGATCGCCGTCGTCACCAGGTCGACGTTCTGGCGCTTCAAGGTCGTCGCCCAGATCCCGTTGTCGCGAACGGCCCGCTTGGCGCCGGGCGGATAGTTCGGCACGACCTTCTCGAGGAGGTCCGGTCGGTCTCCGAACTGCTCTCGGTAGTACTCGAGCAGGAGCTGACGGCCCATCTCGCTGATCTCGTTCACCGACGACCCGTCGCTCTGCCAGTTCGGGTCGACCCGAACCGACTCGAGTGCACCGTCACCCATGCGCCAGAAGATCGAGAACCGCATCAGCTCGCTGTACGTGGGGACATGACCGAACAACCACCGCAGTCCGGGTGCCACCGGGTCGTGATAGTCGGGTGTCGGGGCGATCCACGGCGGGGTGCGCTGGAGCACCGTCACGTGCCCGGCGATCGCGGCCACTTCGGGGATGAACTGCAGAGCGCTCGCACCGGTACCGATCACCACGACCCTCTTGCCCGTCAGGTCGAGTTCGTGACGCCACTCGGCCGAGTGGAAGTACGGCCCCTCGAACGCTGCGATCCCATCGAGCGACGGCCACTGCGGGCGGTTGAGCTGGCCGACGGCACTGATCACGGCATCGGCGGTGATGGAGTGACGCTGACCCTGTTGGACGTAGTCGACCGTCCACGAGCGATCGGTGTCACTCCAGGTCGCAGCCGAGACCGTTGCCTCGAAGCGGACGTGCTGGCGGACCCCGAACACCTCCGAGCACTGCCTGAAGTAGTCGTGCAGCACCGACTGCGGCGAGTAGTGGAACGGCCAGTCGTGACGCTGCGCGAACGAGTAGCTGTAGTTGTGGTTCGGGTTGTCGACACGGCAGCCCGGGTACACGCTCTCGTACCACGTCCCACCGACGTCGGCATTCTTGTCGAGCAGCGTGTAGGACACACCGGCCTGCTCGAGACGGTGGGCTGCGAGAACACCCGACATGCCGGCACCGATGATGACGACATGGAAGTCCCGGCCCGGGGCGATGTCGTCGACGCGCCAGCCCGGTGCCCGGCGGTCCTCGCCCCGATAGGCGAGTTCCTCCTCGAGCAGAGGCAGATACCCGCCCATCTCGGCACCGCCGACCGTGAACTCGAGGATGGTCTGCAGGTCGGCATCGCTCGGGGTGGGCGCCGGTCGGCAGCCGGCGTCGCGATACCGCACGATGGCATCGAGGGCGAGCTCGCGCACCTCGGACTGCTGCTCGTCGGTGAGGCCGCCCTGTGGCATGCCGAGCAGCATCGGATCGGGACGCAGATGCGGGCGCAGCAACGTCAGGTCGCCGGTCAGATACGCGAGCGCCGGCAGCAGCGGCGGGAGCTCGGCGTCGACGAGCGCCGCGCGGATCTGCTCGTCGCTCTCGACGATCGGCTCGATTCCGCTGACGAAGGGGCTCGGCGAGACCCCGGCGGCAACCTCGCTCATTCCTGGACTCCCTTCGGCGCACGCTGGTTCATGAATCCGAACATGTAGCCCGCCACGCGCCGCATCTGGATCTCTTCGGCACCCTCGGTGATGCGATAGCGCCGGTGGTGGCGGTAGATGTGCTCGAAGGCCTTGTGACGGCTGTAGCCCAGGCCACCGTGAACCTGCATCGCCCGGTCGGCAGCTTCGCAGCACAGGCGATTCGCCCAGTAGTTGCACATCGAGACCTTGTCGCTCTGCGAGAACGCGCCGTACTTGTCCATCGCCCACGCCGTCTTGTGGATGAGCGCACGGAGCATCTCACACTGCGTCTGCAGTTCGACGAGGGGGAACTGGATCGCCTGGTTCGAGGCGAGGGGCTTGCCGAACGGCTTGCGCTCCTTGGCGTACTCGATCGACTGGTCGATGCAGTACTGCGCCGCGCCGAGGCTCGAGGCCGCCTGGCGGATCCGGTTCTCGTTGAAGAAGTGCTGCACGACCTGAAGGCCTGTGCCCTCACCACCGAAGATCGCGCTGTGCGGCACGCGTACCTCGGTGAGCCGGATGTGCGCATGATCGGTCGGCATGTTGAACGTCCAGAGATACTCGACGATCTCGAAGCCTGGGCTGTTCGTCGGCACGAGGAACGCAGTGATGCCGTGGCCATCCCCTGCCTTGCCGCTCGTGCGGGCCATGATCATGTCGTACTGCGCCTTGTGGATGCCCGTGTTCCACGTCTTTTCGCCGGTGATCACCCATTCGTCGCCATCTCTGACGGCGGTGGTCTCCATGTGCGTGGCGTCCGAACCGTGGTTCGGCTCGGTGATCCCGAACGCGAAGCCCTTGCGGCCCTCGGCGAGATCGTCGATCCACTCGGCTTTCTGCTCGTCGGTGCCGTAGTTGAGCATCAGCAGGAGCCCGACGTTGTTGCCGACGATGGAGTGCTCGTTCTGGAGATCGTTGTGGAGCCCGAGGCCCTGCCGGGCGAAATGCTCTCGGATGACAGCCATCCCGAGGTTCGTCCCGTTCTGCCCGCCGTACTCGGCCGGCAGCGGATACCGGTAGTGGCCGGCACGATCGGCGCGTCGCTTCGCCTCGTGGAGCAGGGCCTCCCACTCCTCGTTCGGCAGACCGCCGCGTTCCCAGTCGGTTCGGGCATCCTCACGACGGTGGTCGAAGAAGCGGATGTTGTCGTCCTGCTGCTCGAGGGGACGGATTTCCCATTCGATGAAGTCATCGAGCACGGCCAGGTAGTCGGTCAGTTCCTTGGGCAGATCGAAGTCCATGAGCGGACGTTAGGAGGTGCTGTCTCCCTATCGTCCATCGGACGGACCCGGGCAAGAATTGGACAGAACGCTCACTCGCTCGGCCGTCCCTTCCGCCGGCGCGGGCGACCTGCGAGAATCGTCAGGATGGATTTCGTCGGTCGCGAACTCGAGTTGCTCAGGCTCGCCGAACGCTTGGGCGATGCCCGCAGCGGGAACGGTTCGTTCGTCACGGTGACCGGACCGTCCGGGATCGGCAAGTCGGCGCTGGTGCGAGCGTTCGTGTCCTCGGCACCCGACGACGCTTCGTTCATCATCGTCCAGTGCGTCGCCGGTGGAGCACCGTTCGCCCCGTGGGAACGAGTCACGGCCACGGCCGATCGTCTGAGCGTCAGCCCGCTCGCCGAGTTCGACAGCAACGAGTCGGTCGACCTCGCCGACCGCGCCGAGTTCGTCCTCGAACGACTCGCCCGCCTCACGGCGCCGGTGGTGGTGGTCCTCGACGACCTCCACGAAGCCGACGACGGCACTCGCCAAGTGCTCTCGATCGTCGCGAAGTCACTGACCAACGAACCCGTCCTCGTGATCGGTCTGGTCCGGGCGCCTCGCCGAGAGCTCGGGGTGTCCGTACCGATTCCGCGACCGGCCAGCGAGATCGCGGTCGGAGGTCTGACGGTGGCCGACATCGGCCAACTCATCCGGACACAGATGCCGGGCGCGTACGAGTCCCAGATCGAACGGATCGCCGAAGCGCTCCACGCGACGACCGGCGGCAACCCGTTCGCTCTCCGCAGCGAACTCATCGACGAAGCGATCACCGCGCCGGCCGGCACACCCGGCCCACCGAGTGTCGGCGATGCGCTGACCCGCGT